>NZ_JBIWKB010000025.1:115263-123467 GCF_044765425.1 Streptomyces sp. NPDC102462 | reverse complement strand
ACCTGTGGTCGCCCTCGTCTTTCTCCGCATCGTGCGGCGGAGCACCGTTGGCGATCGTCCGCCGGTACATCGAGCAGCAAAAACGTCCGCTCTAAGATGCACGTCAGAGCAGTCTTGAGATGCATTCATCCCCGGCGTGAACGCCGGGGCTTTCTGCAAGGAACCCGGTAACCGGACCCGTACGGGTGTAGCTGGCTACACCCGCCGATACGGGCTCTGCGCCCCATGTGCCGCGGCCGTCCGCTCCGTAGCGTCGTCGACGGGCACAGACGGGCACACCGGGTGCCGGACGGAGAGGGATGACGATGTTGCGCACACCTTCGCGACGCACGCACGCCGCGGGACCCGCCGCCGAGGCGCTGCGGCTGGTCAAGGTCACCAAGACGTACGGCAGCGGGGATGGCGCCGTGACCGCCCTCGACGGGATCACGCTCGGCCTGGCCCGGGGCACGTTCACGGCGGTGATGGGCCCGTCGGGGTCGGGCAAGTCCACGCTGTTGCAGTGCGCGGCCGGTCTCGACCGGCCCGACAGCGGGATCGTGATGGTCGACGGCGCGGAGCTGACGGGTTCCGGCGAGGCGGAGCTGACCCGGTTCCGGCGCGGCCGGGTCGGGTTCGTCTTCCAGCAGTACAACCTGCTGGACACCCTGACCGTCGCGCAGAACACGGTGCTGCCGCTGAAGCTCGCGGGCCGGCGCGTGGACCGGAAGCGGGCCCGGGAGGTGCTGACGGCCGTCGGGCTCGGCGACCGGCTCGGGCATCTGCCCGGCCAGTTGTCCGGCGGTCAGCGGCAGCGGGTGGCGATCGCCCGGGCGCTGGTCACCGAGCCGCGGGTGATCTTCGCGGACGAGCCGACCGGCGCGCTGGACACGCGCAGCGCGCGGGAGGTGCTGCGGCTGTTGCGGGAGGCGGTGCGGGTGCACGGCCGGACCGTGGTGATGGTGACGCACGACCCGGTCGCCGCCTCGTACGCCGACTCCGTGCTGTTCCTGGCCGACGGCCGGCTCGCGGGGCAGTTGCCCGCGCCGACGGCCGACGCGGTCGCCGAATGGCTCGCGCACCTCGGCGACGACGTGCCGGCGGGGGTGTGAGCGATGCTCGTACTGGCTCTGCGGTCGATCCGCAAGCGCCCCGGACGGTTCCTGGCAACGCTGCTGTCCGCCTTCCTCGGCGCGGCGCTCGTCATGGCCTTCAACTCGCTGCACGACACGGCCGGGCAGCCGGGCGTCGACGATGTGAGCGCGCAGACGCTGGGCACCACGGCGGGCGTCGTCGGCGGCTACGGCACCCTGCTGGTCTTCTTCGCCATCGCCTCCACCCTGACCGTGAACGTGCGGCAGCGGTCGGCCGAGATGGAGTTGCTGCGCTGCTCGGGGGCGACGCCCGCGCAGATCAGGCGGATGGTCGTCGGCGAGGCCGTCGCCGTGGCCCTGGTGGGCACGGTCCTGGCGGTCGGTCCCGCGGTGCTCGGCGGGCGGGCGCTGCTCGGCGCGCTCCGGGACAGCGGCCAGGTGGCCCCCTCCGTGGAAGCCGCCTTCGGCCCGGTCGCGTTGCTGTCCGGAGTCGGTGTCACGCTGCTCGCGTCGGCGGGCGCGGCGTTCCTCGCCGTGCGCCGGGCGACGCGCCGGGGCGTGCGGCGCGGCCGGGGGCGGACGCTCCTCGCGTACGGCGCGCTGGCCGCCGGGGTGCTGTCCGCGGCGAGCACGTACGCGTTCTCGGCGACGGACGCGGCGCTGATGGCGGCGCCCGCGTATGGGGCGATCCTGCTGTCGGTGGGTTTCGCGCTGCTGGCGCCGCGGTTGTTCGGCGCCGTGCTCGCCGCGCTGCCGCTGGGCGGGGCGAGCGGCTGGCTCGCGGTGCGCACTCTGCGCCGCCGGGTGGACGAGCTGTCCGGGATCCTGATGTCGCTGATCCTGTTCACGGCCATCAGCACGGCGACGGTGACCATGCAGTCGGTGGAGTCCGACGCCGTCGCGGCCTCGGGGCTGCGCAGGTCGGTCGACGCGAAGAACCTGGAGACGCTGAATCTGACGGTCGCCGGCGTCATCGCGGTGTTCGTCTGCGTCATGCTGGTCAACTCGCTGTACGCGGCGACCACGTACCGCGGCTCGGAGTTCGGCCGGCAGCGGCTGGCGGGCGCCACCCCCGGCCAGGTGCTGGGCACGGTGGGCGTCGAGTCCACGGTGCTCACGGTGGTGGGGGTGCTGCTCGGCACGGTGGCCGCGCTCGCCGGGATCGTTCCGTTCACGATGGTCCGCACCGACGGTGTGCTGCCGGGTCGGACGCTCGGCATCTGGCTCGCGGTGTGCGCGGTGGCCGCGGCGGTGACGCTGGGCACGAGCCTCGGCACGGCACGCAGGGTGCTGCGGACCCCGGCGATCGGGGCGGTGGCCGCTGCGGCGTGAGCGGCTGCCGGCGACGGGGGACGCCGGTCACTGGTGACGGGAGCATGCCGGTCGCGGGCGACAGGGGCACGCCCGTCGCGGGCCACGGGGGTGTCCGCGACGGGCGTGCCCCTGTCGCCGTGGGTGCCCTGCGGGCCGGTGACGCCGGGATACTTGCCGCGTCACGCCCGGGCGCCAGCCGCGTCCAGGAGCGCGGTCACCGTCGCCCGCGAGTCCGTCGTCCAGCCGCTCCACGCGGGCGCCGACGAAGTGGGTCTGCAGCCGCTCCTTGGCGCCGCGGGCGACCGCGCTCGCCGGGTGCTCGGGGTAGTCGGGGTCCACGGAGTGCTCGGCAAGCCGTTCGAAGACGTACAAGATCTGCCGGCGGGGCGACATGGCCGCCGGCTCGGTGGGCCTGAGCCGGGCCTCGTACCCGGGATCCGCCGCTCCAGGCTCGCGGCAAGCACCTCGTCCTTGCCGTCGAAGAACTCGACCGCTTGGAGACGCCGGCCACACCGCCTGCGGCACCGGCGCCCGCAGGGGGCGCCGGTGTGGTCGACTTGCCCCGCACCCCGCCCGCAGAAGACCGCACGCGCCCAGGTCCGCCGTCGGTGCACATGGCGGCCAGGGCCGCAGGCGTCCGCGGTTACGGCCCCGGGGACTTCGCGTAGGTCTGGGCCATGCCGCCGGCGAAGTCGTGGACCACGACCTGTTCGTCGCCTACGACCCAGGCGTCGTGGCCGGGGGTGCACACGAAGACGTCGCCAGGGCCGACCTCGGCCTCGCCGCCGTCGTCCATGCGCAGCCGCATCCGTCCCCGCACCACGAAGCCGTTGTGGTGCACCATGCAGCTCTCCGTGCCCGCGATCGGCGCCACGGACTGCGACCAGCGCCAGCCCGGTTCGAAGGTGGCCACGGCGAAGTCGAGTCCGCTCAGGTGGACGGCTTCGAGATGGCCGCGGGGGAAGTCGCGCCGCTCGTCGGGCTTGTCGACCGTCTTCACTTCCAGCATGACGGTGTCCTCCCTTCCGGCCGCCGACCGCGGCCGGGGCCGGTCACCGTCTCCCGGCGACCTCGGCTGGCACCGACGCACACGGCAACCGCCCCACCCCTCCATCGTCCGCCCACCCCCACACCCCCACCATCCGGGCCGCGGCACAAACAAGCCCCACCAGGACAACGCCCCCAAAGGGGCGCGGGGCTGTGTCAACATGCGGCTCCGCCGCGCGGGCGCGACCAGCCACAACACCTCCGCACACAACCACCGGCACATCCCACCACACCCAGCGAAGCACTCACGCGCCGGACGCGGCCCAAGCGAAAACACCGCCCCCAAGGGGCGCGGGGCTGTGTCAACATGCGGCTCCGCCGCGCGGGCGCGACCAGCCACAACACCTCCGCACACAACCACCGGCACATCCCGCCAAACCCAGCGGAGCGCTCACGCGCTGGGGTGGGTGAGTTCGATGTCGTAGTTCTCCGTGTCGCCGCCGTCGATGCGCACGTCGGTGGCCCGGGGCGGGTAGCCGGTCGCGACGACCGAGTACTGGCCGGTGTCCAGGTCGGTGAAGGCGTACGCCCCGTCGACACCGGTCGTGGTCGTGGCGACGACATCACCCGTGGCGTCCACCAGGGTCACCCGGGCGTCGCTCAGGGGGGCGCCTGCGCCGCGCACCGTGCCGCGTACGTACGCCCCGGGCCGCAGTTCCAGCTCCACGCGCGTGTCACCGGTGTCGGCCAGGTCGACGGGCAGCGCGAGCGGGCGGTGCTCGGGCGAGTTGACGGCGAGGGTCACCGTCCCGGGCACCAGGCCGGCGACGCCGAACTCGCCGAGCGTGTCGGTGTGCGCGGTGGCCAGGACGTCGCCGCGCACGTCGGTCACGACGACGACCGCGCCCGCGACCGGCGCCCCGCTGTCCGCGGAGCGCACCACTCCGGTGAGCCCACCACCGCCGCTCAGCAGGATGTCGTAGGCCGTCGGGTCCGCGCCGACCACCAGCGAGGTGGCACGCGGCCGGCGGCCCGCGGCGGAGGCGATCAGGACGTACGTCCCCTCCCCCGGCGCGGTAAGCGCGTACGCCCCGTCGGGCCGTGCGACGACCCGGCCCAGCTGCCGTCCTTCGAGCGCGATCAGGGTGACGGCCGCTCCGGCCACGGGCGCGCCGTCGGCGCCGCGCACCCGCCCGCGCACCGGGATGCCGCGCTCGCCGTGCCCGGCGGGCACGGTCCCGGCCGGCTCCGCGGACACCGCTTCCGGACCCGGCGTCCGCGTGGCCTCCGGCCCGGGCCGCGCGGGCGGCTGCGGGACGTCACCGGTCGCCGCGGCCTGCACAGTGGCCGGTCCCACCACGGGCGGGGCCTCGCGGCGGCGCGGGATGAAGGAGGCCACGAGGAGCGCGAGGACCGCCGCTCCGGAGCCGACGGCCATGACCACCTTGAAGCCGTTCTCGGAGGGCAGGGAGACGGCGCCGAACGGGGTGGTCAGCTGCGCCAGGATCACGCCCGCGACGGCGCTGGCGGTGGAGGTGCCGATGGACCGCATCAGGGTGTTGAGGCTGTTCGCGGCGGCCGTCTCGGACGGGTCCACGGCGCCCATGATGAGCGCGGGCATGGCGCCGTAGGCGAAGCCGATGCCGGCGCCGATGACGCAGGAGGCCACGACGAGCTGCCAGACGGCGTCCATCATCACGATGTTGAGGCCGTAGCCGGCGGCCACGATCACCGCGCCGCACATCAGGGTCACCTTCGGCCCCCACGCCCGGGACACCGCCGCGGACACCGGCGCCATGGCCATCATCACCAGGCCGGTCGGCGCCATGACGAGTCCGGCGAAGAGCAGCGACTTGCCCAGGCCGTAGCCGGTCGCCACGGGCAGTTGCAGCAGCTGCGGGAGCACCAGGGACATGGCGAACATGGAGAAGCCGAAGGCGACCGAGGCGAGGTTGGTCACCAGCACCTGGCGGCGGGCCGTGGCGCGCAGGTCCACCAGTGGGTGCGCGGCGCGCAGTTCGAACAGGCCCCACAGGAACAGCACCAGGACCGCGGCGCCGAACAGGCCGAGGGTCGTGCCGCCCGTCCAGCCCCAGTCGGCGCCCTTGGAGATCGCCAGCAGCAGACAGACCAGGCCGGCCGCCATGCCGACGGCGCCGGGCAGGTCGAACCGGCCGCCGGTGCGCACCCGGGACTCGGGGACGAGGAGCAGCACGAGCACGGCGGCGACGACGCCGAGGGCTGCCGACGTCCAGAACAGCATGTGCCAGTCGAAGTGGTCCGCGATGACCGCGGCGGCGGGCAGCCCGAGGGCGCCGCCGACGCCCAGGGACGCGCTCATCAGGGCGGTGGCGGAGCCGAGCCGTTCCGCGGGCAGTTCGTCGCGCATGATGCTGATGCCGAGCGGGATCACACCGGCGGCCAGCCCTTGCAGGGCCCGCCCGACGATCATGGGAACGAGGGTGTCGCTGAGCCCGGCGGTGACCGATCCGGCGACCAGCATGGCGAGGCTGGTCAGCAGCATGAGCCGCTTGCCGTACATGTCGCCGAGCCGGCCCATGACGGGGGTGGCGACGGCGGCCGCGAGCAGGGTGGCGGTGACGGCCCAGGCCGCGTCCGAGGCCGGCGCGTCGAGCAGCTTCGGCAGCTCGGGCACGATCGGGATCACCAGGGTCTGCATCAGCGAGACCACGATGCCGCCGAAGGCCAGCACGGCGACGACGAGGTTCGTCCGCGGCGCGGTGGGCTCCTGCGGCCTCGCCTCCTGAACGGGCCGGGGTTGTGCGTGGGCCATGGTCGGGCCTCCGTCCGGGCACTCGGGTGTGCGGCCCATCGACTGTAAGTCCGTTGATTGACTTAAGCAAGGAGAGTGGGATTCCGTGGCCGCCCGGTGAAGATTCCGTACCCGCCAGAGCGCGGCACCCGGCGGCGGGGCGGCCGTTCCGGGCTCGGCGACCGCAGGACCGGCGCTAGGTTGGGCGCCATGAGCAACCTTGACCGCGCGCCCGTACCCAGTGTCTGCGGCGGCCGCGGATTCGTCGTCGCCGAGCCCGTCCGCGAGCTGCTGAGCCCCCGCGAGGTGCGGCTCGGCGAGTCGACCGAGGTGCGCCGGCTGCTGCCGAACCTCGGCCGGCGCATGATCGGCGCGTGGGCCTTCGTCGACCACTACGGGCCCGACGACATCGCCGACGAGCCGGGCATGCAGGTCCCGCCGCACCCGCACATGGGCCTGCAGACGGTCAGCTGGCTGCACGAGGGCGAGGTGCTGCACCGGGACTCGACCGGCAGCGTGCAGACCATCCGGCCCAGGCAGCTGGGCCTGATGACCTCGGGCCGGGCGATCAGCCACTCCGAGGAGAGCCCCCGCCCGCACGCACGCCTCCTGCACGGCGCGCAGCTGTGGGTCGCGCTGCCGGACGCGCACCGCCACACCGACCCGCGGTTCGAGTACCACCCCGAACTGCCCACGGTCAGCGCGCCGGGCCTGACGGCGACCGTGATCCTCGGTGACCTCGACGGCACCGCCTCGCCCGGTACGGCGTACACGCCGATCGTGGGCGCCGATCTCACGCTGGCCCGCGGCAGCGATGTCCGCCTCCCGCTGGAGCGCGACTTCGAGTACGGGGTCCTGGCGATGTCCGGCGAGGTACACGTGGACGGCGTGCCCGTGCTGCCGGGTTCGATGCTCTACCTCGGCTGCGGCCGAAGCGAACTGCCGCTGCGCGCCGAGTCGGACGCGGGGCTGATGCTGCTCGGCGGCGAGCCGTTCGAGGAGGAGCTGATCATGTGGTGGAACTTCATCGCCCGCACCCAGCAAGAGATCGAGCAGGCCCGCACGGACTGGCTGACGGGGTCGCGCTTCGGCGAGGTGAAGGGGTACGACGGCGACCCGCTCTCCGCGCCCGAGCTGCCGTCGGCCCCGCTCAGGCGGCGTGGTCGGGTCAGGTAGCGGTCGGGGTTGGTGGTGGAATTTTCAACCATTGGGTTCGGTTGTGGGGGGCGAAGGAGGTCACGAGTGGAGACGACGTACTACGACCACGGAACCACGGCCGAGCGCTGGGAGCGCGGGCGGCAGTTCTTCGACGCCCAGGACTACGCGGGTGCGGCGCGCGTGCTGGCCGGGCTGGTCGAGGAGGTGCCGGAGCAGACCGGTCCCCGGCTGCTGCTGGCCCGTGCCTACTACCACTCGGCCCAACTGAGCCGTGCGGAGGCGGAGTTGCGGGCGATCGTGGAGCGTGACCCGGTGGAGCACTACGCCCGGCTGATGCTGGGCCGCACGCTCCAGCGGCAGGCACGGCACGACGAGGCGGAGACACACCTGCGGATCGCCTCGGCGCTCGCGGGAGACTTCGCGGAAGTCTGAGCAACCCCCGCCCAGGGCCCGGTTCCTGAAGGAGCCGGGCCCTCGCCGTACCCCCGCACGCCGCGGGCGGCTTGCGCGGGGGTACGACGAGGGCCGGGCCAGGAACGGGGTGACCGCGGAGTGCGCCGGGACCCCCGAGGGGCATGCGGCGGCGCGGCCCACCGAGGTGCCCGCCGGGGCAGCAGGGCGGCGAATCCGCCGTGGCACGGGTGCCGTGGCGGCCGGGCTCGCGAGCGTCGCCGTTCGGCCGGTGCGGAAGGCGGGGCCGCCCTGCCGACCGCACGGCCCGCGGTCCGCCTCTCCTCGTCCGCCCACCGCTCGGCCGTACACCCCCCGCCGCCGGGCCGCGCAGACGGCGGTGGTGCGCAGCGGCCGCGGGGACGGGCTCGCCCGTGCCGCCGAGTGCGCGGCGAGCAGAGGGCCGCCCGGCAGGGCGGTGAGATCGCCGGCGCCGGAGTGTCCGTCTC
>NZ_JBIWKB010000025.1:98795-115165 GCF_044765425.1 Streptomyces sp. NPDC102462 | reverse complement strand
TCGCGGAGCAGGACGGACGCGGGGGCCACCGGCCCCACCCCCGGCGTCGGGTGTCGGGCCCCTCCGCCTCCGGCGGAGCGCGTCACTTCGTGTCGGCCACACCGCCGTGGGCGCGGCGAGCAGAGGGCCGCCCGGCAGGGCGGTGAGATCGCCGGCGCCGGAGTGTCCGTCTCGCGGAGCAGGACGGACGCGGGGGCCACCGGCCCCACCCCCGGCGTCGGGTGTCGGGCCCCTCCGCCTCCGGCGGAGCGCGTCACTTCGTGTCGGGCACAACCCCGTGGGCGCGGCGTGCGCGGCGGTGGGCCGTCTCGCCCAGCACTACGTCCATGACGAGGAACGCGGCCAGTGGGATGCCGAGCAGGGGGACGAAGTAGCCGAGGACGGCTGTCGCCGCCAGCGCCGGGACCAGGATGTACGGGGACACCTGCGCCCAGGCGCCGCGTGGCAGGGGCCGGCCGAAGGCGGTGCCGCGGCCGCGCTGCCACCACATGCGGTAGCCCCACAGGATGAGCAGCACTAGGGCCAGCGCGAGCAGCGCCAGACCGATCTGGTTGACGATCCCGAACAGGCTGCCGCTGTGCAGGTCGATGCCCCAGCGGCTGAGCTTGGCGAGCACCGGGTAGTCGTCGAAGCGCAGGACGTCGGTGACCCGGCCGGTGGCCGGGTCGACGGCGACCGAGTCCTGCTTCTCCGGCCAGCTGCGCTGGATCTGCCGGACGACGTACGCCGATGTCGCGTCGGCGGGCGGGACGATCTCCACCGGATCGCCCAGCCCCTGCGCCCGGGCCGCCGCGAGCACAGTGTCCAGGCCGACGCCGTGCGCGGCGTCCCCGCCGGTGCCGGCCGCGGCGCCGTGGCCCGCGTGTTCGCCGCCGTTGACCGCCGCCGACACCGACGGGGTGGCCTGGCGGAGCGAGGCGCGCAGGTCCTCGATGTTCGCGCCGGCGTACGTCGACCAGGTCAGGCCGGTCGCCGACAGGAAGAGGAAGCCGGCCGCGGCCCAGGCGCCCACGCCGCCGTGCAGGCCGAGGGTGCGGCGTCGCCCGCTGGTCCCCCGCACCCTGCGCAGGGCGCGCCGCCGGGAGAACCACAGCACGAGCCCGCCGCCCGCTATCACCCACAGCCAGCTCGCGGCGAGTTCGCTGTAGAGCCGGCCCTGGTCGCCGAGGTGCAGATCGCGGTGGAGTTCGTCGATCCAGGTGCGCAGCGGCAGCGCGCCGCTCGCGCCGTACTGCTCCAGCGCGCCGCGCACGGTCCCCGTGTAGGGGTCGACGAAGACGGCGAGGGTGTGGTCGGGGTCGACGCCGGGGACGCCGCTGAGCAGCACCCGGGTGGTGGCCTCCGGCCCCGGGGCGGGGCGCACGGCGGCGACGGTGCCCTCGGGGTGGGCCTTGCGGGCCGCGGCCACCTGCTCGGAGACGGTCAGTTCGGTCGGTCCGACCGGGACCGTCAGTTCATGCGAGTAGACCAGCTTCTCCACCTGGTAGGAGCAGGCGTACAGGAATCCGGTCACGGCGGCGACCAGCAGGAACGGGGCGACGAGCACACCGGCGTAGAAGTGCAGGCGCAGCACCAGGGGGCGCAGCGGGGCCCAGCGGCTCGGGGAGGGCGACGGGGCGGCGGGCCGGGCGGCCTCGTCCGTGGTGGTCGGGGGAGCGGTGGACATCGGCGGCTTCTCCGGGGGACTCGATCCTCAGGGATGACGGTCCAGTGGTCGGAACGCCGGGCGGACAAGTTCCCGCGTCTCGAAGTGACGTACGCCACACAAGGGTGCGGAGCCGCCGTGTCCCGGGGGAACCGCCGTGGCATGCTGGCGCGATGGCAGCTCCCACTGATCGAGCACCCCTCGCCGAGCGGGTCGAACAACTCCTCGCCGCCGACGGTCCGTTGCCCATCGTGGCGGCCGGCGACCCGGTGCTGCGCCGGCCGGCCGAACCGTACGACGGGCAGTTGGAGCCCGCGCTGCTGGCCCGGTTCGTCGAGGCCCTGCGCCGCACCATGCACGAGGCTCCGGGCGTCGGGCTCGCCGCGCCGCAGGTCGGCGTGGGGCTGCGGATCGCGGTCGTCGAGGATCCGGCGGCGGTGCCGGACGAGGTGCGGCTGGCCCGCGGGCGGGTGCCGCAGCCCTTCCGGGTGCTGGTGAACCCCTCGTACACGCCGGTGGGCGGCGGCCGGGCCGCCTTCTTCGAGGGCTGTCTGAGCGTGCCGGGGTGGCAGGCGGTGGTGGCCCGGCACGCCGAGGTGCGGCTGCGCGGCGAGGACGAGCGGGGCCGGGCCCTGGACGAGGTGGTCAGCGGGTGGCCGGCCCGGATCGTGCAGCACGAGACGGACCACTTGGACGGCACCCTCTACCTCGACCGTGCCGAACTGCGCTCCCTGTCCTCGCAGACGGCGATGACGCAGCGGTGGACGCAGCCGACGCCCGAGGCCGCCGCCGCGGCCCTGGGCTTCGAACTGCCCTGACGCGGCGGGCGGCCCGCGCGGTCAGCCCCGGTACTCCTCCAGCAGGCGCAGCCACACCTCGCTGATCGTCGGGTACGACGGCACGGCGTGCCACAGGCGGCTGACCGGGACCTGTCCGGCGACGGCGACGGTCGCCGAGTGGATCAGCTCGCCGACGCCGGGGCCGACGAAGGTGACCCCGCGCAGGATCTCGTCCTCCAGGTCGACGACCATGCGGGCGCGGCCCTTGTAGCCATCGCCGTACAGGCCGGCTCCGGCCACCGAGGAGAACTCGACGTCGACGGCCCGCACCCGGTGGCCGGCCTGTTCCGCCTCCGCGAGGGAGAGTCCGACGGCGGCCGCCTCGGGGTCGGTGAAGACGACCTGGGGTACGGCGTGGTGGTCGGCGGTGGCGGTGTGCGGGCCCCAGGGCTCGGCCCGGGCGGGGTCGCCCGCGGCCCGTGCGGCGATGGCGGTGCCCGCGATCCGGGCCTGGTACTTGCCCTGGTGGGTCAGCAGCGCGCGGTGGTTGACGTCGCCGACCGCGTACAGCCAGTCGGTTCCGGTGACCCGGAGGCTGTCGTCGACCGGCAGCCACGACCCGGGTTCGAGCCCGACGGTGTCCAGCCCGATGTCGTCGGTGTGCGGGGCACGGCCGGTGGCGAAGAGGATCTCGTCGCCCTCGACGCGGTCGCCGGCCGCGGTGACCGCGACGACGGTGCCGTTCTGGCGGGTCACCGACTCGACGGAGGTGCCGGTACGGATGTCGGCGCCGGCGTCCGCCAGCGCCTCGGCCACCAGTTCGCCTGCGAAGGGTTCCATGCGGGGCAGCAGGCCCTTGCCGCGGACCAGGACGGTGACCTGGGAGCCGAGGGCCTGCCAGACGGTGGCCATCTCGGTGGCGACCACCCCGCCGCCCACCACGATCAGCCGGCCGGGCACGGACCGCGCGCTGGTCGCCTCCCGGCTGGTCCACGGTGTCACGTCGGCGAGTCCTGGCAGGTCGGGCAGCAGGGCGCGGGTGCCGGTGCAGACGGCGACGGCGTGCCGGGCGGTCAGGGTCCTTACGACGCCGTCGGCGCCGGTCACGGTGACCGTGCGCGGTCCGGCCAGTCGGCCGTGGCCGCGGTACAGGTCGGCGCCGATGCCCTCGACCCACCCGACCTGGCCGTCGTCCTTCCAGTGCGAGGTGTACGCGTCGCGGCGGGCGAGGACCGCGGGCGCGTCGAGGGGGCCCTGCACGGCCTGGCTCAGGCCCGGCAGGCGGCGGGCGTCGGCGCGGGCGATGACCGGGCGCAGCAGGGCCTTGCTGGGCATGCACGCCCAGTAGGAGCACTCGCCGCCGACCAGCTCGCTCTCCACGATCGCGGTGGACAGGCCGGCCGCCCTGGTGCGGTCGGCCACGTTCTCCCCCACGGGCCCGGCCCCGAGCACCACGACGTCATAAGCGATGGATTCCGTTTCCGTCATGGGGACAAGTCTGGTGGGTGGTGTACCGGGCGGCCACACGGGGTGTGCCCATTGACCACACGGGTACGCGGCCGGAATACGTACGCGGGTGGCCGTGTTGCGCAGACGGCTCGACCCCACACCAGGAAGAGGGAATCACGCATGAGCAGCACCGTGGAGCTCACCAAGGAGAACTTCGACCAGACGGTCACGGAGAACGGGTTCGTTCTGATCGACTTCTGGGCGTCCTGGTGCGGCCCGTGCCGTCAGTTCGCGCCCGTGTACGAGAAGGCGGCCGAGGAGAACCCGGACCTGGTGTTCGGCAAGGTGGACACCGAGGCGCAGCCGGAGCTGGCCGCGGCCTTCAATATCCAGTCGATCCCGACGCTGATGATCGTCCGCGATCAGGTCGCCGTGTTCGCCCAGCCGGGCGCGCTGCCGGAGGCCGCTCTGACGGACGTCATCGGGCAGGCCCGCAGGCTGGACATGGACGAGGTCCGCAAGAGCATCGACGGGCAGGCGTCGAACGCCCAGGGCGAGTGAGCCCGGCCCCCCCCTGAAACACACCGCCCCCGGCCGGCGCGCCGTACCACGGACGCCCGCACACCCGGCGCGCCCTGCGACGCGAGGCCGGGGGCCGGGGCGGCCGTCCCGGAGCACTTCGCGGACCGGGACAAGAGTCTGCGGGCGCTGGTCGCGGACGGTGCGCTGGTGCCGCGGCGGATCCACGCGCTGCCGGTCGGCCACCGCTGGGCGCGTGTCCGCGGCGTCACGCTGCTCGGTGACGCCGCGCATCTGATGTCGCCGTTCGCGGGCTTTGGCCTTTGGCGCGAACCTGACACTGCCCCACGGGGCCGAACCGGGCCTCGCGCTCGCCGCACACCCGGGCGATGCCGAGGCCGCCCGGTCCGCCTACGAGGAGCGGCTGTTCCCGCGCGGCGAACGGTCCGCGGCCGCGTCGGGGCACTGTGCCGCGCTGCTCTTCGGCGGCGGCGCCCCGCAGGGGCTGCTGGACGAGTTCGCCGCGCACGGCTGAGCGTCCGTACGGGTCACCCGGGCGACCAGGTCCAGCCAGCCGGCCTCAAGCCGCTCCAGCGGCATGCCGCACTGCCGGGTGAGGTGGTGGAACAGGACCGGGCTGAGGTAGCCCATCAGGGTCTGCGCCAGCAGCTCGTAGTCCCCCGCGGGCACGGCCTGGCGCAGCAGCAGGACCACATGGCTGTGCAGGACGCGGCGCGGCGCCGACGAGAAGCGGCGCTCCGGCTGGGGTTCGGCCGCCAGTTGGAGTTCCAGTTCGTCGCCCATGCGGTGCAGCAGGGCGACACCGAACGCGCCCAGCCGCTCCACCGGTCCGGCGCCGGGGCCCAGCGGCGGGGGGCCGCTCATGAACGCGGCCTGGAACTTCCTCTCCGAGTGGTCCAGCAGGGCCGTCAGCAGGCCCGTGCGGTCGCCGAAGCGGCGGAAGACGGTGCCCTTGCCGACCGAGGCCGCCGCGGCCACCGCCTCCATGGTGAGGTTCGCGGCGCCCTGCTCCCGCACCAGGTGGGCCGCGGCCTCCAGCAGCCGGGCCCGGTTGCGGGCGGCGTCGGCGCGCAGGCAGGGCTCGTCGTCCACCGAACCGACTTCGAGGAGCGGCATGTCGACCGGCTCCGGGGGCGGCGTAAGAGGCGGCAGGGCGCTGGACATGAACACAGCGTAAAGCACGCGGATGAAACTGGACCGCGGTCCGGTTAGACTGCTACAACATTAAACGGACCTCGGTCCGCTTTGTAACGTCAGTGTTTCAGCCCCCTGGAGTTCCCATGTCTGTTCGCATCCTCGCCCTCGTCGGCAGCCTTCGCGCCGGTTCCACCAACCGGCAGCTGGCCGAGGCCGCCGTGCAGGTCGCCCCCGAGGGCGCCGAGGTCACGGTGTTCGAGGGGCTGGCCGACATCCCCTTCTACAACGAGGACATCGACGTCGAGGGCAGCGTCCCGGCCGCCGCCGCCAAGCTGCGCGAGGCCGCCCACGCCGCCGACGCGTTCCTGCTCTTCTCGCCCGAGTACAACGGCACCATCCCGGCCGTGCTGAAGAACGCCATCGACTGGCTGTCCCGTCCGTACGGGGCCGGCGGCTTCGGCGGCAAGCCGGTCGCCGTGATCGGCACCGCGTTCGGCCAGTACGGCGGCGTGTGGGCCCAGGACGAGGCCCGCAAGGCCGTGAGCATCGCCGGTGGCAAGGTCATAGAGGGCATCAAGCTGTCCATCCCCGGCTCGGTGACCCGCTTCGCCGAGACCCACCCCTCCGACGACACCGAGGTCGCCGCCCAGCTGACCGAGGTCGTCGGCCGCCTGCACGGCAACGTGGGCGCAGCCGCCTGACGCCCCACCCCCAGGGGGCCGGAACCCACCCGGCCCCGGCCCCCTCCCCGACCCCCGCCTCACACCGAAGCCCACCCCTCGCGCGACCACGCACCAACCGCCCGGCCCGGTCACCGCGTACCGGGTGCCACCCGCGTCCCTGGCCGACTCGGTGAGGTCGCCCGGCCTGTCCCGCCCTTCGTCCACCGCGCCGCTGTGGCCGGTCGCGCAGTTCCCCGCGCCCCTTTGGGGCACGGCCCTGGCGGCACTAGCGCGTCAGGCCATGACCCACGGGCGAGACGGCGCGCCACCGCGGAACATGCCACCGCGCTCCCCCACGCGGATCGCGATCACCGCACCCCCAGGACCCCACCCGGCGCGCACCCCGTCGACGCGGTTGGGCGCCGGAGCGCCCTGCGGCAGCCGCGCCGCGAAGTGCGTGCGTCTTACATGTCATGTGCATCCCGCATGTAATGTGGCCCATACATGTACATGTGCCAGGATGAAACGGCCGTGCGCGGGGACATACAGCGGGACGGCCGTACGGGTTAGGAGGCTCAGGCACATGATCAGGCCGACGCACGAGGTCGAGTACGAGCAGATGCTGCTCAGCCGCCACACGTTCATGAACCAGATGGGCGGCCGGCGCAAGGACAGCGTCCTGGAACGCAGCGCGTACATCCTGCTCAGCCGCATCCGCGTGCAGGGGCCGATGTCGATCGGGGAGCTGAGCGACGCCTTCGGCCTCGACGCCTCCACGCTCAACCGGCAGACCGCCGCGGCCATGCGCGCCGGCCTCGTGGAGCGCATCCCCGACCCGGCCGGCGGCATGGCGCGCAAGTTCCGCATCACCGAGCAGGGAGCGCGCCTGCTGGACGAGGAGCGCGAGGGCATCGTGCGCAGCCTGGACCTGGTCATGGCGGACTGGTCGGACGAGGACATCGCCGCCTTCGCCGGCTATCTCAAGCGTTTCAACTCCGGCATCGAACGCATCGGTGGCCGGCCCTGGCCCCGCCCGTAGCGCGCGCCGCCGCCCGCGGTGCGGGAACCCGCTCGGGGCCCTGACCGAAGTCGCCGCCCCGGGGTGCGACCCTTGAGCGGAACCGGTCACCGGCGGGCCCGCCGGTGCCCCGTCGCGGGAGGAAACGCACCTGAGTACCCACACCGTCGTCGCCGAGGCCGTCTCGGTGGTCCTGCTGCTGGGCGTGCTGGCCTTCGCCGTCGTACGGCCGCGCGGGCTCCCGGAGGCCACCGCGGCCGTCCCGGCGGCCGTGGTCGCCGTGGCGGTGGGCGCCGTGTCCGCCGAGGACGCCTGGCAGCAGACGCGGGCCCTGCTGCCGGTGGTCGTCTTCCTCGCGCTGATCCTGATGCTCGCCCAACTGTGCGCGGACGAGGGCCTGTTCGAGGCGGCCGGGGCCGCCGTCGCCCGCTGGTGCGGCGGCAGCCCGCGGCGGATGCTCACCGGTGTGTTCGCGGTCGCCGCCGCGGTCACGGCCGTGCTCAGCCTGGACGCGACCGTCGTCCTGCTGACGCCCGTGGTGTTCGCGACCGCCGCCCGGGTCGGCGCGCGGGCCCGCCCGCATGTGTACGCGACCGCCCACCTGGCCAACTCCGCCTCCCTGCTGCTGCCGGTGTCGAATCTGACGAACCTGCTGGCACTGGCGGCCAGCGGGCTGTCCTTCACCCGGTTCGCGGCGCTGATGGCGCTTCCCTGGCTCGCCGCCGTCGCGATCGAGTACGCCGTCTTCCGCGGCTTCTTCCGCGCCGACCTGGCCGTGCCCCCGGCGCCCGGCCCGCCGCCGGACAGCGGGCCGGGCGTGCCGGTGTTCACGCTGGTCGTGGTGGCCCTGACGCTGGGCGGCTTCGTGGTGACGTCGTTCGCGGGGCTCGCGCCCGCCTGCGCGGCGCTCGCCGGGGTGCTGGTGCTGGGCGGGCGGGCGCTGTGGCAGCGCCGGACCGGGCCACGCGAACTAGCGGGCGCCGCGGCCCCGTTGTTCTGTCTGTTCGTGCTCGCCCTGGGCATCGTGGTGAAGGCGGTCGTCGACAACGGACTGGACGCCGGGCTCGGCCGGCTGCTGCCCGGCGGCACCTCGCTGCCCGCGCTGCTCGGCGTCGCGGCCGTGGCGGCGCTGCTCGCCAATGTGATCAACAATCTGCCCGCGGTGCTGGCGCTGCTGCCCCTGGTGCGGCCGGGCGGTGCCGGACCGGTCCTCGCGGTGCTGATCGGCGTCAACCTCGGCCCCAACCTGACCTATGTGGGCTCGCTCGCCACCCTGCTGTGGCGGCGCGTCCTGCACGCCCACGACGCCCGGGCCGAACTCGGCTCCTTCACCCGGCTCGGCGTGGTGACCGTTCCGGCCACGCTGCTTGCCTCCACCCTGGCCCTGTGGGGGATGCTGCACCTCGTGGGGACCTGACCGCGCCACCGCAACGGACCGCCGCGGGAGCCGCCGATGAGCGTCATCGTCTGGATCGTCGAGGGCATCTGGCCCGCCTGCGTCGACGCGGCGCGCGCCCGGGCCGCGCCCGGCGAGGAGATCGCGCTGCTGTACGTCCGGGACGACACCCTCGCCGAGACCGCGCACGGCGCGTTCGCCGGGCTGCTCGGCCGCGGGCACCCCGAGCGGGACCCGGGCACCAGGCTGGAGCGGATGGCGGCCGCCTCCGGCCGGGACCTGCTGCGGGCCGCCGCCGAACGGCTGGGCCGCCCGTGCACGTTCCTGGAGCGCGGCGGCCGCGTGGAGCGGGAGGTCGTGGCCGCGGCACGCGACGCCGCTCTGCTGGTCTGCGCCAGGGACGGCGACCCGGGACGGCTCGGCCCGCGCAGCCTCGGTCCGGCCGCCCGGTTCGTCGTCGACCACGCCCCGTGCCCGGTCCTGCTGGTCTGGCCCGGCGAGGCCCCGCGCACCCCGCTACCGCCGCCTCCGCCGCACCCGCATCCGGACCGCCGCCCTTGACCGGCCGTCCCGGTGGCCGTCAGCCCCACAGCGCGGTGGCGCAGGCGGCACCGGTGAACGCCGCGCCCAGGCCCGCCACCACGCTCGCCGCCGCGTTGGCGGCGGCGAGGAACCGCGCGCCGTCCTGCGCGAGCCGCAGCGTCTCGTAGGAGAACGTCGAGTACGTCGTGAGCGCCCCGCACAGCCCGGTGCCCAGCGCCAGCTGCAGCCGGTCCGGGGCGGCACCGGCCGTCGCGGCACCGGCCAGCAGGCCGAGGATCGCAGAGCCGGCCACGTTCACGGTGAACGTGCCCCAGGGGAAGCCGGTGTCGTGCCGCCGCTGCACCGCCCGGTCGGTGAGGTACCGCAGCGGCGCACCGACCATCGCGCCGGCCACGACCACCAGCCAGTTCATGCCCTGATCCGTCATCGTTCCGCCGTCGTCGCCGTCGTCTGTGCCGTTGCCGTCGTCGTCACCGTCATCGCACGCGCCGCCGCGCCCGCAGCGCCCGGCCGGTCGCCGTCGCCGCCAGCCACACCGCCGTGAGCGCCGCCACCAGGGTCGCGGCCAGGTAGGCCAGCGCGGTGCGCGGACGTCCCTCCGCGACCAGCCGCTGGATGTCCACGGCATAGGTGGAGAAGGTCGTGAAGCCGCCGAGCACCCCCGTGCCGAAGAAGGGCCGCACCAGCCGATGGACCGCTCGCGCCTCGCTGATGATCGCCATGAACGCGCCGATCACCGCGCAGCCGACCGTGTTGACCCACAGGATGGTCCAGGGAAAGGCGTCCGGGGCGGTGGGCCACAGCAGGGCGGCGCCGTACCGTGCCGCCGCGCCGATCCCGCCGCCGAGCGCCACCACCGCCACCACCGGCGCCTGCCCCGCGCCGAGCCGTCGTCGGGCGGGGGTGCGCGATGCGGGGTCGGTGCGCGGGAGCCGCTGGGCCGTCCTGGAGTCCGGGGCCGTCATGCGTCATGTCTCCTACTCGCCGGGGCCCGCACATGCGGGCGCACACCGTTGCAAGCAGGGACCGTTGGCGGCACCAGTGCCGCGGTTCGGGTACGGCGGGCCCCACCGCCGCGCTGGGCCGGGGCCGCAGTGAAGCCCCAGCATAGCGCGGTGCCCCGGTCACTCGCGGTCGGGCGGCGGACGCAGGGCACGGGCCTGCCGCCGGTCGCGGCGGACCAGCACGGCCGTGCGGAACGCCACGATGAGCAAGGCGCCGGCGAGCGGGATCAGGAACGGGATCACGGCTGCTCCTCCTCCGGCCCGGCGACGTACCGGGCCCATGTGTCGGCGGGCGGGGTGCCCGGGCCGGCGAGCGGAATCTCCGGGCCTGCGAGCAGAGGGGGCGGCTGCCGCGCGGGGCGGGGCCGCGGTGGGGACGGGGGCGGTCCGGACGTGTGGCGGGCTCAGCCTGCGCCGTCGCCCGCCGCCGGGCGGGCCGGTCCGGGTTCGTCGGGGAACAGGCGGTGCAACGGCCGTACGAACAGGCGGGTCAGCCGCCAGGCGACGAGCGGCGAGGCGGCCGACGCCAGCACGTGCAGCGCACCGGCCACCGTCCCCGTGGACAGCACGGCGGCGAGCAGCAACGCGTGCGCGCCGACGCCGAAGAGCCAGGCGAGCCCCGTCAGCAGGGTCAGCGCGACCGCGACCGGTACCCCGCCCATCCCCCAGCGGCCGAGGTCGATGTCGGTGTCGAAGCTGTTCGCGGCGGCGGCGCCGACGGCGACCAGCAGCCAGAAGCACGCGACCACCACGAGGGCGGCGGTGAACAGAATCGACAGCGGGCCGGTGGCGGCCTCCCAGAGCGTCCGCATCGTCCGACCCCCTCCCCGTCTGCGGCACCTCCGGACGGCGTGCTCGGGCGAGGCACCGGGCCTGCTGCCGGCTCCGGTGCCGGGGCACCTGCCGGTACCCGGCACCGGAGCCGTCCTCAGTGCTCCCCCCGGCGCCATGATGCCCGCCCGACGTACACCCGCGCATTGCCGGAACTCGGCAGTGTTCCCCGGTGCCTTGATGCCGGTGAGCCGCCGAGGACCGTCACCGAGGCGACCCAGTACCCGCCGCCCGCCTCGGACATACGGCGCTGCGACGGGCGGGTGCGCGGCCCTCCGGGAAGGCGCCGGTCGGCTGCCGCGCGGCGGCGCGCGCCGCCCGAAGTGGGGGCCCGGACGGGTCGCGCGGTCGTGGCCGGATACGCGCCGGATCTGCTTGGGCCGCGCCCGCCCGGTGCGGTCCGCTCGCCCAGGGCCCGGTTCCCGGGGTGCGGCGATCCGGGACGGGCGGTTCGGGCCGGGCTCGTCGCATGCCCGCGCGGTCGTCGGGGCGCAGAGCCCCGACGCGCTCGGCGAGGCGGAACGAGCGGGTGCGGCGACGGGTGGGGCGCTTCAGGGTTCGCCGAGCAGGGCCCGGGTGAGCCGGGCCCGGTCCATCGCCGTCAACTCCGGTAGGCGCGCGTTCCATTGGCGGGCCCATTCGTCCAGGGTGCGGGCCAGCACACGGTGCAGGCGCCGCCGGACCACCCGCAGCGCCACGGCGGCCACCGGGCGCAGCAGCAGCCGGCCCCGCACGGACACGGTGACGTCGATCTCCCAGCGGCCGTCCGGCCGGCCCGGCCTCGGGACGGCGCGTGCCTCGACGCGGACGAAGGGATGGTCGAGCCGGGCCCGGGCCGGGGCCCGGCGCGGGAGGCGGCCGGTGTCCGCCGCGTCCCACCAGTCGTCGAACCGGACCCTGGCCCGCCCGGCCGCCCGGGACAACACCGGCCGCGCCGCGTCCGTCCGTACGCTGCCCGACACCTCCAGCAGGCGCGGGCGGTGCGGGCTGGTCAGGGTGGCGTCCAGGACGCCGTTCAGCTCCGTGTCGGCCAGGGCGAGCCGTAGCCGCAGCGCGCGCCGCGGGTCCCATTCCCGGACGGTGACCCGGACCGTGGTGTCCGCGGCGGGCCCGCCCTTCGGCCCGGCACCCGCATCGGCGGCGTCATCGTCGGCGTCGGTGTGCTGGACGACGTACACCGCTCCGGGTCGCAGGTGGCGGCCCGCGGCCAGCCGGACGTCCGGGACGGTCCGCCCGTCCGGCAGCACCACCCGGTCGCCCTCGGCCCGGCTGTCCCCCCGGCCAGGCGTTCGAGCAGCGCCACGGTGTCGGCGAACCAGGTTCGCGGGACGGGCTCCACGACCACGGTGTGGCTGACGCAGACCATGCGTGCAGCGTGGTCGGCGGCGGACCCGCGGTCCAGCCCGCGCCCCCGGCAGTCCCCCGGCCCCCGCCCTGCCGAACCCCGGCAACCGCCCGCCCCGCCGGGGCTGCCGCCGCCGTGGGGCCCGCCCCTCGGTGGACGACGCGGGTTCGACGCCAGGGCCTGGTGCGGCGGGTGGGCTTACGGAGGTGTGACGTCGTGGGCGCGGGGACGTGGGGCGGGCGGGGTGCGGGCCTAGCGTGGGCGCATGCGGGTACTGGTCACCGGCGGCGCCGGATTCATCGGGTCCCATGTGGTCGAGGCGCTGGCGGAGCGCGGACACGAACCGTCGGTGTTCGACGTACGCGCGGAGGCGGGCGCGGACGTACGGGACCGTGAGGCGGTCGGCCGCGCCCTCGCCGGGATCGACGCCGTCTGCCACCAGGCGGCCATGGTGGGGCTCGGCACCGGCTTCGCGGACGCCCCGCAGTACGTCTCCCGCAACGACCTCGGCACGGCCGTGCTGCTCGCCGCGATGGCCGAGGCCGGGGTGCGGCGCCTCGTGCTGGCCGGGTCGATGGTGGTGTACGGCGAGGGCCGGTACGCGTGCCCCCGGCACGGGGCGGTGCGGCCCGGACCGCGGGCCGTCGCCGATCTGGCCGCCGGGCGCTTCGAACCGCGCTGCCCGGAGTGCGGTGCGCAGCTGGCCCCGGGGCTGGTGGGCGAGGATGCGCCGACGGACCCGCGCAATGTCTACGCGGCGACCAAGCTGGCCCAGGAGCATCTGGCGGGGGCCTGGGCGCGGGCGACGGGCGGGGCGGCGGTGTCGCTGCGCTATCACAATGTGTACGGGCCCCGGATGCCCCGCGACACCCCGTACGCGGGGGTCGCCTCCTTCTTCCGGTCGGCGCTCGCCCGGGGCGAGCCGCCGCGGGTGTTCGAGGACGGGCGCCAGCGGCGGGACTTCGTGCATGTGCGGGACGTCGCCGCGGCCAACGTGCTGGCCCTGGAGGCCGGTTCGGCGCCCGGCGCGCTGACCGTCTACAACACGGGCAGCGGCGAGCCGCACACCGTCGGGGAGATGGCGGCCGAGCTGGCCGCGGCGCACGGCGGTCCGGCGCCCGTGGTGACCGGGGAGTACCGGCTGGGCGACGTGCGGCACATCACGGCGGACTCGTCGCGGCTGCGGGCCGAACTGGGCTGGCGGCCGGGGATCGGATTCCGGGCGGGGATGCGGGGGTTCGCGAGCGAGCCGCTGCGCACCGGGTGAGGGCGCGTACGGCGGGGCCGGCCGGGTCAGCCCTCCGCCGCGGGCAGCGTCACCTCGAAGCGGCAGCCGCCGGGAATGTTGCGTACGCTCGCCCGCCCCCGGTGGGCCTCCACGATGCCGCGGACGATGGCGAGGCCGAGGCCCGCGCCCGCGGGCGGGGTCCGGGCGTGCGTGCCTCGCCAGCCGGTGTCGAAGACGCGCGCCAGGTCCTCCTCGGGGATGCCGCCGCACCCGTCGGTCACGGACAGCACCACGCCGTCGGGCGAGCGTTCGGCGGCCACCGCGACCGTGCCGTCGGCGGGGGTGCGGCGGATCGCGTTGACGAGGAGGTTGCCGAGCACCCTGCTCATCTCCTTGCCGTCCACCTCGACCGGCACCGGCTCCACGCGGTCGCCGACGAGTCGTACCCCGTGCTCGCGGGCCAGCGGGTCCGCGCCCGCGAGGGCGTCGCCGACCAGGTCGTACAGGGACATCCGGGACGTGGCCAGGGCGAGCGCGCCGGCGTGGATCCGGGAGAGTTCGAACAGGTCGCCCACCATGTCGTTGAGGCGTTCGACCTCGGTGCGGATCTGCCGGAGATAGCGGTCCGGGTCGGCGGCCACCCCGTCCTCCAGCGCCTCCGCCATGGCGCGCAGCCCGGCCAGCGGGGTGCGCAGGTCGTGCGAGATCCAGGCGACCAGTTCACGCCGGGACGACTCCAGCGCGCGCTCCCGCTCGCGGGACCGGGCAAGCCGGGCGCTGGTCGCGGCCAACTCGCGGCTGAGCTGGTCGAGTTCGGCGGTGGCCGGGCCCGCCGGCGCGGCGAAGTCGCCGCCGTCGCCGAAGGAGCGGGCCGCGCGGGCAAGGGCCCGGCTGCGGTCGACGACCCAGCGGCCCAGCAGCAGCGCGGTGGCCAGGGAGACCACGGCGGCCATCGCGACGACCGTGGTCACCACGCTCAGGTCGTGCGGCGACAGGAACATCGCCCAGGCGACGGTGAGCGTACCCGCGAGCATCGCGGCCACGGCGACGGCGACGACCACGGCGAGCGACGCGGTCAGCGAGCGCCGCCGGATGAGCCGCAGCACGGCCGCCCCGGCGAGCCCGGTGGCGGCGGCGCCGAGGAACGCGTACAGGGCGATGAGCAGCATGTCGGTCACGGCCGCTCGGCCGGCCCTTCGGGGTCGAACCGGTAGCCCACGCCCCACACGGTCCGGATCAGCCGCGGCCGGGCCGGGTCGTCCTCGACCTTGCCGCGCAGGCGGCGCACATGCACGGTGACGGTGGACAGGTCGCCGAAGTCCCAGCCCCACACCTCGCGCATCAGGTCCGCCCGGCTGAACGCCCGTCCCGGATGGCGCAGGAAGAAGGCCAGCAGATCGAACTCGCGCAGGGTCAGGGCGAGTTCCACGCCGCCCTTGGCGGCGCGCCGCGCGGCCCTGTCGACGGTGAGGCCCGCCGCGGCCAGCGGCCCCAGGTCGCCGCGCGGCCGGGTGCGGCGCAGCACCGACTCGACGCGCAGGACGAGTTCGCGGGGGCTGAAGGGTTTGGTGACGTAGTCGTCGGCGCCGACCTCCAGGCCCAGCACGCGATCGTCCTCGTCGCCGCGTGCGGTGAGCATGATGACCGGCACGGAGGCCCGGTCGCGCAGCCGGCGGCAGACCTCAAGGCCGTCCATGCCGGGCAGCATCAGGTCCAGGACGACCAGATCGGGCCAGTGCGCGGCGGCCCGGGTCAGCGCCGTCGGGCCGTCCTCGGCCCGGTCCACGGCGTAGCCTGCGCGGCCCAGATAGCCGCAGACGACCTCGGCGACGGTGGGGTCGTCCTCGACGACCAGGACCCGGGCGCCGCCGGGGCGGGGCGGGGCGGCGGGGGCGGCGTCCTCGGGCCGCTGGGGCTGGTGCATGCGTCCAGCCTCGCACCGGGTCCACGCGCCCGTCGCCTCCCGGTACGGGCGCCGGGCGCGACGTCCGTGTTTCGTAAGGAGCGGAAGACCGGTATGCCCTTTTTGCGCCCGTAGGGTGAAAGCCGTGACGCTCTCTCCCACGACCCCGGCGGTCGATGTGGTTCTGCCCTGTCTGGACGAGGCCGCGGCCCTTCCCTGGGTGATCGGCCGGGTCCCGCCCGGCTGGCGCGCCCTCGTCGTCGACAACGGCTCGACCGACGGCTCCGCCGAGGTGGCCCGCGGCCTCGGCGCGACCGTCGTCCACGAGCCGCGGCGCGGCTTCGGCGCCGCCTGCCACGCCGGACTGGCCGCCGCCACCGCCGACATCGTCTGCTTCTGCGACTGCGACGGCTCGCTGGATCCCGCGCTGCTGGCGCCGTTCGTCCGCGAGGTCCGCGCGGGCACGGCCGATCTGGTGCTCGGCCGGCGGCGCGCGCACGGCCGGGGCGTCTGGCCGGCCCACGCCCGCGCGGGCAACCTCGTCCTGGCGCGGCTGCTGCGCCGCCGCACCGGGCTGCGCCTGCACGACCTCGGTCCGCTGCGCGCAGCCCGGCGCGAGCCGCTGCTCGCCCTCGGCCTCACCGACCGGCGCAGCGGCTATCCACTGGAGATGGTGGTCCGGGCGGCCGACGCGGGCTGGCGCATCACCGAGCACGACGTGCCCTACCTACCGCGCACCGGCACCTCAAAGGTGACCGGCACCTGGCGCGGCACCTGGCAGACGGTCCAGGACATGAGACAGGTGCTCACCGCCCCCACCACAAAAGCCGGCACGCCGACCGCGGAAGAGGGCGCACCCACCGCGGAAGAGGGCCCATCCGCCAAGGGAA
>NZ_JBIWKB010000025.1:0-98698 GCF_044765425.1 Streptomyces sp. NPDC102462 | reverse complement strand
GAATTGCCGCGCCGTCCGACAGAGGTGACGCACCCGCCGGGGAAAGCGGCACGCCCACCGCGGAAGACGACGCACCCGCCAAGGAAAATGCCGCACCCGCCGCAGACGGCAGCGCACCCACCAAGGAAAGTGCCGCACCCGCCACGGAAGCCGGCACGCCGACCGCGGAAGAGGGCGCACCCACCGCGGAAGAGGGCCCACCCACCAACGGAATTGCCGCGCCGTCCGACAGAGGTGACGCACCCGCCGGGGAAAGCGGCACGCCCACCGCGGAAGACGACGCACCCGCCAAGGAAAATGCCGCACCCACCGCGGAAGTCGACGCGCACGCCAAGGAAAGTGCCGCACCCGCCGCGGAAGTCGACGCGCCTGCCAAGGGAAGGGGCGCGCCCGGTGCGGGAGATGGCTTGCCCGTCGAGGGAACGGGCCCGGCCGGGGCGGGAGATGGGGCGGCGGGGGGCCGAAGGGGTGGGGGGCGGTGATCACGTTGGTCGTCATTGCCAAGGAGCCCCGGGCGGGCCGGGTGAAGACCCGGCTCACTCCCCCGTTCACGCCCCGGCAGGCGGCGGAGCTGGCCGAGGCGGCGCTCGCCGACACCCTGGCGGCCGTGGCGGACGCGCCGGCCGCCCGGCGCGTCCTCGTCCTGGACGGCTCGCCCGGCCCCTGGCTGCCGCCCGGCTTCGACGTCGTACCGCAGGCCGCGGGCGGCCTGGACGAGCGGCTGGCGGACGCGTTCGCCGGCTGTACGGGACCGGCCCTGCTGATCGGCATGGACACGCCACAGGTGACCCCCGCGCTGCTCACCGTGGACTTCGCGGGATGCGACGCGTACTTCGGACCGGCCGAGGACGGCGGCTTCTGGGCGCTGGGCCTCGCGGTGCCCGCCCCCGAACTGCTCAGGGGCGTACCCATGTCGACGGCGAGGACGGGCGCGGTCCAGCGGGCCCGGCTCGTCACGGCCGGTCTGCGGGTGCGCGATCTGCCCCGGCTGCGTGACGTGGACACCGCCGCCGACGCCCGCGCGGTCGCCGCGGCGGCCCCGGGCGGGCGGTTCGCCGCGCGGCTCGCCCGGCTCGGCACGGGCACCGGCCGGTGAGCGGCGCGCCCGGCGCCGCCGCACGGGCCGTCTCCCCGCCGTGGGGTGCCGGCGACCCCTACGCGGACGCGCTGCGCACCGGCCGCGGCCCGCTCTTCCTGCGCCGCGGCGACGGCTGGCTGCTGCCGCTGGACGTGGAACGCTGGTGTGCCGCGGCCGACGCGGTCGACCTTCAGGTGCTGGAGCGCTGCGAGGGCGCCGTGCTCGACGTGGGGTGCGGGCCCGGCCGGCTGGTGGCCGCGCTCGCCGCGCGGGGCCGTCCCGCGCTGGGCATAGACGTCAGCGAGGCCGCCGTACGCCACACCGTGCGCAGGGGCGGCCAGGCGCTGTGCCGTTCGGTCTTCGAACGGGTCCCCGGCGAGGGCCGCTGGGGCACGCTGCTGCTCATGGACGGCAACATCGGCATCGGCGGCGACCCGGGCGCGCTGCTGCTGCGGCTGGCCCGCCTTGCGGCCCCGGCCGGGCTGCTGGTCGTCGAGACCGCGCCGCTGGACGTCGACGAACGCGTCCGGGTCCAGGTCGTCCGCACCGGCGGCCCGGCGGGCAGCCCCTTCCCCTGGGCGCGGCTCGGCACGCCGGCCCTGCTGCGGTGCGCGCGGCGTACGGGCTGGCGTGCCGTCGGTCAGTGGGCGGCGGGCGGGCGGTGCTTCGCCGCCCTGCGCAGCCGCACCGCGAGCACCACCGCGGAACCGGCGAACAGCAGGGCCGTGATCAGCAGCCAGCGGGCCGGGTAGCCGTCCGTGGACTGCCCGGCGGCCAGCCGGTAGGACTGGTCCACCGCCCCGGTGATCAGCGGGGACCAGATCAGGAACAGCAGCAGCGACAGGGCGGCGGGCACCCGAAGATAGCGGGCCCGCTCGCGGCGGCCGACCGCCGCACAGCCCCGTACCAGGGCGCGGTCGGCCGTCGAGTACAGCGGCAGCAGCACCAGGTCGTGCAGCAGCGCCGCCCCCACGAACCACAGGGCCACGCCGAACCAGTCACCGGCAAGCAGCCGTACGGCCGCATAGCCGGCCAGCGCGAACGAGCAGGCCAGCAGGAGGATGTGCAGCGGATTGCCGACGGGGACCCGGCGCCTGACGAGCCGCCACCGCATGGTCCGCGACCGGTCGCCGGCCGAGCTCCGTCGCTTCATCGCAGCTCTCCGAAGGTCATCCGGGCCACCCACTTGGTGTTGAGCACACCGGGTGCCGCGGGCACGATGACCCGCGCCGGGTAGCCGTGGTCGGGGTCCAGGTCCTCGCCGTTGACGTACAGGGCGAGCAGGGAGCGCTCGTCGCCGACCTGGTTGGCGCGCAGAGCGCCGCTGCGGAAGGCGCCGTGCCGCTGCAGCGACTCGACGTACACGTCCGTCGGACGGTCGTGGCCGACCAGCGCGGCCAGGTCGCGCAGCCGCACCCCGCGCCACCACTGGTCGGAGGTCGACCAGCCCTCCACGCAGGCGATCGGCAGCGCCGAGCTGTGCAGCGGCAGCCGTGCCAGGTCGGCCCGGCTCAGCCGGAGGGTTCCGCTCGGTCCCGCCACCACCAGCCGCCAGGTGTCCGCGGCGGTCTGCGCCGGGTCGATCCGGGCGTACGCGGCCGTCTTGTTGATCTGGAAGCCGTTGGGGCCGCTGCCCGGTTCGGATCCGCCGTGCGGGGCGAGCAGGGCGGTCTGCCGGGCCACCCCGTCGAAGCTGTGCCCCACGGTCGTGCCGAACAGCAGCAGCGAGCCGCCGCCGACCAGGCCCATGGCGCCGCGCCGTGACACGGTGGGCGGGTCGGGCCGCGGTGCGGTCAGTTCGCTCCGCTCCTGCCGCAGGCCCCGCACGCCGCGCAGCGCGGCCGGCAGCTTCAGGACGACGTGCGCGACGAACGCGGCGAAGAACACCCAGGCGCCGTAGAAGTGCAGCGGGTAGAAGGAGCCGGGGAAGACGTAGTCGAGCTGGATGTTGAGCACGCCGGTGACGAACTCGAACAGCGCGCCGCCGACCAGGAGCAGCAGTGAGATCCGCTCCAGGGCGTGGGCGAGCGAGCGGGCCGGCGGCAGGGTGAAGAGCTTCGGCGCGACCGACCACAGCTTGGCCAGCAGCACCGGGATCAGGGTGATGCCCAGCGTGACGTGGACGCCCTGGGTGAACCGGTACAGCCAGGCCGGACTGGTCGGCCAGGCGAAGAGGTAGAAACCGAGGAGTCCCTTGTCGGGTGTCTGGTCGTTGACCGGCGACAGGTCCGGGTTGTAGGAGGCGTACGAGAGCAGGCCGGTCACGAACAGCACGGTGATGCCGGCGAGCAGGACGAGGCCGAGCACCGCGGTGAACCAGGTACCGCGCACGGGGCTGCGCCAAAAGCCCGGCGAGGTGGGGAGCCGTTGATCGCGCATGCCCCGACCGTAGGCCGCGACCGCCCCGGGAACCGGTGCGCGACCCATGACGAAACGCTGACGTCCGTCGTGTGCGCCACCGGCCGGGCCGCCCGCGCGCCTAGCGTTCCGCTGTGACCCGCTCGCCCCGCCTCCCGCTCCGTGCCCTGTGCGCCCCCGTGGCCGCCGCCCTGCTCGTCCTGGTGGCCGTGCTGGTCGGCCGGCACATCCAGGACACCCGGCACACCCTGTTCGTCAACTGGCCGCCGCTGTTCGCGGTGTGGGAGCCGCACCTGGGTCCCGGCACCCCCGCGGCCGTCGGCCTGGCGGTGGCCACCGTGGGGTACGGGCCCGCGCTGGCGGCCCGGCTGCCGTGGCGGGCGCTGCTCGCCTCGGCCTGGGCCGCGGCCATGGCCTGGATCTGGTCGCTCGCGCTGGTCGACGGCTGGCGGCGGGGCGTCGCCGGCCGGCTCACCACCCGCGAGGAGTATCTGCGGGTCATCGGCCGCTTCACCGACATCCCGGCCGCCCTGCGGGACTTCACCCAGCACATCGTGGCCGGTTCCCCGGACCCGTGGCCCGCCCATGTCGCCGGGCATCCCCCGGGTGCCACGCTCACCTTCGTGCTGCTCGACCGGATCGGGCTGCGCGGCGGCGGCTGGGCGGGCGCGTGGTGCATCACGGTGGGTGCGACGGCGTGCGTGGCGGTGCTGGTCGCGGTGCGGGCGCTGGCCGACGAGCGGCTGGCGCGCCGGGCGGCGCCGTTCCTGGTGCTGGCGCCGGCCGCGGTGTGGCTCGGCGCCTCGGCGGACGCGTACTTCGCCGCCGTCGCCGCCTGGGCCGTGGCGCTGCTCGCCCTGGCCGTCACCGGCGGCTCGCCCTGGCCGGCGGCCGGCTCCGGTCTGCTGTTCGGGCTGACCTGCTACCTCTCGTACGGGCTCACCCTGTTCGCGGTGATCGCGGCGGCGGTGCTGGTGCTCGGCCGGCACCGGGTCCGCGAGCGGCCCGCCCTGCTCGCGGCGCTGGTAGCCGGACTTGCGGTGGTTCCGGCGGCGTTCACGCTCGCCGGGTTCGACTGGTGGCAGGGATACCGGCTGCTGGTCACCCGCTACTACCAGGGCGTGGGCGGGGTCCGTCCGTACGGCTACTGGGTGTGGGCCAATCTCGCCTGCACGGTGGTCTGTACGGGGCCGGCGACGGCGGCGGGCCTCGCGCGGTCCTGCGGGGCGCTCGCCCGGCGGCCCGGCGCGGCCCTGTCCCGGCCGGACGGCGGCGGTGGCCCGGGCGGCGGCCCCGGCCCGGGCGGCGGTGGCCCGGCCGCCGCCCGGCTCGCGCTGCTCGTCGCCGCGGCCCTGCTCGCGCTGCTGGTCGCCGACGTCTCCGGCATGAGCAAGGCCGAGACGGAACGCATCTGGCTGCCCTTCGCGATGTGGCTCCTGGCGTCCTGCGCGTTCCTCGGCCGTCCGCGCTGCTGGCTGGCCGCCCAGGCGGTGCTCGCCCTGCTCGTCAACCACCTTCTGCTGACGGGGTGGTGACGCCTGCGGCGGGGCCGGGAGGCACGGCCGCGGGTGGCACGGCCGCGAGTGGGCACCCGGACAACCGCAAACAGTTCTTCGCGAAGAAATGTTTGCGAAGAAGTCTTTGCGAAGAACTGTTTGCGGTCTAGGGTGCCGCGTATGACGAACACGGAGGAGAAACCGGACGCACCGTCCGGCGTGGCGGACTCGGTCGTCCTGGACGCCAAGGGGCTGCGCGCCCTGGCCCACCCGGTGCGCGTACGGCTGCTCGGACTGCTGCGGATGTACGGCCCGTCGACGGCCACCCGCCTCGCGGAACGCCTGGGCGTGAACTCCGGGACGGCCAGCTACCATCTGCGCCAGCTGGGCGCCGCCGGATTCGTCGAGGAGGACACGGAACGGGGCAACGCCCGCGAACGCTGGTGGCGTTCGGTGCACCGGGTGACCGAGCTGAACGACCCCGAACTCGCCGAGCGTGAGCCGGCGGCCACCCTGGCCTATCTGCAGTCGGTCGCCGCGACGTACGCGCTGCGCACCCAGCAGGCGCTGAACGAGCTGGAGACGATGCCCCGCCCCTGGCGTGACGCGTTCAGCCTGAGCGACGAGGCGCTGCGGCTGACGCCCGACGAGGCCGTCGCCCTGCGCGAGGAGCTGTGGGCGGTGATCGCCCGCTACCGCCGGGACACGCGGCAGGCGAGGGCGCAGGCGCCCGCGGGGGCGGAGCGGTTCTCCGTCATCGCCCATTTCCTGCCCGAGGTGGACACGCCGTGACGGACCGCGTCCCGGAGTCCGGCGGCACGTCGGCGAAGCGGTCGGCACGGGCACTGGGCGGGGTGCTGGCCGCCATGGCCGTGTCATTGACCGGGACGCGGGTGTCCGCCGTCGCCCTGCCCTGGTTCGTGCTCGTCACGACCGGCAGCGCCACCCGGACCGGGCTGGTCGCCTTCGTCGAGATGACCCCGTACGTGCTGGTCAAGGCGTTCACCGGGCCGCTGGTCGACCGGATCGGCCCGCGGGCCGTCTCCTGGACCACGGATCTGGCCAGCGCCCTCGCCTGCGCGGCGGTCCCCCTGCTCTACGGCCTCGACCTGCTGTCCTTTCCGGTGCTGCTGGCCCTGGTCGCGGTGATCGGCGCGGCCCGCGGGCCCGGTGACCTGGCGAAGGAGGTCATGGTCCCGGAGGCGGCCGAGCACGGCCGGATGCCGCTGGAGCGGGCCACGGGGCTCGCCGGGGTGACCGAGCGGCTGGCCGGCACCGTCGGCCCTGCGGCCGGTGGCGCCCTGGTGGCCCTGGTCGGCCCGTTGACCGGGCTCGCGGTCAACGCGGCCTGTTTCGCGCTGGGTTCGCTGCTCATCAGGCTGGTCCTGCCGCGCGGCATGGGGCGGGCGGCCGAGGAGGCGCTGCCGGGGGACGGGGAGACGGGAACGGGCTACTGGCGGCGGTTCGGCGAGGGGCTCGCCTTTCTGCGCGGCGAGCCGCTGCTGTTCACCATCATCCTGATGCTGGGTGTCACGAACCTGCTGGACGCCGCGCTCGGCACGGTGCTGCTGCCCGTCTGGGCCAAGGAGTCGGGCGGCGGGGCCGCCGCGATCGGTCTGCTGGGCAGCGCGATGGGGGCCACGGCGGTGGCGGGCAGCCTGATCGCGGCGATCGCCGCGCACCGGCTGCCGCGCCGGGCGGTGTTCGTCGTCGGGTTCCTGCTGGCCGGGGCGCCGAGGTTCCTGGTGCTCGCCTCGGGGGCGCCGCTCGGCGTGGTCGTGGCGGTGTTCGCCGTGGGCGGGTTCGGGGCGGGGTTCATCAACCCCATGCTCAGTGCGGTGCTCTTCGAGCGGGTACCGCGCCGCATGCTGGGCCGGGTCAACGCGCTCGGCGACTCGCTGGCCTGGGCGGGCATACCGCTCGGCGGGCTGCTGGCCGGGGCGGCGGTGGCCGCCGTGGGGCTCGTGCCGGTGCTGCTCGCCGGTGGGGCCGCGTACTTCCTCGCCTCGAACCTGACCGGGCTGCGGCCGGAGTGGCGGCAGATGGGCCGCACGGGCACGCGAACCACCCCCGAGGACACCGCCAAGACGCCCGACCCCCGACTCACGGCCTGACATCACCCCACCGACGGCCCGCCGGATCCGGCGTCGGGGCGAGGCAAGGCAGCCGGATTCCGAAGGCGCCGCGCCACCGGAGGCGGGCTCGACGACGGTGGCCGTACCGCCCGGCCGCTCCCGAGCCCACCACCCCCCCATTCATGGCTTGACCTCACCCCGCCGGCCGACCGCCGGATCCGGTGTCGGTTGCGGCTGTGTGGGGACTGCGGCGAGGCGAGGCAGCCGGATCTGGAACGCCGCGCCGCCGGTGGTGGACTCGCCTGCTGTGAGCGTTCCGCCGTGGCGGTGCACGACGTCACGGGCGATGGCGAGGCCGAGTCCCGCGCCGCCGTCGTCCCGGCTGCGGGACTCGTCGAGGCGGACGAAGCGCTCGAAGATCCGTTCCCGGTCGCCCGGCGCGATGCCCGCGCCGTCGTCCGCGACGGTGACCACGACGTCGTCGCCGTCGCGGCCCACGTCGACGGTGACGGCCGTCGCGGCATGCCGCTGGGCGTTGTCCAGGAGGTTGCCGAGGACCCGCGAGAGCTGTCCCCGGCTGCCCCGGATCCCCTGGGCGGTGCCGGTCGTGGTCACGGCGGTGGCGACGCGGTCGCCCGCGGCGCGCTCGGCCACGTCCGCGCGGACCAGCGCGGCCAGGTCGACGGGGGCGTCGGCGGGCCGCTCCCCGGCGTCCAGCCGAGCGAGCAGCAGCAGATCGGCGGCCAGGTGCTGGAGGCGCACCACGTCGTGCAGCAGATCGGTCGGGTCGAGCAACCCCGGGTGCTGGGCGGCGACTTCGAGGTGGGTGCGCAGCGCCGCGATGGGACTGCGCAACTCGTGGGAGGCGTCGGCGACGAAGCGGTGCTGGCGCTCCACGGACCGCTCCAGGGCGGTCAGCGTCTCGTTGGTGGTGCGGGCGAGCCGGGCGATCTCGTCGCGTGCGTCGGGCTCGGGCACCCGGCGGGCGAGGTCCCCGCTGCGGGTGATCTCGGCCATCTCCGCGCGGATGCCCTCGACGGGCTTGAGGGCGCGCCGGGTGACCAGCCAGGTCACGGCCGCGACGACGACGAGGAGGAAGGGAAGTCCGACCAGCATGGCCCTGGTGACCTGGTCGAGGGTGGCCTGTTCGTCCTCCAGGGAGGTGCCGGCGTAGACGGTGTAGGTACGGCCGTCGTACGTCGTTCCCTGGACCGCGGCGAAGGCGTAGGCGCGGGTCTCGTCCCCCACGGTGACGGTGAGGGTGCGCGGGTCGGCGTCCGTGCCGACCCTGCCGCGCGGCGGGACGACGTCGTCGTCATCGTCGTCGTCGCGTCCCCCGTGGTGGTCGGACGGGGTGCTGGACGGGGCGGCGGCAGCGGGCGCGTAGTCGGCGAGCGCGGGCCGTCCGCGCAGTTCCTCACCGGCGGCGAGCACCTTGTGGGCGAAGTCGACGACCTGAACCGGGTGTTCCGCGTCGTCGGGCAGGTCAAGGCCGCCGAAGTCGCCGCTCAGCGCGGCCTGGGCGCCCGCCACGGTCCGTGCGGTGATCTCCGACTCCAGGGCGGCCCGGCCGGTGAGGTTGTGCCGCAGTACGGCGACGACGGCGATCCCCGCGGCGACCAGGGCGACGCAGACGACGACGGTGGCGGCGAGCGCGGCGCGGGCCCGCACCGAGGCGAACGGTCTCAGCAGGCCCCGCGACGTCCGTTGCGGTGCGGCGGCGCCCTGAGGGGGCGTGGGCGCGCCGAGCCACGAGGGTGCCGCGGACGACCGACGGCGCATCCCGGCATGTCCGGCGGAGCGCTCAGGCATGCCGGCCGCCACCGGCTTCCAGCCGGTATCCGGCGCCGCGCACGGTCGTGATGGACCGCCGCCCGAACGGCACGTCGATCTTGCGGCGCAGGGCGCTGATGTAGACCTCGACGATGTTCGGGTCCCCGTCGTAGGCGAAGTCCCACACGCCGGCCAGGATGTCCGCCTTCGACACGACCTGTCCCGCGTGCCGGGCCAGGTGCTCCAGCACCGCGAACTCCTTGGCGGTCAGGGGCACTTCGGTGCCCGCCCGGTCGACGCGGCGGGCATCCGGGTCGACCGTCAGGTCCCCGACGCACAGGGTCGCGGCGCCCTGGCGGGTGCGGCGGCGCAGCAGCGCGCGGATGCGCGCCTGGAGCACGACGTACGAGAACGGCTTGGTGAGGTAGTCGTCCGCGCCGGTGTCCAGCCCCTCGGCCTCGTCGTACTCCCCGTCCTTCGCGGTGAGCATCAGGATCGGGGTGTGGTCGTCGGCGGCCCGCAACTGCGCGCAGACCCGGTAGCCGTTGAGGCCGGGCAGCATGATGTCGAGCACGATGAGGTCGTAGCGGCCCTCCCGCGCCAGGTGCAGACCGGTGATGCCGTCGTGGGCGACGTCCACGGCGAAGCCCTCGGCGGCCAGGCCCCGGGACAGGGCGGCGGCGAGGCGTCTTTCGTCCTCCACGATGAGCAGGCGCATGGGCACAGCGTCTCAGACGGCACCTGAAGCGATCTTCAGGGTGTTTCAGCCTGCGTTCAGGATCGTTCCCGCAGGGTGGGTCCCGTCAGGCCGAGACTTCGGCGCACCGCCGCGGCGGGCCGCGGCACTCAGGAAAGGACCGTCTCACGATGAAGGCCCTCAAGCGCCATCTGCCGACCGGTCGTCGGCGCACCGTCACCGCCGTGCTCGCCGCGGCCGTGCTGCTCGGCGGCGCCGGCGCCGCGACCGGCGTGGCCGTCGCCGACGGCGACGCCCGCGACGGCGGCACCCGCACCGGCGGGTCCGCCGTCGGTGCGAAGCAGGCGGCGGACGCCGCCGTGACATCCGTCGCGGGCACGGTCACCGCGGTCGAACGGGAGGAGGAGCACGGCAGGACGGTGTGGAAGGTCGACGTGGTCGACTCCCGGGGCACCGGGCACGAGGTCACCGTCGACGGAGGTGACCGCGGGGTGAGCGCGACCGGCACGCGTGCCGACCGGGGTGACCGGGACGACGCCGCCGAGGCCGCCGCGGTCAGGAGCGCCGCAACCGATCTGGGCCGGGCGCTGACGGCGGCCCTGGCCGCCGTGCACGGCACCGTGACATCCGCCGAGATCGACGACGCCGCGGACGGGACGGCCGTCTGGGAGATCGACGTGGTCGACGCCGGGGGCACGGAGCACGAGGTCGTGGTCGACGCCGCGACCGGCCGGGTCAGGGCCGCCCCCACCGACGGCCACGACCGGCGCGCCTCGCACAGGGACGACGACCGCGCCGGCGACGACCGTGCCCACGACCACGGGGACGACCACGGAGACGACCACGACAACAGCCGCGACGACGGCTGACCGACCGGCCCCGCGGGCCACGGCCGGGCCCCACCCGCGCGTCGGGGACGCGTCGCGGTGGGGCGTCAGGCCGGGGTGAGCACCATCCGGAACCGCGCGCGTCCGGAGAGCATCTTCCGGTACGCCTCGTCGGCCCGGTCCAGCGGCACGATCTCGGTCATCGGCCGGATCCCGTGCAGGACACTGAAGGCCATGGTGTCCGCCACGTCCTGCGCGGTGCCGGAGGGGTGGCCGCGGACCACCCTGCCGGTCATCAGCAGCTGGACCGGGCTGATCCCGAGTGGTTCGTCCGACGCCCCGATGACGACCAGTTCGCCGCGGGGCGTGAGCCCGTCCACGGTCTGGGTGATCGCGGCGGAGTCGCCGGCGGTGGCGAGCAGCACCTTGACCCCGCCGAGCGAGCGCAGCGCGTCCGCGACGGGCGTGCCCGACGTGCTGTCGACGTAGTGGTGGGCGCCGAGCTGCTTGGCGAGGTCGGCCCTCTCGGGCCCGCGGGCGATGGCCACGGTCTCGAAGCCCATGGCGACGGCGTACTTGACCGCGAGGTGGCCGAGGCCGCCGATGCCGAGCACGGCGACCCGGTCACCGGGCCGGGCCGAGCTGCGCCGCAGCCCGTTGAACGTGGTCACGCCCGCGCAGGCCATGGGTCCCGCGTCGGTCGCGGCCAGGCCCTCCGGGATCCGGGCCAGGGCGTCGACGGGGGCGACCATCGTCTGGGCGAAGCCGCCGTCGTAGGCCCAGCCGGGGACCTTCAGGTTCACGCACACGACGAAGTCGCCCCGCCGGCAGGGTGTGCAGTGGCCGCAGCTGCCGCCGAACCAGCCCACCGCGACCCGGTCGCCGACCCGCCAGCCCTTGTCCCGCGTGCCCTCGCCCAGTTCCTCGACGCGCCCGGCGATCTCGTGCCCGGGCACCACCGGGAACCGTACGCCGGGCAGGGCGGCGTTCACGAAGAAGGCATCGCTGTGGCAGACGCCGCAGGCTTCCACGGCGATCCGGACGTGACCGGGACCCGGGTGCGGCCGGTCCCGCTCGACGATCTCGAACGGTCCGCCCGCGGCGGGCACCTGCGCGACGGTGTAGCTGCTCATGTGACGCTCCGGGAACGAGTGCGACGGCCCCGTGAACCAGCACACCAGCTTCTCGCCGATCGCGCGCGCCGAGCGGACCCGCGCCGGGCGGACCCGCAGTGAGCGGGTCAGCTCCGCGGCTGTGCGATGTCGACCATCCAGGGCACGCCGAAGCGGTCCGTGCACATGCCGAAGACATCGCCCCACATCTGCTCCTCCAGCGGCAGGGACACCGTGCCGCCGGCGGACAGCTTCTCCCAGTACCCTCGCAGCTCGCTGTCGTCGTCGCCGCTCACGCTCACCGCGAAGGCGCTGCCGACGGTGTGGTCGAGGCCGGCCGGGGCGTCCGCTCCCATCAGGGTGAACCCGCTCGGGGTCTCCAGCATGGCGTGCATGATGCGGTCGGCGCCCGGGGCGTCCGGCTCCCCGAATTCGCCGTACGTGCTGACGGTCAGGGTGCCGCCGAAGACGTCCCGGTAGAACTCCATCGCCTGCCGGGCGTCGCCGCTGAAGCTGAGGTAGGGGTTGAGGCGCATGGCCATGGGAACCTCCGGCACATGAGTGGGCGGTCACTGGCTCGCACCGTAACGCGGACCACCGGCGACGGCCCGCCGAGGGCGTCCCCGGACCCGCCGGCGACGCCCCACAGCCGTCCCCGCGGCTACGCCTTGATGCCCACGCCCGCCCAGAGGCTGACCTCGGCGTCCGTGAGCGCCTGGGCCGCGTCGGCGGGCCGCCAGCGGTGGCCGACCGTGATGCCCGGGTCGATCAGGTCGAGCCCGTCGAAGAAGCGGGCGACCTCCTTCTGGGCGCGGAACTGCACCGGGGTCCCGGCGTTGGTGTAGATCGCGGTGACCTTCTCCCAGGTGGCGGGGTCGAAGTCGGGCGTGCAGTGACTCAGGGCCAGCGCGCTGCCGGCGGGGAGTGCGTCGAGGAAGCGGTTCACTATGCCGTACGGGTCCTGCGCGTCGGTGATGAAGTGCATCAGCGCGTTCAGGGACAGCGCGACCGGCTGCTCGAAGTCCAGCACCTCGGCCAGTTCCACGGCCGCGAGCAGGGACTCCGGGTCGTTGACGTCCGCCTCTATGTAAGTGGTGCGGCCCTGCGGGGTGCTGCGCATCAGGCGCTCGGCGTACTTGAGGACGAGCGGGTCGTTGTCGGCGTAGACCACCCGGGCCTCGGGGACCACGGACTGAGCGACCTGGTGCAGATTCGGCTCGGTGGGGATGCCGGTGCCGATGTCGAGCCACTGCCGGATGCCGTGCTCCCGGGCCAGCACGCGGGTCGCCCGGTGCATGAAGGCCCGGTTCTCCCGGGCGCACACGAAGATCCCGGGGTAGGCGTCGGCGACGGCCTCGGCGGCCCGCTTGTCGACCTCGAAGTGGTCCTTGCCGCCGAGGTAGTAGTCGTACATCCGGGCCGAGTGCGGCCTGCTGGTGTCCAGGTCCCGGCCGGCGTGGCTGTTGTTCATCCTGTCCCTTTCGGAGTGTGCGTCGGTGTACCGGCGGGCCGGTTCAGCCGACCGTGAGGTGGTCGGCCATGCCTTGTTTGACCCCGCGGACGAAGGCGCTGATCTCCTCGGGTGTGTAGATCAGCGCGGGTCCGGCCGGGTCGGTCGACTGGCGGACGGCGACCCGGCCGTCCGCGAGTTGCTTCGTCTCCACGCACTGACCGCCGTTGGGCCCGCTCCAGGGGCGCTCCCAACCCTGCTCGCCCAGCTCCAAGGCCGGCATCCCGTTGTAGACAGTGTTGTCGGTGGTGGTCATGAGTACTCCTTGCGCATGCGGTTCAAGAGCACCTTGCTGTCCTCGGACGAGGTCAGCAGTGACATGCGGGTGTGCGCCTCCAGGTGGGCGACCACGTCCTCGCGTTCGTCCAGGTACATCGAGGCGGACAGGATCTCGCTGTAGACGATGTCGGGCAGTTCCGGTTCCTCGAACCGGAAGTAGGTGAAGGGAGCGCACGCCCCGACGTGGGCGCCGGCGGAGAAGGGCACGATGTCGATGCTGACGTGGTCGAGTTCGGACGCCTCCAGGAGCCGGTCGATCTGCTCGCGCATCACCTGGGGACCGCCGACCGCCCGGTGCAGCACGGCCTCCTCCATGACCACCCACAGGGTGGGCGCGTCCGGCTTCTCCAGCAGGCCCTGGCGGCGCAGCCGCAGGTCGACGCGGCGCTCCAGTTCCTCGTCGCTGCCGTTGGGGATGCCGCCGCGCAGGACGCCGCGCGCGTAGGCGGGCGTCTGGAGCAGGCCGGTGACGTAGTGGGGTTCGTAGGTGCGCAGGGTCTTCGCGCCGGTCTCCAGACTCACGTACGCCGTGAACCAGTTGGGCAGCACATCACGGTAGGCGTGCCACCAGCCGGGCTCGTTGGCCCGCTCGGCCATGGCGACGAACTCGTCTATCTCCTGCCGCCCCGCACCGTACGTCTCCAGCAGCTTCTCGACGTAGAGCGGTTTGAGGGCGACCTCGGCCTTCTCCAGGCGCCGGATCGTCAGCGGCTTGACCCGCAGCGCCCTGGCCGCGTCCTCCAGCGAGGCGCCCGCCTGCTGCCGCATGTCCTGCAAGCGACGGCCGAGGATCATGCGCAGGACCGTGGGTGCGCTGGTTCCGGTGCCGGACCTGCCTTCGCTCACGTCCTACCTCCTGAAGAACCGTCACTCATACGAGTCTGACAGTGACTTGGAGAGAACGCCAGACCGATACCGTCTCGCTGAAATTATCAGAGAGTCGGTTGCAGCATGAAGTGAGTGCCGAGCATAGTTGACCGTGTGAGCGAACTCGCCGCAGCTGTGGTGTGCCGTCAATTTCTGTTGACCAGACGGAAGTTGACGCCTCGGGCATTCGGAAGACCACGGGTCACCCCCTGAACGCGCCCCTCGCCCATGGGGTTTCCCGTAGCTGACCAGGCCCCGCCCGCGCCCGTCCCCCTTGGAAGGCGATCTCCGTGACCCCCCACACGACATCCACCGTCCACCGCGGCACCGCCCATGCGCCGCACCGTGAGTACTGGTTCGGCCTCCCGGCGCTGCGCACCAGCGTGAAGGCCGCGCGCGACACCGTGCGCGAGCGGCTGTGCGCCTGGCGGGTGCCGGGCGACCTGTGCTGCGACGCCGTACTGCTGGTGTCCGAGCTGACCACCAACGCGGTCATCCACACGGACAGCACCCGTTTCCTGTGCGGCATAGCGCTGGCCGGCGACGAGTGTCTGCGCATCGAGGTGCACGACGACGACCTCACCGCCCGCCGTCCGGCCGGGCGCAGGCCCGGCCCCCGCGACGAGGGCGGCCGGGGCCTGCTGCTGGTCCACCAGCTCGCCGCGGCCTGGGGAGCCGACCGCTCACCCCGAACCGACGGCACGGTGGTCTGGGCAGACCTACGCACCAACGCCTGACCGCCCCCGAGGCGCCCGAAGGGGCGCGGGGAACTGCGCGACCAGCCACAATGGCGCCGCAGACAACCGACTGCACAGCACCGCAGCACATCCAGCGGAGCGCTCGGGCAGCGACGCCAAGGCCGAAGGCCGGGAAACTTGGGGGGTCTTCCCGGCCGGCCCGGCGTCGGCCGGTGACCAGTCGAACCACCGGCGGGCAAGTGCGTCGTACTCCGGTCGGCTCAGGTGTCCGGGGCGTCGGTCACCGTGATGGCGCCCGCCGGGCAGACGGCCGCCGCCTCGCGCACGGACGCGTGCCGGTCCGGCGCGGGCAGCGCGTCGAGCAGGACGACGACGCCGTCGTCGTCGCCCTGGTCGAACACCTCGGGCGCGGTCAGCACGCACTGCCCCGCACCGCAGCAACGGTCTCGATCCACGCTGACCTTCACGGGCGGTCCCCTTCCTTCGGGTGCGGTCCGCTCACCAGTCCACCGGCACCGCGCTCAGTCCGCCCACCAGAAGCCCCTGGACGCGCGGCAGTTCCTCGGCGGGCACCGCCAGCCGCAGGGTGGGCAGCCTGCGCAGCAGGACCTCCAGGGCGACCTGGAGTTCCGTACGGGCCAGGGCCTGCCCCAGGCAGGAGTGCGGCCCGGCGCCGAAGGTCAGATGCGGGTTCGGGGACCGGGTGAGGTCCATCCGGTCGGCGTCGGCGAAGGCCCGCTCGTCCCGGTTGGCCGCGGGCATGCTGCACACGACGGTGGTGCCGCTCGGCAGCAGCTCCCCGTCGATCTCGATGTCCTCGGTGAGGTGCCGCCGCATGCCGAAGCCGAGGTTGGCGTCGAACCGCAGCGACTCCTCCACCGCGGTGCGCACCAGGGAGGGGTCGGCCAGCAGCCGCTCCCACCGGCTGCGGTCGGCCAGCAGCATGGAGACCATCTTGCCGATCATGTTCGCGGTGGTCTCGTGGCCCGCGACCAGCAGGCCCATGCCGGTGGCGATGAGTTCCTGGTCGGTCAGCCCCTGACCGTCCGCCCCGCTCTCCTTGATCAGCATGCCGAGCAGGTCGTCGCCGGGCCGCGCCCGGGTCGCCTCGATGTGGGCGGACATGTACGCGATGAAGTCGTCGTGCGCCGCCCTGGTGTGCTCGCCGGAGAAGCGGGTGACGTTCAGGAAGGCGTCGGACCAGTGGGAGAAGCGGTCGCGGTCCTCGGCGGGCACGCCCAGGATGTCGCAGATGACGTAGACGGGCAGCGGGAAGCCGAGACCGGCCTTCAGGTCACCGGGCCGGCCGCGCCGGATCATGTCGTCGACGAGGTGTTCGGCGGTGCGCACCATCCCGGGGCGCAGTGCCGTCATGCGCTTGGCGGTGAAGTACTTGCCGACCTGGCGCCGCCACCGCTGATGGGGCTCGCCGCGGTCCGGCAGGGTCAGCGCGCCGTCGCCGTCGGCCGCGGGGCCGCCCACACCCTCGGGGGCGATACGGGCGGCGCCGTCCCCGGCCTTGGGCCGGGTGAAGCGGGCGTCGGTGAGGAGTGACTTGACGTGGTCGTAGCGGGTCAGATAGGCCGCCCGGTCCCCGCTGGGGAGTTCGACGGTGGCCACCGGGCACTGCCGGCGCAGCCGTTCCCATACGGCGGGGGGCTCCAGGGGGCTGTCGGTGGGCAGGGGCAGACGAAGGACCTGGTCGTCGGGGCGCATCCGGTTCTCCTCGTGGGGGTGGGAGATTCAGGGCGGGGGTGGAGTGGGGGTGTGGCGCGCAGACGCGCATGCGGTCACGCACGGGACGCTACTGTCATCGTGCATCATGCATCAAGTGTGCATGATGCACTTCTTCTCGCATGGCGTGTTTCCACCGTAGGGTGAGCCGACGGTCGCGGGGGACGGAGGAACCGGCGTGGACGCCCGAGAGGCAGGGGAACGCATCGAGCGGGAGCTGCTGATACTGACGCGCCACCGGGACATGCCCTCGCCCCGCGGTGTGCGCGGCGGCGACGAGCTGGACCGCAGCGCGTACGTGCTGCTCAGCAGGCTGGAGGCACAGGGCCCGATGTCCGTGCCTGACTTCGTCGAGGCCTTCGGGCTCGCCGCGTCGACGTTCACCCGGCAGACCTCCGCCCTGCTGCGGCAGGGGCTGGTGGAGCGGACGCCCGACCCGGCCGGCGGGATGGCCCGCAAGTACCGGATCACCGAGGAGGGTCTGCGGCGTCTGGCCGTACAGCGCGCGGTCATGACCGACGGTCTCGCCCGGGTCGTCGCCGAGTGGACACCCGAGCACCGGCGGCGCTTCATCGCGGACCTGCGCCGGTTCAACGCGGACATCGAACGCCTCACCCACCGCCCCTGGCCCAGAACCGACTCCCCCCGACCCGCCGCCGTCGAACTGCCCTGACAGGGGGTTCCGGGCCGCCGGCCCCGGCAGCTCGACGGGAACCGGGCCCGGCGGCTCACCGGGGAGCTGATCGGGACGGCCCCGGCGGCTCACCGGGAAGCGGGCCGGGTCCGGCCCCGCGCGGGTCCTCCGGGGGACCCTCTAGGGTTCCCCCGTGACTGCCTTTACCGATGAAGACGTCCCGGGCCGCTACGGCCCCTCCGCCACCACCGAGGCCGACCCCCGCAAGGTGGGCCGGGTGCGCACCGAGTACGCGCCCGCGCACGACGGCGACCCGGACCCCGGGGAGATCGTATGGACCTGGGTGCCGTTCGAGGAGAACGACGGTCGCGGCAAGGACCGGCCGGTGCTGGTCGTGGCCCGCGAGGCGGCCGGCACCCTGCTGGCGGTGCAGCTGTCGAGCAAGCGGCACGACGGCGACCGGGAGTGGGTGGCGATAGGCAGCGGGCCGTGGGACCGCTCGGGACGGGACTCCTGGGTGGACGTGGACCGGGTACTGCGGCTGCACGACGAGGGCATGCGCCGCGAGGCATGCGCCCTGGACCGGATGCGCTTCAACCTGGTGGTGCACCGGCTGCGGGAGCGCTACGGCTGGCACTGAGCCTGACCTCCCCGGCGTCCTGCGCCGCAGGCCTGTGTGCCGGTGTTCGCCACCCGGATGGAGGTATCCCCCGCTCGAACGAAGCCGGGAGCCTGGGGGACGGCCGGGGCGGCGTTCAGGACGGCGACCGGCGCGGCGGCCGGCCGGGCCGCGGTCCGGAGGCTGCTCTCGCCCGTGACCTCGACGAACGTGTCCGCGGGCGGGGCCTGGGGCACCTGACCCGGCCCCGGCCCGCGCATCCGCGTGCCGCGCCGCGCCGCGCGGCACGATCGCCGCGGCCGGCGCGGCCTCGTGTCCCGCGGGTGCGCGAGAGGCCCCGGCCGCCACGATCCGCTCCGGCCGCCGCGCCGTGGCACGCAGGCGCGCGCTCACGCCGCCCCCTGCGGGCGTCCTGAACGCGCGCCGTGCGCTCTCCCCCGCCGTGCTCATGCACGGATCGTGGGTGATGCTGGTGCTGCGGTGCAACGGGGTTTCCCCGGGCCCGGGAACGCGCTGGAATCGCCCACGGTAACGGAGGTGACCGATCCGGAACGTCCGGTTGCGCACCCTTGTGCGATTCACTCCCAGGGTCTTGGGTGGGACGAGTGCCCGCCCGGCCCCACCGGAATCCGGGCCGGTGGCATGGTGGAATCTCAGGAGGATCCCGACATGTCGGATGCATCTACCGCTTCGGCGAGCGACTGTACGGCCCCCCGTACCGCCCTCACCGAGGCCGAGGTCGAAGCGCTCGTCCGCGGCATCTGCTTCAAGACGGGCCCGCCGCGCGCCCTCGGCGTGGAAGTGGAATGGCTCGTCCACGAGCTGCGCACACCGCAGCTCCCCGTGACACCCGAACGACTCGAAGCGGCCTACGCCGCACTGCGGTCCGTGCCCCTGAGGTCGGCGCTCACCGTCGAGCCCGGCGGCCAGCTGGAGCTGAGTTCGCCGCCCGCCGCCTCGCTGATGGAGTGCATCGGCACCGTCTCCGCCGATCTCGACGCCGTCCGCGCGACCCTGCGCCGCGACGGCCTCCAGTTGGTCGGCCTCGGCCACGACCCCTGGCACCCGCCGCGCCGTTTCCTGCGCGAACCCCGCTACGACGCGATGGAGGCGTGCCTGGACCGGACGGGTCCGGCCGGCCGGCACATGATGTGCGCCTCGGCCTCCGTCCAGGTGTGCCTGGACGCCGGCCACGAGGAGCCCGGACCGCTCGGCCACGGGCGGCGCTGGTGGCTCGCGCACCAGTTGGGTCCGGTCCTGGTGGCCGCGTTCGCCAACTCGCCGCTGACCGGGCGGCGGCCCACCGGCTGGCTCTCCACGCGGCAGCTGCTGTGGATGGAGATCGGGCCGGGCCGGGCCGGCGCGCCCCCGCCGGGCGGCGAGCCGCGCGCCGCCTGGGCCCGGCACGTCCTGGACGCGCCGGTGATGTGCGTACGCCGCGACGGCGGCCCCTGGACGGTCCCCGACGGACTCAGCTTCCGCGACTGGACCCGCTCCCGCACGCCCCGGGCGCCCACCCGGGAGGACCTGGACTACCATCTGACGACCCTGTTCCCGCCGGTCAGACCGCGCGGCCATCTGGAGCTGCGCATGATCGACGCGCAGCCGGGCGAGGACGGCTGGATCGTGCCGCTCGCCGTGACGGCCGCGCTCTTCGACGACCCGCAGGCCGCCGAGACCGCTTATCGGGCCGTGAAGCCCCTGGCCGAACGCTCGCTCGCGCTGCCCGCGCCGCACAACCCGGTGTGGCTGGACGCGGCACGCTACGGCCTCGGCGACCCCGAACTGCACGAGGCGGCGGTCGGCTGTTTCACGGCGGCCCTCGAGGCCCTGCCCCGGCTCGGCGCCACCACCGAGGTCATGGACGCCGTCGCGGCGTACCACGACCGCTATGTCCGCCGGGGCCGCTGCCCCGCCGACGACCTGCTCGACGCACTGCGCGCCCCGGACGGGCGGACCCGGCTCCGCCCGATGCACACGCACCCCGCTCACGGGAAGGACTTCCCCGCATGACCGCCCCCGAGATGGACGGCGAGGCCGTCCGCGACCGCGCGCTGGCCTCGCTCACCCGGGCCCGCACCCGCACCACCCTGCTGACCGGCTGTGTCGAGGAGCCCGACCTCGTCGCACAGCACTCGCCGCTGATGTCCCCGCTGGTGTGGGACCTCGCCCACATCGGCAACCAGGAGGAGCTGTGGCTGCTGCGGGCGGTCGGCGGGCGGGAGGCGATGCGCCCGGAGATAGACAGCCTGTACGACGCTTTCGAGCATCCGCGCGCCGAGCGTCCCACGCTGCCGCTGCTGCCGCCCGACGAGGCCCGCCGGTACGCGGCCGAGGTGCGCGGCCACGCCCTCGACCTGCTGGAGAGCACCGCGTTCCACGGGAGCCGGCTGACCGAGGCGGGCTTCGCCTTCGGGATGATCGCCCAGCATGAACAGCAGCACGACGAGACCATGCTGATCACCCATCAGCTGCGCACGGGCCCGCCCGCCCTGACCGCGCCCGACCCCGCCCCGGCGCCGCCGTTCGACGGGCCGGCCGAAGTCCTGGTCCCCGGGGGCCCGTTCACCATGGGCACCTCCACCGAACCATGGGCGCTGGACAACGAACGGCCCGCGCACCGGCGCGAGGTGGCGCCCTTCCACATCGACACCGCCGCGGTGACGAACGCCGCGTACCAGGCGTTCATCGAGGACGGCGGCTACACCGACGAACGCTGGTGGGCGCCGGCGGGCTGGGCGCACATCCGCCGGCACGGCATCGTCGCCCCGCTGTTCTGGCACCGCGACGGCGGGCAGTGGCTGCGCCGGCACTTCGGTGTCACCGAGGTCGTACCGCCCGACGAACCGGTGCTGCACGTGTGCTGGTACGAGGCGGACGCGTACGCGCGCTGGGCCGGGCGGCGGCTGCCCACCGAGGCGGAGTGGGAGAAGGCCGCCCGGCACGACCCCGTCCAGGGCCGCTCGACACGCTACCCGTGGGGCGACGCCGACCCGACGCCCGAGCACGCCAACCTGGGCCAGCGCCATCTGCGGCCGGCCCCGGCCGGCAGCTGTCCGGCCGGTGCGTCGCCGCTGGGCGTGCACCAGTTGATCGGCGACGTCTGGGAGTGGACGGCGAGCGACTTCCTGCCCTACCCGGGGTTCACCGCGTTCCCGTACAAGGAGTACTCGGAGGTGTTCTTCGGGTCCGACCACAAGGTGCTGCGCGGCGGTTCCTTCGCGGTGGACCCGGTGGCCTGCCGGGGCACGTTCCGCAACTGGGACTACCCGATCCGGCGGCAGATCTTCGCCGGGTTCCGCACGGCCCGCTCGGGAGACGTCTGATGTGCCGGCACCTGGCCTATGTGGGTCCCGAGGAATCGCTCGGCCGGCTCCTGGTGGACCCGCCGCACGGCCTGTACCGGCAGTCGTGGGCACCGCGACGGCAGCGCTCCGGGACGGTCAACGCCGACGGTTTCGGGGTGGGCTGGTACGCGCCGGGCGACCCGGTGCCCGCCCGCTACCGGCAGCCCGGGCCGATCTGGGCCGATCCGTCCTTCGCCGACCTGGCCCGGGTCGTGCGCACCGGCGCGCTGCTCGCCGCGGTGCGCGACGCCACTCTGCCGGGCGCGGACGGCGCGGCCGCGGCGGCGCCGTTCGCCGGGGACCGCTGGCTGTTCAGCCACAACGGCGCCGTGGCCGGGTGGCCCGCGGCGGCGGCGCCGCTGGTCCCCGGCCTGCCACCGGTGGAGATGCTGTCGCTCGAGGCGCGCACCGACTCGGCGTTCGTCTGGGCGCTGCTGCTGCACCGGCTGCGCGCGGGCGAGGACCCCGGCCTGGCGCTGACCGGCACGGTCCGTGAGCTGGCCGAGGCGGCCCCGGCCTCGCGGCTCAATCTGCTGCTGACCGACGGCGCCGCCGTGCTGGCCACCGCCTGGGGCGACACCCTCTGGTACCGCACCGGGCCGGGCGGCGGCACCGTCGTCGCCTCCGAGCCGTACGACGACGATCCGCGCTGGTGTGAGGTGCCCGACCGCACCCTGCTCCGGGCGGACCGCGCCGAGGTCCGGCTCAGCTCGCTCAAGGACCCGGCACCCGCACCTAAGGAGCCTTGCACGTGACTCCCCTGCACGTCACCCGCACCCTCCCGGAGGACGCCACGGACGCGGCGCTGCGCGCCGACGTCCGCCGCGGCCTGACCGCCGACCCCAAATCGCTGCCGCCGAAGTGGATCTACGACGCGCGGGGCAGTGAGCTGTTCGAGCGGATCACCGAACTGCCCGAGTACTACCCGACGCGCGCCGAGCGGGAGATCCTGCTCACCCGGGCGGACGAGATCGCCGCCGCGACCCGGGCCCGCACCCTGGTCGAACTGGGCTCGGGTTCCTCGGACAAGACCCGGCATCTGATCGACGCCCTCACCGACCTGCGCGTCTACGTCCCGGTGGACGTCAGCGAGAGCGCGCTCGTCGGGGCCGGCCGTGCCCTCGTCGAGGAACGGCCGGGGCTCGCCGTGCACGCCCTGATCGCGGACTTCACGGCCGGGCTGACCCTGCCGGGGACGCCCGGCCCGAGGCTGCTGGCCTTCCTCGGCGGCACGATCGGCAATCTGCTGCCGGCCGAACGGGCCGCCTTCCTGGCCTCGGTGCGGCGGCTGCTGTCGCCGGGCGACTCCCTGCTCCTCGGCACGGACCTGGTCAAGGACGAGCGGACCCTGGTCCGGGCGTACGACGACGCGGCCGGGGTGACGGCCGCGTTCGACAAGAACGTACTGGCCGTCGTCAACCGTGAGCTGGGCGCCGACTTCGATCCGGACGCGTTCGACCATGTGGCGCTGTGGGACGCGGAGAACGAGTGGATCGAGATGCGGCTGCGGGCCCGCACGGCCCAGACCGTGAAGATCCCCGCGCTGGACCTCGCCGTGGACTTCGCGGCGGGCGAGGAGTTGCGCACCGAGGTGTCGGCGAAGTTCCGCGAGGCCGGGGTGGCCGCGGAACTGGCCGCCGCGGGACTGGAGTCGACCCACTGGTGGACCGACACGGAGGGCCGCTTCGCATTGTCGCTGAGCACAGCGCGCTGAGACCGGGAGCGACGGGACGGCGAGGGGCCCTCACCCGAGGCCCGGGGTGAGCGCCTCGGTGATCCGTTCGGAGGCGCGGCGGGCCTCGGTCTGCGGGTCCGCGCCGCCGAGCACCCGGGTCATGTACTCCTTGATCGGGTTGTCGGCCTCGACCGCGGTCCACTGCGGTGTGTTGGGGGTCGCCCGGCCGTGTGCGGCACCGGCCGCCATGGCGGCGACCCCCTCCGCGCCGTCGACGGCGCTCGCCAGCGTCGTCTTGTTGGGCACGTAGTTCATGGTGCGGGCCAGTTCGGTGTTCCACTTGGCGCCGGTGAGCGCGGCGACGACGGCCACGGCACCGTCCGGGTCGTCGGTGTTCTGCGGCACGATCAGGTCGGAGCCTCCGGTGAACACGGACCCGGGCCGGTCGGCGCTCCGGCCGGGCACCGGGAAGTAGCCGAGCTTTCCCTTGAGTTCGGGGTTCTGCTGGAGGATGGTCTGGGTGAGCCCGGGCACGGCCACGATCTGCGCCACCTTGCCGTCCGCGAACACGCCGGCCTGCGGCGGGTGTTCCTCGTCGGCGTCGACGGGGCCGGCCCCGAGCGCCTGGAGCCTGCGGTAGAAGTCCATGCCGCGCAGCGCGACCGAGGTGTCCAGGGTGCCCCGCCACAGGCCGTCCGTCTCCTCGGCGAGTTCACCGCCCTCGTCCCAGATGAACCCGGAGAGCGTGTACCAGTCCTGGCCGGCGAGGTAGATGCCCTGGTTGCCGCCCGTGTTGAGCTTCTCGGTGTCCGTAAGCCACTCGTCGCGGGTCCTGGGCGGCCGGCTGATGCCGGCCTGCTCGAACAGGTCCTTGCGGTAGATGACGACCCGGTTGGCGGCGTACCAGGGGATGCCGAACTGGCGGGAGCCGTCCTGGCCGGGTTCGGCGAGGCCGGGCAGCCAGTGGCGCTTGTCCCAGTCGCGCATCGACTCCAGCGTCAGGTCGGTCAGCCGGCCGCCCTCGACGTACTGCGAGACCTGGGTGTTGCCGACCTCGATGACGTCGGGACCGGTCCCGGAGTCCGCCCTGAGCGCCTTGTGCACCTTGTCGACGATTCCGGTCCATTCCTGGACGCGGAACTCGAGGCGGATGTCCTCGTGGCCGCGCTCGAAGTCCTCCTTGAAGCGGTCAAGGAAGTCCTGCGAGGCGCTGCCCTTCATCAGCCACACGGTGACCGTGTGGCGCTCGCCGCCGCCCGGCAGCAGGCCGCAGCCGACGGCGAGGAAGGCGGACGCACAGCAGAGGGCGAGCAGACGGCGTCGCACCGGAACCTGTCTCACGAGGGGTCCTGTTCTGTCTGACGGACAGGGGGAAGGGGCCCGACGTGGGGGGACGAGCGGTGGCTCGTACGGGTGTGCTGATTTTGGTATGGACCAATGCGGGGGTCAAGTACTACCCGGAGGTACGGACGCGACGCCTCGCGCCCCGCCGCCGCATACGGCACGGTGGAGTGACGCGTGCCACACCGACCGCACGGCACGCGTCGCTCATCCAGCGCCGGCCGACAACGTACGGAGCACCCATGTCCCACCACACCTACCGGGTCACCGAGATCGTCGGCACCTCGCACGAAGGCGTCGACCAGGCCATCCGCAACGGCATCGCCCGCGCCGCACAGACGCTGCGCAACCTGGACTGGTTCGAGGTGACGCAGGTCAGGGGCCAGATCGAGGAGGGGCGCGTCGAGCACTACCAGGTCGGCCTGAAGGTGGGGTTCCGCATCGAGGACGACGACTGAGACCCCGCCCGCGCCGTCGGCCCGCCGACGGCGCCGCTCAGGTGCGGCCCTCCCGCTCCTGGGCGTCCGCCAGCGCCGCTGACCGGTCCGCCCAGCGGGCGCGCACCACGGTGAATCCGGCCCGCTCGGCGTCGTCGCACACCAACTCGTCGTCGTCCACGAGGACGCGGACCTCACGGTCGCCGGCCAGCCGGCGCAGCATCTCCAGCTTGGTGAACCGGGCGGGCCTGCGGTCGGTACGGGAGCGCATGAGAAGCCGGCCCTCCGGCAGCCCCTGAGCGGCGAGCCAATCGAGCGTGTCACGCCGGCAGCGCTCGGGCCGCCCGGTCAGATAGACGATGTCGCACTCCCCCGCGCTCTCCTTGACCAGCGCCACGCCCTCGGCGATCGGCGGGTCCTGCGGCGCGGCGGCGAAGAACCCGTCCCAGTCACGCGGCCTGCCCTCCAGAAACCGCTGCCGGTGCGCGGTGTCAGCAAGGGTGTTGTCAAGATCGAACACGGCCACCGGCCGCCCACCACTGTCCATCACCCACCTCACCTTAAGGGGCGCGGGGAACTGCGCGAGCAACCACACTCACCCCGCACACCCCGACGACGCTGAAGCGATCCGGCATCGCGGGCCCAGGGGCGCGGGGAACTGCGCGAACAACCACAACGCACCCGCACACTCCGACGGCGCTCAAGCCACCCGCCGCTGACGGCCAAGGCCGGCGCCGGCCAGCCGACGGGAATCCCGGAGCCCCCACCGCGTTGACACCCATGTGAGCCCCCTGATCCACACAACCCGCTTCTCCGTCCTCGACCGCTCCCGCACCCGCGAGGGCCACCCGCACGCCGAGGCGCTGCGTGACACCGTCGCGCTGGCCCGGGAGCTGGAAGCGCTCGGCTACCACCGCCTCTGGGTCTCCGAGCACCACGGCGTCCCCGGCGTCGCCGGCTCCGCGCCGACGGTGCTGGCCGCGGCCGTGGCCGCCGCGACCCGCACGATCCGGGTCGGCACCGGCGGTGTGATGCTGCCCAACCACCAACCCCTGGTCGTGGCGGAGCAGTTCGGCGTTCTGGAGTCGCTGTTTCCGGGGCGGATCGACATGGGCCTGGGCCGCTCCGTGGGCTTCACGGACGGGGTCCGCAAGGCCCTCGGGCGCGACAAGGACGCCGCCGAGGACTTCGCGGCGCAACTCGGTGAACTGCTCGGCTGGTTCAGCGGCGGCTCACCGACCGGGGTGCACGCCCGCCCGGCGGAGGGGCTGCGCGTGCCGCCGTTCGTGCTCGCCATGGGCGAGGGCGCGGGCATCGCGGCCCGCGCCGGGCTGCCCCTGGTCATCGGGGATCTGCGCGACCGCGAGCGGATGCTGCGTGGCATCGACGCGTACCGGACGGGTTTCCGGCCCTCGCCATGGGCGTCGCGGCCCTATGTGGTGATCTCGGGCACGATCGCGGTGGCCGGCTCCGAGGCGGCGGCGCGGCGGCTGCTCGTCCCCGAGGCGTGGTCCATGGCGTACTCGCGCACGCACGGCACCTTCCCGCCGCTGCTCCCGGCCGAGGCGGTGGAGGCCCGCGCCATGACCGCGAGGGAACGCGGCTGCTACGAGTCCGCCCTGAACGGTCATGTCGCCGGCACCGAGGACCAGGTCGGCAGCGAGCTGGAGACGCTGCTCAAGGAGACCGGGGCCGATGAGGTCCTGGTCACGACCAGCTCGTATGACCGTGCGGCCCTGCTCGACTCCTACCGGCGCCTGGCCCGGATCGTGCGCCCCGCGACCGCCCCCGCGTGATCCGCGGGGCGGCCGTCAGCCCACGGCCGCCGGCTTGTCGGCGCGGACCGTCACCGAGCCGCCGGCCACATCCACCACGGCCCGGTCGCCCGGGGAGAGCCCGCCGGACAGCAGCAGGTCGGCGAGCCGGTCGTCGACCTCGCGCTGGATGGTGCGGCGCAGCGGGCGGGCTCCGAAGTCCGGCTGATGACCGATGTCCGCGAGCAGCGCGGCGGCCTCGTCCGTGACCTCCAGGCCGACCTCCTGCGCGTGCAGCCGGCGCCGGGTGTGCTCGAGGAGCAGGTCGACGATCTGCCGCAGCTGGGCGCGGTCCAGTCCGCGGAAGACGATGATCTCGTCGATGCGGTTCAGGAACTCCGGCCGGAAGTGCTGGTGCAGGACCGGCATCACCGACTCGCGGACCTTCGGGTAGTCCTCGACGCCGGCGGCCAGGATCCGGTCGGCGCCGATGTTCGACGTCATGATGACCACCGTGTTCTTGAAATCGACCGTGCGTCCCTGGGAGTCGGTCAGCCGGCCGTCGTCGAGCAACTGGAGCAGTGTGTTGAAGACGTCCGGGTGCGCCTTCTCCACCTCGTCCAGCAGCAGCACCGCGTACGGCTGTCTGCGCACCGCCTCGGTGAGCTGCCCGGCCTCCTCGTGGCCGACGTATCCGGGCGGGGCGCCGACCAGCCGGGAGACGGTGTGCCGCTCCTGGAACTCGCTCATGTCGAGGCGGATCATGCGGGTGTCGTCGCCGAAGAGGGCGGCGGCCAGGGCGCGGGCCAGTTCGGTCTTGCCGACGCCGGTCGGGCCCAGGAACAGGAAGCTGCCCACGGGCCGGTTCGGGTCGCTCATGCCCGCGCGGGCCCGCCGGACGGCGCGTGCGACGGCGGTGATCGCCTCGTCCTGGCCGACGACCCGCTCGTGCAGGTGCTCCTCCAGCCGCATCAGCCGCTGCCGCTCCTCCTCGGTGAGCTGGGCCACGGGGATGCCGGTGGTGCGGGAGACGACCGCGGCGATGTCCTCGGCGGTGACCTCGGGGGTCCGTTCCTGCGCCTTGGCCGCCTCGGCCAGCCGGGTCTCGGCCTCCTTGATCCGGTCGCGCAGTTCCTTGGCGCGCTCGTACTCCTCGTCGGCGACCGCCTGGTCCTTCTCCCGGTTGAGCGCGGCGATCCGGTCCTCGACGTCCCGGGTGTCGGCGAGCGGAGTCTTCGCGCGCAGCCGCACCCGGGCGGCGGCCTGGTCCATCAGGTCGATCGCCTTGTCGGGCAGGAACCGTGAGGTGATGTACCGGTCGGACAGCTCGGCCGCCGCCACGACCGCCTCGTCGGTGATGCGCACCTGGTGGTGGGCCTCGTAGCGGTCCCGCAGGCCGTGCAGGATCTCCACGGTGTCGTCCACGGTGGGCTCGCCGACCAGGATCGGCGCGAAGCGGCGCTCCAGGGCGGCGTCCTTCTCGATGTGCCTGCGGTACTCGTCCACCGTGGTCGCGCCGATCAGGTGCAGCTCACCGCGGGCCAGGGCGGGCTTGAGCATGTTGCCCGCGTCCAGGGCGCCCTCGCCGCCCGAACCGGCCCCGACGACGGTGTGCAACTCGTCGAGGAAGAGCACGAGTTCGTCGCCGTGCTCGCCAACCTCGGCGAGCAGCTTCTTCAGCCGTTCCTCGAACTCGCCGCGGTATTTGGTCCCGGCCACCAGTCCGGCCAGGTCCAGGGAGACCAGCCGTTTGTCCTTGAGGGTCCGGGGCACGTCCCCGGCGGCGATGCGCTGGGCGATCCCCTCGACGATGGCGGTCTTGCCGACGCCGGGGTCGCCGATGAGGACCGGGTTGTTCTTGCTGCGCCGCGACAGCACCTCGATGGTCTGCTCGACCTCGTCGTCGCGGCCGATCACCGGGTCCAGGCGGCCCGCCCGTGCGTCCTCGGTGAGGTCACGGCCGTACTCGTCCAGGGTCGGCGTGTTGCTGGGCCCGCGCCGCTCGGCGGCGCTCTCCGCGGGCATCCGGGTCGGCTCCCAGCCGCCCTCCGCCAGCACCCGGCCGGCCGCCGACTCCGGGTTCGCGGCGAGCGCCCGCAGCAGGTGTTCGGGGCCGATGTACGAGGCGCCCTCGGCGCGTGAGAGCCGGTAGGCGTCGAGCAGGGCGCGTTTGGCGGCCGGGGTCAGGGTGGCGGGCTCGCTCTTCTCGCCGCTGCCCGCGGCGGTGCCGAGCCGTTCCCGGATGCCGTCGGGGTCCGCGCCGGCCTCGCTGATCAGGCGCCGGGTCGAATCATGCTCGGTGGCGGCGGCCAGCAGATGCCGGGCGTCCAGGTCCTCGCTGCTCTCCGCCGCCGCGATGTCCCGCGCCTGAGCGACCAGCTCGCGGGCCCGCTCCGACAGAAGGCTGCCGATGTCGACCCGCTGCACCCGCCGGGCGGGCGCGGCCCGGCCGGTCCCGCCGAAGAAGCGGGACATCAGCTCGTCGAACTCCTCGAAGGGGCTGCGTCCGAATCCGAATCCGGGAGTGGTCATCCTCGCGGGCCTTTCTGCGGCGGCAGGCATACCTCCGTCCAAACTGGCACATAAGGGACACTCCTGCATCCGTACGACCGCGCTCCGCCGAGATGCGAACCGCGTCCGGGCCGGTGAGTCTGGGAGAGAAGCCTCTATATCAGCTAGGAGGGTTGCCATGTCCCTCATGGACAAGCTCAAGGGCATGCTCAAGGGTCACGAGGACCAGGCGAGCAAGGGCATCGACAAGGCCGGCGACTACGCCGATGAGAGGACCGGCAACAAGTACCAGTCCCAGGTCGACACGGCGCAGCAGAAGATGAAGGACGAGCTGGGCGGCCAGGACAGGGACGTTCCTCCGCACCCGTAGATCAACTGTCACCGGTGCAGCCGACCGGCGAGGCGCCGGTGACCAGGGCAGCATGCGTCCAGCCGGGCACGTGCGCGGCCGGTTAGGCGGCACGGGCCAGGGAACGGCGGTCGCGATGAACCTGGCCGCCGGGGCCGGTCCTGTGCCGCTGGCCCGTGCGCCTTGCGCGGTCCGCCCGCCGCCACCAGGGTCAGGGCGAACCGGTCGGACCGCGGCGGCTCCGGTCTCAGGCCGCGCGGGCGCCGAGCGCCGGTTCCACCCGTGAGGCGCCGGTGACCAGGGCCGCATGGGTCCAGCCGGGCTCGTGCGCGACCGGCTCGGCGGCACGGGCGAGAGAACGGCGGTCGGGATGGCTGCCCGCCGGGATCACCGGCCGGACCTCCACCTCGGCCACCAGGCCGCGCGATGTCGCCACCCGCCACAGGGAGGCGAGCAGCGTGTCCTCGCCGACGAAGGCCGGGGCGGTGCTCGCCGGGCCGCCCGCGACCCGGTAGTGCAGCCGCACCGGCTGGACCGGTACGTCCGCGTCGAGGGCGGCCTGGAAGACGGCTCGGTGGAAGCGGCCCTGGGCCCGCCCGCACCAGGTGCTGCCCTCGGGGAAGGCCACGACCGCGGCACCGCCGCGCAGCGACTGCGCGATGCGGGCGACGGTGCCTGGCAGGGCGCGCAGCCGGTCGCGTTCGATGAACAGGGCACCGGCCCGGGCCGCCAGGGCCCCGGCCACGGGCCACCGGCGGATCTCCGTCTTGGCGAGCATGCGCGCCGGGCGCACGGCGGCCAGCAACGGGATGTCCAGCCAGGAGATGTGGTTGGCCACCAGGAGCAGACCGCCGGTGGGCGCGGCGGTGCCGGTGATACGGACCTGGACCCCTGCGGCCCGCACGATCGCCCGGCACCACCGCCCGACCAGCCCGGCGGGGACCCTCCCGCCGAGCGGGGACAGCGCGATCCCGGTCAGCACCAGGACCACGACCCCGGTGATCCGCAGCACGGCGCGCGGTACGGCCGTGGCGGACCCCGTCGGCTCCACGCACGCCCCCGGGGTGCAGGGCGCGCTGGGCAGCCAGACGCTCATCAGGCCGGGACGAGCGAGAGGAAGTGCCGCAGATAGCGCGGGTTGACCCGGCGCATCGACAGCAGCACGTACAGGTCGGCGACCCCGAAGTCCGGGTCGTGCGCGGGCTCGGCGCACACCCAGGCGCCGAGCCGGAGATAGCCGCGCAGCAGCGCCGGCAGTTCGGTCCGCTCGGCCGGGGCCTCGGCGTTCGGCACCCACGGCAGCAGGGGCCGTACCCGGAACTCCTCGGGGGCCAGGTGCTTGGCGCTGACCCGGTGCCAGGTGGCGGAGGCGAGGGCGCCACCGTCGGCGAGCGGTATGGAGCAGCAGCCGGCCAGCCACTCGTGCCCGCGGTCCACCATGTAGCGGGCTATCCCGGCCCAGATCAGCCCGATGACGGTGCCGTCACGGTGGTCGGGGTGCACGCAGGAGCGGCCGACCTCGACCAGGCCCGGCCGGATGCCGTCGAGCGCGGTCAGATCGAACTCGCCCTCGGAGTAGAGTCGTCCGGCGACCGCGGCCCGGTCCGGCGGCAGCAGCCGGTAGGTGCCGACGACCTGCCCGGTGACGGTGTCGCGCACGAGCAGGTGGTCGCAGTACGCGTCGAAGGGGTCGATGTCGTGGCCCGGCTGCGGGGTGGACAGCAGGGCGCCCATCTCCCCGGCGAAGACCTCGTGCCGCAGCCGCTGGGCGGCACGCACGTCGGCCTCGTCGGCGGCGAGCGTGACGGTGTAGCGGGTGGGCGCCGCGGGCTGTGGGGGGCGGTCGAGGGTGGAAACGCCGGTCATGGCTCTCTCCTGGTCACGGGCCGGGTCGGCGGAGCGGACGGCGGACCGGTGGCGTTCGGTCTGCCGCCCCTGTTCTTCCGATGCCGACTGACCTCCGCGTGACCGGCGCAGAGAAACCGGGTGTGAGGTTGTTGAACGGCTCGCTCAGCGCCCCCGCACAAAGCGAGACGGGGCCGGTGAGCACCACTCCCGACCCCGCCCGTCCGCCCCAAGGCGAACGCTCCCAAAATCCCCTGCCCGACCGCCCCACCAGGGGCGCGAGGAACTACGCGACCAGCCACGACGCACCCGCACCCGAAAGGAATCGAAAGCCACCCCGATAGGGGCGCGGGGAACTGCGCGACCAGCCACAACACACCCGCACCCGAAACGAAACGAAAGCCCACCCCGATAGGGGCGCGGGGAACTGCGCAACCCCCGCGTTACCCCTTCCGCACGGCCCGCAACCACTCCTTGTTCATGCTGGTGATCGACATCAACGGAATGCCCTTGGGGCAGGCAGTGGCACACTCCCCGGCGAGCGTGCACCCACCGAACCCCTCCGCGTCCATCTGCGCCACCATGTCCAGCACGCGCGTCTCCCGCTCGGGCGCCCCCTGCGGCAGCACGTTGAGGTGGTTGACCTTGGCGGAGGTGAACAGCATCGCCGCCCCGTTGGGGCATGCGGCGACGCACGCCCCGCACCCGATGCACTCCGCGTGCTCGAACGCGAAGTCGGCGTCCGGCTTGGGCACGGGCGTCGCATGGGCCTCGGGCGCGGCCCCGGTCGGCGCCGTGATGTAGCCGCCGGCCTGGATGATCCGGTCGAACGCCGACCGGTCCACCACCAGATCCTTGATCACCGGGAACGCCGAGGCCCGCCACGGCTCGATGTCGATCGTGTCGCCGTCCTTGAAGGACCGCATGTGCAGCTGGCAGGTGGTGGTGCGCTCGGGTCCGTGCGCATCGCCGTTGATCACCAGGCTGCAGGCGCCGCAGATGCCCTCGCGGCAGTCGTGGTCGAAGGCGACCGGGTCCTCGCCCTTGAGGATGAGTTCCTCGTTGAGCGTGTCGAGCATTTCCAGGAAGGACATGTCGGAGGAGATCCCGTCCACCTCGTAGGTGGACATGGCGCCTTCGGCGTCGGCGTTGCGCTGCCGCCAGACGCGCAGGGTGAGCTTCATGCGTAGCTCCGCTGAGTGGGGTGGACGTACTCGAAGACCAGGTCTTCCTTGTGCAGGACGGGCGCCTCGCCGGTGCCGGTGAACTCCCAGGCGGCGGCGTAGGAGAACGCTTCGTCCTTGCGGGCCGCCTCGCCGTCGGGCGTCTGCGACTCCTCACGGAAGTGGCCGCCGCAGGACTCGTCGCGGTGCAGCGCGTCGAGGCACATCAGCTCGGCCAGTTCCAGGTAGTCGACGACGCGGTTGGCCTTCTCCAGCGACTGGTTGAACTCCTCGCCGGTGCCGGGGACCTTGATGCGCCGCCAGAACTCCTCACGGATCTGCGGGATGCGCTCCAGCGCCTTGCGCAGTCCGGCGTCGCTGCGTGCCATGCCGCAGAACTCCCACATGAGTTCGCCGAGTTCGCGGTGGAAGGAGTCCGGGGTGCGGTCGCCGTCGACGGAGAGCAGCAGGTTGAGGCGGTCCTCGGTCTCGGCCAGGGCCTCCTGGACGACGGGGTGTTCGGCGGTGACCGTCTCCTGGTGCGGATGGCGGGCCAGGTAGTCGTTGATGGTGGCCGGCAGCACGAAGTAGCCGTCCGCCAGCCCCTGCATCAGCGCCGACGCGCCGAGGCGGTTGGCGCCGTGGTCGGAGAAGTTGGCCTCGCCGATGGCGAACAGGCCGGGGACCGTGGTCTGCAGGTCGTAGTCGACCCACAGGCCGCCCATCGTGTAGTGCACGGCCGGGTAGATGCGCATCGGCACCTCGTACGGATCCTCGTCGGTGATCCGCTGGTACATGTCGAAGAGGTTGCCGTACTTGGCCTCGACGGCCTTGCGGCCCATCCGCTTGATCGCCTCGGCGAAGTCCAGGTACACGCCCTGCCCGCCGGGGCCCACTCCCCTGCCCTCGTCGCAGACGTTCTTGGCGGCGCGGGAGGCGATGTCGCGCGGCACCAGGTTGCCGAACGACGGGTAGATGCGTTCCAGGTAGTAGTCGCGCTCGTCCTCGGGGATCCGGTTCGGCGGGCGGGTGTCGCCCTTGGCCTTCGGCACCCAGATCCGGCCGTCGTTGCGCAGCGACTCGCTCATCAGGGTGAGCTTGGACTGGTGGTCCCCGGTGCGCGGGATGCACGTCGGGTGGATCTGGGTGAAGCACGGGTTGGCGAAGTAGGCGCCGCGGCGATGGGCCCGCCAGATCGCGGTGGCGTTGGAGTTCATGGCGTTGGTCGACAGGTAGAAGACGTTGCCGTAGCCGCCGCTGGCGAGGACGACGGCGTCGGCGACGTATGTGTCGATCTTTCCGGTGATCAGGTCACGGGCCACGATGCCGCGGGCCCGCCCGTCGATGACGATCAGGTCCAGCATCTCGGTGCGCGGATGCATCTCCACGTTCCCGGCGGCGATCTGCCGGGACAGCGCCTGGTAGGCGCCGAGCAGCAGTTGCTGGCCCGTCTGCCCGCGGGCGTAGAAGGTGCGGGAGACCTGGACGCCGCCGAAGGAGCGGGTGTCGAGCAGGCCGCCGTACTCGCGTGCGAACGGCACGCCCTGGGCCACACACTGGTCGATGATCTCCACGGAGATCTGGGCGAGGCGGTGCACGTTGGACTCGCGGGCGCGGAAGTCGCCGCCCTTGACGGTGTCGTAGAACAGCCGGTGGATCGAGTCGCCGTCGTTGCGGTAGTTCTTCGCGGCGTTGATGCCGCCCTGCGCGGCGATGGAGTGGGCGCGGCGCGGGGAGTCCTGGTAGCAGAACTGGACGACGTGGTAGCCCTGTTCGGCGAGTGTGGCGCCCGCGGAGCCGCCGGCGAGGCCGGTGCCGACGACGATGACCGTGTGCTTGCGGCGGTTGGCGGGGTTGACCAGCTTCGCCCCGAAGCGGCGCTTGTCCCAGCGCTCCTCGATCGGTCCGGTCGGGGCCTTGGTGTCGGCGACCGGCTCACCGGTCGCGTAGTCCGTGTAGGCGGTGGGGATGGTCATGTCAGCTCACCACTCCGGTCATGACGCCCACGGGTACGGCGATGAAGCCGGCCGTGAGCAGCAGCGCGAGGACGTTGGCGACGGTCTTCAGGGCGCGGTCGCGGGTGCGGCTGCCGACGCCGAGGGTCTGGGCGGCGCTCCAGAAGCCGTGCCGCACATGCAGGCCGAGCGCGAGCATCGCGACGATGTAGATGACGTTGCCGTACCAGGTGGAGAAGGTGTCGACGACGTTCTGGTACGGGTGGCCCTCCTGGAAGCCGCCGGAGTGCACGGTGCCGGTGGTCAGGTCCAGGACGTGCCAGACGATGAACAGGGCGAGGATGATCCCGCCCCAGCGCATGGTGCGCGTCGCGTAGCTCGCCCGCGGTTTCTTGTGTACATACCTGCTCGGGCGGGCCCTGAGGTCGCGGCGGCTGAGCTGGTACGCGGAGACGGCGTGCGCCACGACGGCGACGACGAGGACGACGCGGATGACCCACAGCGTCCACTCGTAGTGCATGAACGGCTCGCCGATGGTGCGCAGCCAGTGGCCGTAGCGGTTGAAGTCGCCCGGGCCGAAGAAGATCTTCAGATTGCCGAACATGTGGACGGCCAGGTACAGCAGCATGATCAGGCCGCTGACCGCCATCACGGTCTTCTTGCCGACGGAGCTGTCCCACATCGCGCGCGCCATGGACGGCCGTCGGTCCGTCCGCGTTGCCAGTGCCATGCACCGCACGCTAGGGCCGTTCGGCCCCATCGGTCCAAGACATGGTCCAGCTCGATTCCATAGGCACAGGCTATGACGGGGCTATGCTGACCGGGTGCAGTTCCAGCAGCTCCAGTACTTCGTTGCGGTCGCCGAGACCCGGCACTTCACCCGGGCCGCGGAACAGGTCCATGTCGCCCAGCCCTCACTGTCCCAGCAGATCAGGGCGCTGGAACGGGAGCTGGGGGCGGATCTGTTCCTGCGGGCCCGCGGCAACATCACGCTCACCGACGCCGGCGAGGCGCTGCTGCCGCTGGCCCGGCGGATCCTGGCCGACGCGGACACCGCCCGGCACGAGGTGCAGGAACTCGTGCAGCTGCGCGGCGGACGCGTGCGGCTGGGCGCCACCCCGAGCCTGTGCACCGGCCTGCTCCCGGACGTGCTGCGCGCCTTCCACGACCGCTACCCCGGCATCCGGCTGCTGATCGAGGAGGGCGGCTCGCACGACCTCGTGCGGGAGCTGGCGCGCGGCGCGCTCGATCTGGCGCTGGTCGTCCTGCCGCTGCCCACGCCGTCGCCGGCGCTGACCACGGTGGAGCTGCTGCGCGAGGACCTGGTGGTGGTCTCCTCGCCGGAGGCCCCGGCACCGGGCCGCGGCGGGCGCCGCCCCGTGCGGATCGCCGACCTCGAGGGTGCGCGCCTGGTGATGTTCCGGCACGGGTACGACCTGCGGGAGCTGACCGTCGCCGCGTGTCGCTCCGCTGGGTTCGAGCCGGATTTCGCGGTGGAGGGCGGTGAGATGGACGCGGTGCTGGGTTTTGTGCGGGCCGGGCTGGGGGTGGCCGTCGTGCCGCGGATGGTCGCTACCCGGTCGGGGCGGGGCCTGCGGGTCACTCCGTTGGCTCGGCCGGGGTTGCATCGGACGATTGCGCTGGCGCACCGCAGTGACGTGGCGCCGCCGCGGGCTGCTCGGGAGTTGCAGCGGATGTTGCTTGAGCGGTAACTGTGGCTGCGCCGCCTTGGCATGAGGGTTGCGGGTGGGGCGGTGTTGTTCGAGGGTGCGGGTGGGTGGGGTGCGGGTTTTTGCGCAGTTCCCCGCGCCCCTGAAGCCGTCGCGCCGGATCGCTTCAGCGCCATCGGGGGGTGCGGGGCGGTGGGGGTGCGCGTTTTTTGCGCAGTTCCCCGCGCGCCCCTTCGCCGCAGCGCCGAATCACTCGCGCGGCAACGGCGAGTGCGGGGCCGTGGGGGTGCGCGCTTTTCGCGCAGTTCCCCGCGCCCCTGAAGCCGACGCGCCGGATCGCTTCAGCGCCATCGGGGGGTGCGGGGCGGTGGGGGTGCGCGTTTTTTGCGCAGTTCCCCGCGACCCTTCGCCGCAGCGCCGAATCGCTCGCGCGGCAACGGCGAGTGCGGGGCCGTGGGGGTGCGCGCTTTTCGCGCAGTTCCCCGCGCCCCTGAAGCCGACGCGCCGGATCGCTTCTGCGCCATCGGGGGGTGCGGGGCGGTGGGGGTGCGCGTTTTTTGCGCAGTTCCCCGCGCCCCTTCGCCGCAGCGCCGAATCACTCGCGCGGCATCGGCGAGTGCCGGTGCGTCGGGGTAGCTCGCGCCGTTCCCCGCGCCCCTGAAGCCGTCGCGCCGGATCGCTTCAGCGCCATCGGGGGGTGCGGGGCGGTGGGGGTGCGCGTTTTTTTGCGCAGTTCCCCGCGACCCTTCGCCGCAGTGCCGGATCGCTTGCGCGGCATCGGGCACTGCGGGGGCGGGAAGGTATGCGGAAAGTGCCTCGCTTGCTAGTTCGTTGCGTCTGCCAGGGCCAGGTGGTGTAGGCGGTCCGGGGGGCCGGGGCGGGCGTAGTACCAGCCCTGGGCCGTGTCGCAGCCCAGTATGCGTAGTTGTTCGGCCTGTGCGCCGGTCTCCACGCCCTCCACGGTGACCGCCAGGTCAAGGCTGTGGGCGAGCGAAACGATCCCCTCGACGATCTTGAGGTCGACGGGGTCGGCCGGGAACCGCTGCATGCTCTGGGTGAAGGAACGGTCCAGCTTGAGGACGCTCACCGGCAGACGGCGCAGGTTGGCGAGGTTGGAGTAGCCGGTGCCGAAGTCGTCCAGGGCGATGTCCACGCCCATCTCGGCCAGCCGACGCAGCGGCTTGAGCAGGTCGTCGTCGGCGCCGATCAGCGCGGACTCGGTGACCTCCAGGCACAGCGCGTCCGGCGCGACACCGGTGCGCTCCAGGATCTCCACCGTGTCCTGGACCAGACCGGGATGGCTCAGCTGGCAGGGCGAGAGATTGACGTTGATGCGCAGCGGGCCGCTCGGCGTCTGCTCGCCGTACCGTTCCCGCCACTCGCGTGCCTGGCGCACCGACTGTTCCAGGACCCAGCGGCCCAGCGGAACGATCAGCCCCGTGTGCTCGGCGAGGGGGATGAACCGGTCGGGTCCGATGACCCCGTGCTGCGGATGCAGCCAGCGGACCAGCGCCTCGGCCCCGCGGACGCTGCCGTCGCCGAGGTGCACCAGCGGCTGGTACTCGATGAAGAACTCGCCGCGTTCCAGGGCCGCGGGCAGCGCCGTGGTCAGCCCGTGCCGGGTGATGGCGCGGGCGTCGGCCTCCGCGTCGGCCAGCTCGAAGCGGTTGCCGCCCGCCGACTTGGCCCGGTACATGGTGATGTCGGCGCTGCGCAGCACCTCCGCGGCGGTACGCTCGCCCGCCGCGCCCTCCACGATGCCGATGCTGCCCCGCACCAGCAGCTCACGGCCGTCGACGCTGACCGGGGTGACGAGGGCGTTCATGATGCGCTCGGCCAGCTCGTCGACCTCCCGCTCGGTGTCGGGCCCGGTGGTCAGCGCCACGAACTCGTCGCCGCCGAGCCGGGCGACCATCTCGCCGGGCGCGGTGGCGCACGCCTGCAGCCGGTCGGCGACCTCGACCAGCAGCCGGTCGCCTGCCGCGTGACCCAGGCTGTCGTTGATGGTCTTGAAGCCGTCCAGGTCCAGGTAGCACAGGCCGAAGCGCTGGCCCTCGCCCGCGCCGAGCACCTTCTCCAGGCGTTCGAAGAACAGGGTGCGGTTGGGCAGTCCGGTGAGCGCGTCGTGCGTGGCCTCGTAGCGCAGCCGCAGGTTGAGCAGCCGCCGCTCGGTGGTGTCCTCCATGAGCGCGAGCTGGTACTGCGGGTTGCCGTCCGCGTCGCGCAGCAGGGAGACCGTGAGATTGGTCCACAGCACCGTGCCGTCGGTGCGGTTGAACGCCTTCTCCACGTGGTAGTGCTCGCGCTCGCCCCGCACGAGTTCGTCGTAGAGCCGCCAGATCTGCGGCGCGTCCTCGGGGTGCGTCCACTCCGGTACCCGGCGGCCGCGCAGCGCCTGTTCGGAGAGCCCGAACATGCGCAGCAGCGCCTCGTTGACCTGGAGCAGCCGGCCTTCGAGGTCGGCGATGCCGATCCCTATGGCCGCGCCCTCGAACACCGCCCGGAACCGGGCCTCGCTGGCGTGCAGGGCCTTCGCCACCACGCCCTGGGCCTGCAACGCGGCCCGGGCGATGGCCTCCTGCTCGGCCAGGGTCCGCTCGCGCAGCGCCTGCGCGAACCCGGCCGCCATGGCGTGCTGCAACCGGGAGCAGCGCATGCGCAGTTCGTCCTGCGGCCCGTCCTCGCCGCAGTACAGCACCAGGTAGGCGTCGACGCAGTCCAGGGTGCGGGTCAGCGCCTCCGGGTCGGTGCAGTGCGCGTCGATCAGCGCGGCGCCGACCGCCTTCGCCTCCTCTGCGTCGAAGCCGTGCCGGCGCAGCGCACGGCTCAGCCGGCGCGCGAGCGGCAGGAGTTGTTCCTCGAACTCCGGCCGGGTCAGCGACGTCGAGGTCACCGGGAACACGGCCCGGCTCCAGATGGTCGCGAACCGCCGCAGTCTGTCCTCCGGCCCGTCCGGCTCCGCGCTCACGCCGTACGCCCCACGCCCGCGAAGCCGGAGAAGGCGAACGGATCCTCGTCGTCCGGGTCCTCCGGCTCAGGGCGCCAGCGCGGCATCGCCACCAGTCCGGGTTCCACCATGTCGTACCCCTCGAAGAACCGCGCGATCTCCTCGCGCGAGCGCATGATCAGCGGGTTGCGAATGTCCTTGTACACGTCGACCGCTCCCGCGGCCCGTTCGGGCGGCAGCGGGATTCCCTCGTACGAGGCATGGGTGAGGATCAGCAGGCTGCCCGGCGCGAATGCCTCGCGCAGCTCGGCCACCGCACCGTAGGGGTCGTCCGCGTCTTCCACGAAGTGCAGTATGGCAACGAGCAGCAGCGCCACTGGCCGATTCAAGTCGATCAGTGACCGGACCTCGGGGCTCGACAGGATGTCCTGGGGCTTGCGGAGGTCCGCGGCGACGACGCCCGCGTTCTCGTTGCCCGCCAGCACCGCCTGACTGTGCGCCACCGCCACCGGGTCGTGGTCGACGTACACCACGCGGGCGCCCGGCAGGGCCGCCCCGGCCACCTCGTGGACGTTGCCGAACGCGGGGATGCCGGAGCCGATGTCGAGGAACTGGGTGATGCCCTCCCGCACCGCGAAGCGCACGGCGCGGCGCATGAACGCCCGGTTCGCCTGCATGATCTTGGGGAGTTCCGGCAGGAACTCCATTGCCTTGCGGGCCGCCTCCCGGTCGACCTCGAAGTTGTAGGAACCGCCCAGGTAGTAGTCGTGGATACGCGCGACGCTCGGCACCGTGATGTCGATGCTCCGTGGAGCCCAGGCGGGACGCTCCATGTATCTCTCCAAGGCGTAGGCGATCCGGTGTTCGAGCTGAGGCTACTGATCGCCCGCCAATGGAGCGACCCGAAACGGAAATTGACCATCCGTTCCCGGTCACTGCCTGCGGCACGTGCCGGAACGACGACGCTGCGTGACGGCGCCGTCGCGCAGCGGTCCGCCCCCTCCGTGCGGTGCGAAGGGGGCGGACCCGTGGTCGTGCGCCTGTCGTGCGTCCGGCACTCGCTTGCCGTCGTCCCTCCCTTCCGCGGTGGTCCGATGCTGACTGGGGTGGGGAGATCAACCCTGGGGCGGTGATCCCTACTTGGGCGCGCCGACCGGCTTGCCGTCGGGCGCGACGGCGTACCAGGTGCCGCCCACGCCCTGACCGTTGGTGTCCCCCGGGGCCTCGTCACCGGCGAAGGTGTAGATCGGCCAGCAGTCGACGGTCATCTGCCTGGCGCCGTCGGACCGGGTGAAGCCCATCAGGCCCTTCTTCTCGACGCCCTTGGTGTCGTCGGCGTCGACCGGAGCGACCGCCGGCCACTTCGCCAGGCAGTCCCCGGTGCAGTTCGAGACGGGCTTGGGCCACGCCTTGTCCTTCATGAAGCGGTAGACCGTCATACCGTTCTTGTCGACGACGATCTCGCCCAGCTTGGGGTCCTTGCGGGTGGACAGGCCGGGCAGGTCCGACTGGGCCGCCTTCTTGCCGTCGGGGGCGAGCGCGAACCACTTGCCGCCCACGCCCTGGCCGTTGACGTCGCCGACGTTGACGTCCTTCGCGTACCGGTAGGCGGGCCAGCCTCCCACGGTCAGCTGCTTGCTGCCGTCGGCGCGGGTCACCTCGCCGAGCAGGGCCTTGTCGATGCCGGTACCGGCGCTCGCGTCGTCCGCGGGCACCGGCGGCCAGGTCGTGGCGCAGTCGCCGTCGCAGTTCGACCTGGGCGGCTTGGCGGTGTCCTGGTCGAAGCGGTAGAGGGTGAGGCCCGAGCCGTCGGTCAGGACCTTGCCCAGCTCGGGGTTGGCGGCGACCGTGAGGGCTCCCGCGGGCGCGGCCGGGGTCGGGGAGCTGGAACTCTGGCTGCCGTCGGCGCCGTAGCCGTTGCCCGCGCCGGTCCCCGTGCCGGCGCCGCCGTATCCGCCCGCCGGGGCCGTGGCCCCGACGTTCTGGGCCGCCGACGAGGGGGTGGTGACATTGTCCTGACCGCACGCCGTCGTCAGTGCCAGCACCGAAGCGGCCGTCGCCACCAGTGAGGCGGCCCGCCACGAGGTCTTCATCGTCAACTCCCCATTATCGCCTGGATATTGCAGCGCCCGCTGCGCCGCCGCACGACACTGGGTACGGACGCGACGGGTCCCCGTGTTCAACCGCCCAGAAGATTTCTTGACCCGGCCCGCACCAGACCACCCCGGATGCCGACGTCTCCGGTCCCGGGCCGACCCTGCCGGATGTGCCGCACAGTGTCGTCGGTTGTCTGCGGCACCGTCGTGGCTGATCGCGCCCGCGCGCCGGAGCCGCAATTCGATACCGCCCCGCGCCCCTTCGGCGCGTTGCCGAACCGCAAGGGACTTCGCCGGGGCCGTCCTCCTGGCTCCTCCCCGCCACACCACCATGGACGCCGAGGCACGGGCGTCTCCGGGCGCGGGCCGTTCTCCGGTGCGGGACGCCGACGGCAGGTGACGGTGGCCTGCACCTGCGGCAGCATCGTGGCTGATCGCGCCCGCGCGGCGGAGCCGCAAATCGACACAGCCCCGCGCCCCTTCGAGGCGCCGCCGAATCGCAAGGCGGTGGGGCGCACAGGCGTGCGGGCTGAGTGGGGTGTGGGGGGCCGGTGTTTCAAACCGCCCGAAAGTCGCTTACCCCCTTCGAGGCAATCCGCGGGCTCTGCGGCGTGGCCGGACTCCGCACACCCCATGCTCTCGGTCGTGCATGGACCCGAAGCGACCCGATTCCCGCCCGCGGCAAGGACATTGGCCCTGGTGACGCTGGTGTGGGCCTTCGTGGGCTGTCCGGCCGGCACGGCCCGGGGCGACGCCTGCGCCTACGCCTCGACGGGCCCGGAGGGCACGGTGGCGGTGGCCGTCGCGGGCGGCTCCTGGCCGATTCCTCCGGGCTGTCCCACGCCCACGCCTCCGCCCCGCCCCACGCCCACACCGACGCCCACTCCGACACCGCCGCCACCCCCGTCACCACCGCCGAAACCCACGCCACCGAAGCCCACGCCCGAACCGCCGCCACCGCCGAAGCCGAAACCGCCGGCCCCGCCGCGGCCGGCCCCCACCGCGACGCCGATGCCGACACCGACGCCGACCCGTACCCCGGCTCCCGCACCCCGCCCGTCGGCCGAGCCCGCCCCGCGGTCCTCCGCGACCCCGGTCCACTATCCGCGCCACCACCCCCGGCCGGCCGGCCTCCCGGCGCCCGACCGGACCTCCCCGGTCACCTACGTCCTGCTCATCGCCATCCCCGCGATCGTCGCCGTCGCCGCACTGCGTCCCCGCTGACACCGGGACCGCCGGCACCTCGATCCGCTTCGATCCGCTCGTACCTGGAGGCACCTGTTGTCGGATTGGCTTGTTCTCGTCCTCGCGATGCTGGGCGCGTGCGCCGTGGTGGTCGTCATCACCCTGGTGCGGCACCGGACCGCCGCCGAGGACGACGACCCCAGCGAGACCCCCGACGTCATCGAGTACATGACCATGTGGATCGGCGTCGTCTACGCCATCGTCCTCGGCCTGGCCATCGCCGGGGTCTGGGAGGCCCGCAGCGCCGCCCAGGACCATGTGCAGGCGGAGGCCCAGGCGCTGCACGAGATCTCGGAACGGGTCCGGGTCTACCCGCCCGACATCCGCGACGGCATTCGGACCGATGTCAACGCCTATGTCGGACACGTCGTCCGCACCGAGTGGAGGACGATGGAGCGCGAGGACCGCCTCACCGACACCGGCACCAGGCTGCTCGACCGCATCCGCCGCGATGTCACCGACTACCAGCCGAGGACGGACTTCGAGGCGCAGGCCTACCAACCGCTCGTCGACCAGGTGACGGCGGTGGACCAGGCGCGCAGCGCCCGCGCCGAGTCCACGGGGGCCACGATGCCCGGCGTGGTGTGGTTCGGGCTGTTCTTCGGAGCGGTGGTCACCATCGGCATGGTGTTCGCCCTGCAGATCCGGCGCACCCCGCGGGAACTCGTCCTCGCCGGGCTGTTCTCCGCCACGATCGCGTTCATGCTCTTCTTGATCTGGATCTTCGACTCCCCCTACAGCCGGGGCATGGACGCGACGGCACAGCCGTTCCTTGACCTCTTCCCGAACATCAAGGGCTGAGGGACCGGACCTCCGCCACGGAGGACCGCCAGGGGGCGTGCGCGCCGCACCGCGCACGCCCCGTCCACAGCGGGGATTTCGCCCGGACGGCCGACACGGATGACCCGTTCGCGCTACTGGGTTCGCGCACCCGCGCGAACATTCCTAGCGTTCCGGACATCGAGGTGCACGCACGGCGCAGGCGGCAGAGGCCGCGGGCTGCTCCTCGGGGACCGGAGGAAACACATGCGCGCGATACGCGTCGCTTCGGCCGCACTGCTGGGCACCGGCGCCCTCGTCCTGTGCGCCCCGGCCGCCGTGGCGGAGGACGGTGGCGGCCACGGCGTCACGCCGTTCGGTTTCGGGGTCGAACCGTCCACCATCACCGCGGGCAGCAAGGTCACCCTGCGCCTGGACCGCAACGACGGCTGCAAGGGCGGCGCCACGGTCGCCTCCGAGGTCTTCGAGACGGTCCGCATCCCGTCGGGGCGTTCGTCGGCCACGACCACGATCGGCCCGGACGTCAGGTCCGGCTCCTCGTACCGGGTGACGTTCAGCTGCGACGGGGCGACCGGCTCGACGAACCTGAAGATCGCCGAAGGGCGTGCCGACGGCGGGCCGGCCGTCCAGCCGCCCGGGGACGACGGCCTCACGGGCACGCCGGTCCCGGGCGCGGTGCAGGCCGGCGACGGCGGCAGCATCGCCGGGTTCGACCTCGGGCAGATCGGCCTGGGCACGGTGCTGACCGCCGGGGCGGTCGCCGCGGCCTGGCGGCTGGCGCACCGCCGCACCGGCGACGAGAGCTGACCGTGCCGCCCGGACCACGCTCCCGGACCTGCGCCCCGATCCGCCACGGGATCCTGGGCGAAGGTCCGGCCGCGTGCGCTCCGTTCCGCGCGTGGTGGCCGCCCGGCAGGGTGGTCGCCGGGTCAGATCCGCTTCTCGTGCCGACGGCGCACCCAGAACACGCCGCCGCCGATCACGCCCGCCGCCACCAGGCCGCCGCCGATGGCCATGTCGGCCGGGGCCGCTCCGGAGGTGACGGAGCCTCCGAAACCGCCGTGGACCGGGCCCGGCCTGATCTCGTTTCCGGGCCGAATGCCCTCACGGCCGAGCCCTTCACGGCCGAGCCCTTCACGACCAAGGCCCTCACGACCGAACCCTTCACGGCCAAGGCCCTCACGGCCGAGCCCTTCACGGCCGAGCCCTTCGCGGCCAAGGCCCTCACGGCCGAAGCCCTCGCGGCCGTTGCCCGGGCGCAAGCCGTTGTTGCCGGGAAAGAAGCCGCCGCCCGGAACGACGAGGCCCGGGCCGACCCCGCCCGGCGCGAACCCACCGCCCGGAAAGTAGCCGCCACCGGGAAAGTAGCCGCCACCGGGAAAGACGCCACCCGGGCCGACTCCGCCCGGAAAGACTCCACCGCCCGGAAAGACGCCACCACCTGGAAGGACGCCGCCCGGGGCGACTCCACCGCCCGGCAGGACTCCGGTGCCGTTGACGCCGCCGGTGTTGCTCGGTCCGCCCCCGTTGCCCACGCCGTCCGCGACGGCCGTGGGGGCGGCGAGCCCGAGGACGGCGACGGCGAGGGCCGTGGCCGCCAGGGCGCGAGTGTTACCCATGTGATCCTCCGCGAGAGGCACCCCGGGACCCGTCCCCGGTCGATCGGCGAAAAAGCACCTCCGGGGTAGACCTTCGGATGAGCGGAACACGCCCGCATGTCGAGAATGCTCCGTCCCGGTGATCAAATACGCGGAACCAAAAGCGCACAATCGGATGTTGTCCCAGGTCACGGACCGTCAGAAAAATTCCTCTCGGCCACACCTCGGATGGCGCACCCAAGGGCGCCCCGGTCACCCGTTCGCCCTCGCCCCCGTCGCCGCCCGTCCGCGCGCGACTTAGCGTTCTCGTATGCGTGGATGACGCGGCGTCGGCCGCGCCGAGAGGGGATGGCGAATGTCTGCGTTCGAGCTGTCCGAGCTTCCCGAAGAGGAGGAACGGCGCAGGAAGCGCGCTCCGTGGGGCGTGATAGCACTTGTTCTGCTGACCGGTCTCGCGCTCATCCGCAACGGGTCGGGCGAGTTCGACGTCGGACCGCCGCAGCCCGCGCAGAACGCGGCCGCCGACAGCCCCGTACCCGGCACCGGCTTCGCCGGCGCGGCGGACGCGCTGCCGTTCTCCGCCGCGGAGCGGGTGATGATCCCGGCGATCCGGGTGGACGCCCCGGTCATGCCGGTCGGCCTGGACGCGGACGGCTGGGTGACCGCGCCGCCGCCGGAGGATGCGAACCTGGCCGGCTGGTACACGGGTGCCGTCTCGCCCGGTGAGAAGGGGACGTCCGTCATCGTCGGCCATGTGGACAACACGTCCGGCCCCGCGGTGTTCTACGGACTGGGATCGCTGAAGAAGGGAAACCGGATCGAGGTCCGGCGCAAGGACCGGAAGACGGCGGTCTTCGAGATCTACGGTGTCGAGGTCTTCGCGAAGAACGGCTTCCCGGGCGACCGGGTCTACGGCTCCAAGGGCACGCCCGAACTCCGGGTGATCACCTGCGGAGGCGGGTTCTCCAAGCAGAACGGCTACGACGGGAACGTCGTCGTCTTCGCCCGCCTGGCCGAGGTCCGCTGACGGTGTCCCGGCCGGGCGGCCGGCCGCTCAGCCGTAGGGCCGTTGGGGGACGGTCAGGTGGTAGCCGTGGTCCAGCAGCCAGGGCAGATAGCTGCGCAGGGCGCTGACGCTCTGCGCGCGGTTGCCCCCGGCGTCGTGGGAGAGCACCACGACGCCGGGGCCGGCGCCGCGCTCGATCCGGTCGATGATGGTGCGGGTGCCCGGCTCGGTCCAGTCGAGGCTGTCCACCGTCCAGGCCAGCGGCTCCATGCCCATCTCGGCGCCCAGTTGGAAGGCCGCCCGGTTCCAGGCCCCGTACGGCGCGCGGAACCAGCGGGGGTGCTCGCCGTAGCCCTTTGTGATGGCCTCGCCGGTGCGTTCCATCTCGGAGCGGATCTGTGCCCGGTTCAGCTCGGTGAGCAGCGGATGGGACCAGGTGTGGTTGCCGACGACGTGTCCCTCGTCGGCCATCCTGGCCAGCAGGTATCCGTTGCGCTCGGCCATCTCGCCGCACACGAAGAACGTCGCGCGGACGTCGTACTTAGCGAGGGTGTCCAGGATGTGCGGGGTGTAGGCGGGGTCGGGGCCGTCGTCGAAGGTCAGCAGCATGCGTCGGCCGGTGCCGGGCATCCGCAGGATCGGCTCGACTCGCACGGGGGTCCTGGCGGGGCGGGTGCGCGGCGGTCCATCACCGGTCAACGGCCGCAGGCGGAACGCGGAGGAGTTGACCGCGGCCCGTGCCCCGGGTCCGGCGGCGGGTGCGCCGGACCGTGCCGGGACGGTGTCCGTGCGGCCGGTCAGGAAGAGGTCGGCGGTGCCGGCCGCCCCCAGGGCAGCGGCGCCGGCCAGCAGCACCCGGCGCCGCGTGAGCATCTGATCCTTCTTCATGACTCATCACTCGCCCGCAGGGCACCGGCGCACCACTCGCTCACGGGTGCCGCGACGGGAATCCACCCGCACGGCGCAGCCGTCCGCGCGCCTGTACGGCCGTGCGTCAGCGGCGGCGGACCAGCGGGAAGGGAAGGGTCTCCCGGATCGTCAGTCCGGTCAGGAACATGACGATCCGGTCGACTCCGAGACCAAGCCCCCCGGTCGGCGGCATCGCGTACTCGAGGGCGTCGAGGAAGTCCTCGTCCAGTTCCATCGCCTCCGCGTCTCCCCCGGCGGCCCGCAGCGACTGCGCGGTCAGCCGGCGGCGCTGCTCGACCGGGTCGGTCAGCTCCGAGTAGGCGGTGCCCAGTTCGGTGCCGAAGGCGACGAGGTCCCAGCGCTCGGCGAGCCGCGGGTCGGTGCGGTGCCTGCGGGTCAGCGGGGAGACGTCCACCGGGAAGTCCTTGTAGAAGGTGGGCAGTCGGGTCGGCTCCTCGACCAGCCGCTCGTACATCTCCAGGACGATCGCGGCCGGGCCGGTCGCCGCGGTGTACGGGACGCCCGCGCGGTCGCACAGGCGGTGCAGCACGGGCAGCGGGGTGCCGGCGTCGACCTGTTCGCCGAGCGCCTGGGAGATCGCGCCGTACACCGTCCTGACCGGCCAGGGCCCGGAGATGTCGTGCTCCTCACCCTGTCTGCGGACGACGGCGCGGCCGAAGGCGGCGGTGGCGGCGCCCTCGACCAGTTCGCGGGTGAGGTCGAGCATCATGTCGTAGTCGGCGAACGCCTGGTACGCCTCAAGCATCGTGAACTCGGGGTTGTGCTTGTGGGAGACGCCCTCGTTGCGGAAGCAGCGGCCCAGTTCGAAGACCTTCTCCAGGCCGCCGACGCACAGCCGTTTCAGGTACAGCTCGGGGGCGATGCGCAGCGTGAGGGCGAGGTCGTAGGCGTTGCTGTGGGTGGTGAAGGGCCGGGCGTCGGCGCCGCCGTGGATCTGCTGCAGCATCGGCGTCTCGACCTCGACGAAGCCGCGGTCGGCGAGGCCCTGGCGCAGCGCCTGGACGACGGCGGCGCGGATCCGGATCACCCGGCGGGCGTCGGGGCTCGTCACCAGGTCGAGGTGGCGCATGCGGACCCGGGCCTCGGGGTCGGTCAGGCCGCGGCGCTTGTCGGGCAGCGGACGCAGACACTTCCCGGTGAGCCGCCAGGAGGTGACGAACACGGTCGGTTCACCCGTGTCGCTGGTTCCGGTGTGCCCGGTGGCGGTGATGTGGTCGCCGATGTCGGTGTCGGCGGTGAACCGGTGCAGGGCCGGGCCGGTGCCGGAACGGGTGAGGGCGAGCTGATGGTCACCCGACCAGTCGCGCAGCACCACGAAGACGATGCCGCCGAAGTCACGGACCAGCATGATCCGGCCGGCGACCGTCACCTCCTCGCCGTCCCGGACGTCGGCGAGGGCCCGGGTCGGCGGCGGCACGCCCACCGGGTAGGGGTCGGTGCCGGCCGCGTACAGCCGGTCGAGCGTGCGGTGGCGGACGCGGACCTGTTCGGGCAGGCCCGCGTCCGGTCCGGCGTGGCCGGCCGCGGCACCGGTGCCGGTGCCGGTGCCGGGCGGCGGGTGCGGCGGCGCCCCGCCGGGCGCGGGCCGTTCGGCGGCCGGGCGGGTCTTGCCCCACAGCTTGTGCAGCGACGGTACGGCGACGAAGCCCTCGGCGATGCCGGAGGCCAGGCCGATGCGGGCGAGCGAGGCGGCCTCGCCGTAGCAGAGGAAACGCGGGTACCACTCGGGGCGGTACTTGGCGTTGGAGCGGTACAGGGCCTCCAGCTGCCACCAGCGGGAGAAGAACAGCAGCATGCGCCGCCACAGCCGCAGCACGGGCCCGGCGCCGATGCGGGCGCCCTCCTCGAAGACCGAGCGGAACACCGCGAAGTTCAGGGAGATACGGCGCACGCCCAGCCTCGGGGCCGCCGCGCACAGTCCGGCGACCATGAACTCCATGACGCCGTTGGGGGCGGCGCGGTCGCGGCGCATCAGGTCGAGGGAGACGCCGTCGGTGCCCCACGGCACGAAGGAGAGCAGGGCGAGCAGCCGGCCGTCCGCGCCGTGCGCCTCGACGAGGAGGCAGTCGCCGTCCGCCGGGTCGCCGAGCCGGTCGAGGGCCATGGAGAAGCCGCGTTCGGTCTCGGTGTCCCGCCAGGCGTCCGCCCGGTCGACGATCTTCGCCATCTCCGCCACGGTCAGGGCCGAGTGGCGGCGGATGCGGCAGGTGGCCCCGGTGCGGCGGACGCGGTGCACGGCCTGGCGGGTGACGCGCATGTCGCGGCCGTCGAGATCGAAGCCGGGCACGTGCAGGATCGCCTCGTCGCCGAGTTGCAGTGCGCCGAGCCCGGCACGCGTGTACGCGGTGGCGCCGGACTCGGACGCGCCCATCACGGCGGGCACCCAGGCGTGCCGGCGGGCCGTGCCGAGCCAGGCGGCGATGGCGTGCGGCCATGCCTCGCGGTCGCCGACGGGGTCGCCGCTGGCCAGGCAGACCCCGGCCTCGACGCGGTAGGTGACGGCCGCCTTGCCGCTGGGCGAGAAGACGACGGCCTTGTCGCGCCGGGTGGCGAAGTAGCCGAGCGAGTCGTCCTCGCCGTAGGCCCGGAGCAGGGTGCGGATGCGGGCCTCCTCGTCGCCGTGCAGGGCCGCTTCGAGGCGCTGCGAACGGAACAGCGCGGCGGCTGCGTTGAGCAGGGCGAGCGCGCCGAACAGGCCCAGCAGGAAGGTGACCGGGCGGGGCGGGCGGCCGTCGAAGGCCGTGCTGGAGACCAGTCCGCCGCAGACCCGGGCGGCGGCCCAGGCCAGGTGCTGCCCGGGCGGCAGGGTGCCGGGGAACAGCGCGACCAGGCCCCAGCCGAGCAGGATCGCCACGGCGAGCCCGGCCAGCAGGACGCCGAGCGCCCGCCACACGGCGCCGCGCCGGGAGGCCGCGTAGAACTCCCCGCGGGCCACGACCAGCACGGTCAGCGCGAGCCCGCACACCACAAGGGACGGGACGGACTCGGCGTACAGGCCGACCGCGAGGCCCAGTACGTCGGTGAGGACGACCAGGCCGAGGTAGACCACGACCAGCCACCAGGCGACCCGCTTGCGGGCGGCGGTCGCGGCGGCCAGCAGGAACAGGAACACGGCGTACGCGAGGTTCGCGCTGACCGGGACGATCAGCAGGTCGAGGGCGCGGACCAGCGGACGGAGCAGGACACGCAGCGGCGCGCTGACCGCCAGCAGGGCGCAGAGCAGGGCGAGGGCGCCGAAGAAGGCGGCGTAGCCCTCGGGCACCCGGCCGGGGAAGCGGCCCGCGGGCGGCGGTGTCGGGCCCGTGGCGTCCTTCCCCTGGGCGGCCTCCGGGGTGGCACTCATGGTTCCGACTGTAGGAACCGCGGGGGCGGCCCGCCCGTCGAGGGCTCCCGGAGAGGAGCGGGACCTGCGGTTTCCGATAGCCTCACGGCCGTGACGGAACAGCACGAGCAGCATGCGCACAGGTTCGAGCGGGGCACGGACGGGCCGAAGGTCATCGTGGCCGGGCTGGACGGCTCCGAGTCCTCGCTGCGGGCCGCCGCCTATGCCGCCGGTCTGGCCCGGCGGCAGCACGCGCTGCTCGCCGTCGTCTATGTGCAGCCGGTGCTGGCTGCGGGGGCCGCGCTCGGGGCGCCGGTGGCGGAGACGACGGACGAGATCGCCGAGGACCTCGTCACCCACATCCGTGAGTCCGCCGAGCAGGTCAAGGGGATATTCGATGTGCGCTGGGAGTTCCACACGTTCCGTGGCGATCCCTACAGCGGCCTGGTGAAGGCGGCCGACGAGCTGAAGGCCGACGCGGTCGTGGTCGGTGCGTCCGAGCAGGCGGGCCACCGCATCATCGGCTCGGTAGCCATCCGCCTGGTAAAAGCAGGCCGCTGGCCGGTGACGGTAGTCCCCTGACCGCCTTCTTCCCGTACGGCGTCGGCGGGGCGTTCACCGGCGCGACCACCGTGTTCTTCGCGGTCTTCGGCTACGACGCCATGTCCACGGCCGCCGAGGAGTCCAAGGACGCGCAGCGGCACATGCCGAGGGCGATCGTCTCTCGCTCGCGACCTCGATGGTGCTGTACGTGGCGGCCCGCCTGGTGCTGACCGGAATGCAGAATTACCGGCACATCGACAAGGCGAGCGGCTTCTCCACGGCGTTCAAGGCGCGGAATCACCCGCGTGAACATTGCTTCCCAGCAGCAGTTCCGGGATGACCCACAGGCGGATGTGGGTCGACGGGATCGGCGCCGGGTCAAAGGGCTCGTCACCGCCGAGGCCCTTCAGCCGTTCCATCACCGCCGGCCAGACCTCCGGCGTCCACTCCTGGCTGACCTTCCGCAGGTTCTGGCCGTCTCCGTACGGGCGGGGCAGCTTGCCCCAGCTGACGCCCGTACGGACCTTCTCCAGCATCCCCGCCAGTGCCTGACGGGCATCGCGGCCGGGGGCCGCGGGGACTATGTCCTTCACCCGCTCCCACGCCTCGTCGGTCAGCTGCGGCACCTGGTAGCCGTTCTCCCTGAACCAGGTGATCAGCGAGCACCGTACGCCACTCTTCCCCCGGGGAGCCGGGGCGGTCACGGTCACCTCTGCGTCGAGCAGTGTCAGCAGGCGCTCTTGTTTCTCCGGCGAGAGCCGGCCGAAGCGCTGCTGAGTGGCCTTGGCCAGACTCAGCAGGTCGTCCGCCCGCGTGGCGGCCTCCGTGGACTCCTTCTGCCACTCGACGGCATCCGCTCGCAGCTTCTCCAGGTCGGCGAGCTGCTTGTTCAGCGGCCGAACGGCGGCGGTCGCCTCCTGGACGGCCTGAACCTCGTCCAAGCCCCTGTCCAGGGCCTCAGAGATGGCCACGGCGCGCGTCACTGTGACGGCCTTCTTCTGCCGCTCGATCTTGGAGTCCAGCTCCTTGATGCGGTCCTCGAAGTTCACGTCACGCTTGGCTGCCTCACCCACCCAGTCGGCCGCTACGCGTTCCAGGCGGTCCAGGTCGCTCAGCGCTCCCTGGATCCTGCGCCATACGTCCTTCTCGATGGCTTCGGCGGGCACCAACTGGCACTTGGGCCCGCCGGTGTTGCACCGGTACTTGGCGGTGCGCTTGCCGGTGGGGTTCCAGCCGGTGTACGTCCCGCCGCAGGGGCACCTGAAGCGCCCACTGATGGTGTAGACCCGGCCCCGGTGGCGGGCCGGCCCCTTGGCGGCCACCTTGATGGCTGCCTTCAGCTCGTCCCTCTCCTCGTCGGAGAAGACCGGGGGAAGGTCGATCACCACCTCATCCCCGTACAGCGGCGCTCCGCTGCGGTTCAGCTTGGCCTTGCCCGCCTTGCGGAAGACCTGCCGGGACTCCAGCAGCGCATCACCGGTCAGGATGTTGCGCAGGTTGGCGTCCGACCACGGCACGCCGCTGCGCAGTGAACAACTGCTCTGCGTTCAGCAATTCTGCCGCCGTGGACCAGTTGCGATGCTCCACGAACAGCTGCCGCGCTCGCTTTGCGGTCGTGGCCTCCATCTCGTCAGGCACGAGGCGGCTTTCCCGCTTCTTGCCCATGTTCTCCACGCGGTAGCCGAACGGCACGTAACCGCCGGTGTATCCGCCGTCTTCGGCGTGCTCCTGGATACCGCTCTGCGTCCTCGCCCGGATACGCGTGTACTCCTTGAAGGCGTAGTTCGCCTCCTCGCGCATCTTGGCGCGGCCCTCGTCGGTGGTGTTGTCGATGTCCAGCTTCGCGTCAGCCACGAAGACTCCGAGGTCTTCGAGCTTCCACACCCACGGGTAGTAGGCGCGGTCCGCCCGGCCGATCACTCGGCCTTCCGGCACAACCACCACGTCGAAGGGACGTGGCTCTTGCTGCGCAAGCTCCATCAGCCGATTGAGATCGGGCCGCTCCGTCCAGTCCAGAGAACCGGAGACTCCCTCGTCGGCGAAGGTGGTGATGTAGGCCCAGTCCTTCTTCTCGATGTAGCGCTTGGCGCGCTTGTCCCCCGCGGCGATGCCGTATCCCTTGGCCTGCTCCTCCGTGGAGACGCGGGCATAGATGACGGCCCGGAGCTGTCCGGCTCGTACGGCCTGCTGCGCCACATCGATGGCGCTCGTGAGAGTGTGGGTCACGTCAGTCCCTTCGCGACTGGCTATGCGACCCCGGGAGCGTTTCTCAGGCCCTCCCGGGGTCACTCATATGGCGACATCATGACGCCTCATCAGTCGGCCCGGGGTCCGAACAGGATCTCCATCACCTCCCGGTAGACGGCCGGGTTCGGCTTGGCAGGCATGAGCGTGATGGAATCCGCGTCCTTGAGGTTCTTCCTCAGCCACTCGCCGGCCTCTTCAGCCGGTATGGCGTCCCCGTCCTGCATGGCAGGGCCTTCCACCCGCCCCGCAAGGGCGGGGCGTGAGTGTCAGCCGGCGTTCCCGGCTGGCTGGCTGCAAAGGTGCACGGGCGCCTCTGGCTCATGGAGAGCGCAGCGGCGGTCATGATCCCGGCTGCACCATCGGCATACGGCACGGCCGGTCATGCCACATACGCTCCTACCGGCGCTCCGCGCTCGCCGGTCCGGGGCGGGTCACTCCCCCATGACCAGGCCGTCCTTGGCGGCGCCGCGGGCGAGCACCACGTCCCGGATCCGGTCGCGCACGGCGGTCAGCTCGGCGCCGTCGGCGATGGCGGCGTTGAGGTCGACCACGCGGCCCGCGTCGAGGTCGTACAGCTGCGGGACGAACTCGGCGCGGGTCACCTCCCAGCGGGCGCCGGGCCGGGCGGGCGGGGAGAAGGTGAAGCGGGCGAGCGTGGACTGGTTGCCGCGCGGGTCCTGCACGCCCTGCCGGTTGTACATCTCACCGGCGATCTGATCGCCCATGCCGTACACGACCCAGGTCCCGTTGACCTTCTCGTAGGCCTGCGGGACATGGGCGTGGGTGCCGATGATCAGGTCCACGTCGGGGCGGCCGGCGGTCCGTGACGCGGTGAGCCGCTTGGCGAGGGCGAGTTGCCGGTCGTCGGGGTCGTCCTGCCACTCGGTGCCCCAGTGCAGGGACACGACGACCACGTCCGCGCCCTGCTTGCGGGCGGCGCGGGCGTCGGCGACGATCCTCGCCTCCTCGATCAGGTTGACGGCCCAGGGCTGCCCGGCCGGCGGCGCGAAGCCGTTGGTGTCGTAGGTGTACGCCAGGTGCGCGACCCGCGCCGGGCCCGCCCGCATGAGGGTGACCGCGCGGGCCTCCCCCTCGGTACGCGCCGTTCCGGAGTGCCGCAGGCCCGCCCGGTCCATGGCGTCCAGGGTGCGGGCGATGCCCGCGGCGCCGTCGTCCAGGGCGTGGTTGGAGGCGGTGGAGCAGGCGTCGTAGCCGGTGGCGGCGAGGCTGGGGGCGATCTCCGGCGGGGACTTGAAGGCGGGGTAACCGGTGTAGTCGCCGTTCGCGCCGTAGACGGTCTCCATGTGACACAGCGCCAGGTCGGCGCGGTTGACGACCGGTTGGACACCGGCGAGCATCGGGCGGAAGTCGTAACCGGCGCCGCCCGCGTCGAAGTTGGCCCGCTCGATCACGGAGGTGTGCGGCAGGACGTCGCCGGAGGCGACGAGGGTGAAGCCGCGGGCCGGAGCCGTCGGCGCCGGGTGTGCGGGCGCGGACGGCTGTTTGCGTGCCTCGGCCGAGCAGGCGGCGGCCGCCGTGAGGAGTACGGTCAGGGCCAGGGCGACCTGGCGTCTGCGTGCGATCATCGGCTCATCCCGGATGGTCTCGATATCACCGTCACATTCGTATTTACAGACAAATGAGTACGAAGATGACGGCCGCCCCAAACGACCCGGCGGTCCTCTTTAACCCGTCCGGTGTCCGTGACCGGCCGTGACCGACCGTTCGCCGAACCGTTCGCCGACGCGATCGACCGTCCGTCGCAGATCCCGGTGCGCACCCTGTCCCGTCGGCGGACCCTGCGCTGCCATATGGCCATGACGGCCGGAACCACCCTTGACCACGGGACGACGACCGCCGAGCACGAGCTGGCCGCGCTGCAACGCGAGCACGGCCGACCGCTCTTCGCGCTGCTGCTGCGGCTGTGCGACGGGGACCGGCAACGTGCCGAGGACCTGGTGCAGGAGACCTTCGTACGCGCCTGGCAGCACCCCGAGGCGCTGCGCGCCGACGCCTTCGACTCGGTGCGGCCCTGGCTGCTGACCGTGGGCCGGCGGCTCGCGATCGACGCGCGGCGGGCCCGGCAGGCGCGACCGCCGGAGGTCGGCGACGCGATCCTAGAGAACGCGCGGGTGTGCGCCGACCACGCCGAGCGGTCGGCCGCCACTCTGGATGTCCGCGAGGCGGTGAAGACACTCACTCCGGAACACCGTGAAGTACTGGTGCTCGTGTATTTCCAAGGGGCGAGTGTTGCGGAAGCCGCGGAAACGCTGGGCATCCCACCCGGTACGGTGAAGTCCCGCGCGTACTACGCGCTGCGCGCCCTGCGCCGGGTTCTGCCGGGATACGCGCCCGACCTGCGGTGAAACCGGGTCCTGGGTCAAACCTCGGTAAAGCGCCTTGCTGCGGACCCCGTTGGAGCAATCAGCTGTCTTCATCCGTGTTCCGGACCGGGGCGGGGTTCGGGCGACGCGCACGTACCGCAGGAAGGCAGGACGGGATGCTGCACAGAGGTCAAGAGAGCACGGACGGCACCGGCGGCGGCGCGCTGACCGTCCCGGTGGCCTGGTTCTACGCCGAGTACATCGCCGACGAACTGCTGCGGACCGGCGATCTGATGCCACCCACGTCCTTCGAGTTCCGGGCCGGCCGGGACGCGCTGGCGCTGACCGTCTTCCTGTCCGACACCGACGGCGAACTCTCCGGCATCCGGGTGGTCACCCAGCTGGAGACCTGGCTGACGCTGACGGCGTACGACCAGCCCTGGCAGGACTGGGTGGGCGAGCGCATGGCCCAGCTCGCCACCGCGGCGATCGCCTCCGGCACCCCCGCGCCGGACCTGGACCTCGCCGCGGCGGCCTGGCGCTGGCTCCAGGAGACCGAACTGCTCGCCCCCGACCTGGACGCGGTGCCGGGCGGCGGCCCGGTGGTCGGCGAGGACGACGGGCCGAAGGTGTGGACCCCCGCCTGGCGGCTCGGGCTGCCCCTCGGCCACCTCGCCATCCACCTTTTCTGAGCTTCTTCGCCGACGGACCAATCCGCGGCCCTGACCGCTCCGAATCCCTTGGTTGTCCCTCGGGGCGGTGATTGTGGACGTGGCTTGAGTGATTCGGCTGTCCGGTGCGTACCGGTGGGTGCACGCAGTCACCCCACCCGCACCCAACGGCACGAGGATTCGGCATGAGGTCCCTGGAAAGGCATCGCGACGTCGGCGCTTATGCGCTCGGCGTGCTGGACGAGGCGGAGACCTTCCGCTTCGAGGACCACCTCATGGAGTGCCCCAGCTGCGCGGCACACGTGACCGAATTCGGCCCTGCGGCACGGCAGTTGATGCTGTACCGCCGGGCCACCCCGCGCCTTGTGCACCCCCTGGCCCAGCCCGGCCCCCGGCTGCTCGACCGGCTGCTCGCCGAGGTCGTGGCACGCCACCGGGCGCGCCGCCGGCGCCTGCTGTACGGGCTGGCCGCGTCCGTGGTGTTCGCGGTCGCCGGTCCCGGGATCGTCGTCTACGCCGGGCACGGTACGGCGTCCGTACGGGTGACGGCGACGACCGATCCGGACTCCGGTGTGTGGGCGCAGGTGACCAGCGAGGGCGAGGCGTACGGCACCGAGGTCGAGCTGAAGGTCAGGGACGGGGCGGGCCGGCGTTCCTGTCACCTGGTGGCGGTCGGCGAGGACGGCACCGAACAGATCCTCACCAGCTGGACGGTGCCCGACCACGACACCGGCACGACCACCCTGCGGGGCGCCTCCGCGATGCACCCCGACCAAATAGACCACTACGAGGTCCGCACCACCGCAGGAAAACCCCTGGTGACCCTGAAATCCCCCTGACCACAACAGCGCCCCAAAGGGGCGCGGGGCTGTATCGATATGCGGCTCCGCCGCGGTGGGGGTGCCCCCTGTTCGAGCGAAGTCGAGAACTTGGGGGAGCGATCAACCCCAACGACGCCGCAGCCGAACAACGGCAGAAACACCCCACCCCGCCGAAACTACTTCAGCAGGCGCGACATCCTGCGGTCCGCCAACGGCTTGCCCCCCGTCTGACAGGTCGGACAGTACTGCAGCGACGAGTCGCTGAACGACACCTCCCGGACGATGTCGCCGCAGACCGGACACGGCTCCCCGGCACGCCCGTGCACCCGCAGCCCGCTCTTCTTCTCCGCCTTGAGCCGCCCGGCGGCCAGCCCCCGGGAGCGGTCGACCGCCTCCGTCAGCGTGCTGCGCAGCGCCTCGTACAGCCGCCCGGTCTCCTGCGGGGTCAGGGACGCGGCGAGTTTGAACGGCGACATCTTCGCGGCGTGCAGGATCTCGTCGCTGTAGGCGTTGCCCACGCCGGCGAGCAGGCTCTGGTCCCGCAGCGCGCCCTTGAGCTGCCGCCGCTCCCCCGTCAGCAGGGCGGCGAGCCGGGCCTCGTCGAAGTCGTCGGCGAGCGGGTCGGGGCCGAGCCGGGCCACGCCGGGCACCTCCCGCACGTCCCGTACCAGGTACACCGCGAGCCGCTTCTGGGTGCCGGCCTCCGTCAGGTCGAAGCCCGCGCCGTCCGCGAGGGCGGCCCGCAGCGCGAGCGGGCCCTTGCCGGGGCGCGGCGGGCCGTCCGGCAGCCGGTCCTTCCACTGCAGCCAGCCCGCGCGGGCCAGGTGCGTCACGAAGTGCAGGCCCGTGTCGCCCTCGATGTCGAGGAACTTGCCGTGCCGGTGCACGGCCGTGACCTCGCTGCCCTCGAACGCGGAGACCGGCGGGTCGTAGGTCTTCAGGACGCTGATCGCGACCGGCAGCACCCGGACGACCTCGCGGCCGACCAGTTGCTCGGTCAGAAAGTCCTTGAGCGCTTCCACCTCGGGGAGTTCCGGCATAGCTCCAGGGTGCCACCGGCGCGCCGAGTGGTCAGCCGCCGTGGAGCCGGCCGCCGACCTGCGCGGTGTCGGCGTCGAGGCGGCGCAGCAGGAGCAGGGCCACGTCGTCGTCGCCGCCGCGTTCCTCGGCCAGGTCGATGAGCCGGTCGGCGAGGTCGCGTACGTCCTTCGGGCCGGTGCCGATCAGTTCGGTGAGGGCCCGCACCCCGTCGTCGAGGTCGGTGCCGGGCCGTTCGACGAGTCCGTCGGTGCACAGCAGCAGGGTCTGGCCCGGGCCCAGTTCGTGGGTGGTCACCGGGTACTCGAGCCGCCCGAACTCGGCGGACAGGCCGAGCGGCAGTCCGCCGTCGACCGGCATGCGGCGGCAGCTGCCGTCCGTGTGCCGGATCAGCGGGTCGATGTGCCCGGCCCGGACCAGCTGGACCACCCCGGTGGACAGGTCGGCCTCCGCGTACAGGCAGGTGGCGAACCGGTCGGTGTCCAGTTCGTGCAGGAACACCGAGGCCCTGGCGATCACGGCGGCCGGGGTGTGCCCCTCGGCCGCGTACGCGCGCAGCACGATGCGCAGCTGGCCCATGACGGCCGCCGCGTGCGTGTCGTGCCCCTGGACGTCGCCGATGACGGCGCCGACCCGGCCGCCGGGCAGCGGGACGAGGTCGTACCAGTCGCCGCCGATGTCCCGGCCGAGGGAGCCCGCGGTGGCGCCGGCGCGGTAGCGGACGGCGACGTCGGCCCCGGGGACGCTCGGGATGGTGCGCGGCAGCATGGCCTGCTGGAGGCCCTGGGCGAGGTCCCGCTCCTGTTCGTAGAGCATGGCCCGTTGCAGGCTCTGCGCGATGCTGGAGCCGAGGGCGACCAGCACGGCCCGCTCCTCGGCCGAGAAGCCGCGCCGGTCGTTGTAGAGCAGGCCCATGGCGCCGATCGGGCGGCCCTGGGCGATCAGCGGCAGATAGGCGGCCGAGGTGATGCCGAGGTCGGTGATGTGCGGCCACAGGATCGGATAGCCCTCGGCGAACTCCTGCGGGGACTCGATGAAGCGGGGGCTGAGGAGGCGCACGACCTCGCTCATCGGGTACGGCTCGTCGATCCCGGTGATCCGGGTGCCGGGCACGAAGCTGCCCTCGGGCCCCTCGGCGACCAGCCGGATCCGGCCCGCCTCCACCAGACCGATCACCACGCTGGTCGCGCCCAGGTGCCGTACACCGTCGGTGTCCTTGAGTACGTCGATGACGTCCTGGACGCCGCGGGCGTGGGAGAGGGCGGCGGTGATGACCTGCACGACATCGCTCTGCCGGCGGAAGGCCGCGTCCTGGGCGGCCCGCAGGCTGCGCGCCTCACTGTCCGCGAGTTCCTGGGTCGCGTCGCGGACGATCCCGATGACCCGGCGCGGCCTGCCGGTCTCGTCGCGCCGGATGTAGCCCTGGGTGTGCGTCCAGCGGTAGCGGCCGTCGCGGCGGCGGATGCGGAAGTAGGCGCCGTAGTTCTCGCTGCCGTCCTTGATGGCGCGGGAGACGACGGCGTCGATCCGGCTGGCCTCCGGCTGGGGCACCCGGATGCCGAGCGATTCCAGGCGCCCGTCGAACTCCTCGGGAAGCAGGTCGAACACCTCGTGGGCCTGCGCGTCCATGTGGTACAGACCGGTGTCCAGGTCCCAGTCGAAGGTGCCCATGCGGTTGAGCGCCAGGAACGGATCCGGGTGGGCGGGCCAGTCGTCCGGGACCGACGGGGCGCTCGCTCCCCGATCGGACATGGAGCCGCCTTGCCGGGGTTCGTCCGGATCTTCGACCGGTGTCGGCGCCACAGCGGGCCCTCAGCCGCCGAGGACGCCGGTGGGGCTGTCGAAGATCGCGTCGGTGACGGCGATGACGGCGGTGTCGTCGGGGGCCGGGCCGTCGTCGCCGCCGGGCCGCTCGGGCGCTTCTGGGACGATCTCGGGTCCGGTCTCGTCGGTGGTGGGCGGGGAACTGCCCGGCTGCGTGGCGGGCGGCGGGACCGATCGGGTGGCCCGGACGCAGTCGGCCGGGCCCGGCCGGCCCGCGGCGGCGTCCGCCGCGACCGTGTCCGCACTGGCGTTCGGCTCCGGTGCGGGGGATGCCGTCCGGGGCGTGCAGCTCGGCGCCGGGGAGCGCGGGCCGTCGCCGGTGGGGCTGGCGTCCGGCGCCGGGGACGCCGTGCCCGGCAGCGGATCGGGGCCGGTGGGTACGGCGGCGGGCACGGCGGACTGAGCCGTACGGGTGATGCGGCCGTCGTCGGCGCCGCATCCGGCGAGGAGCGGCACCGCCGAGAGCACCGAGAGCACACTGACCGTGAGGATGGTTCCGGTGGGTATCCGCACCGCGTTCTCCGACATCATTCAGACCATCTGACGACATTCAGTCATTTCGACCATTCGACCGTTCGACCCTTCGACACCATTGTCCGCACCAGCCGCCCGGGTTACGCAAACGCAGCGGCGCGGTACGCACAGTGATGCGCACGCCCGCGGGCGGACACCGAAGGAGGGAGCGCGGGACCGTGGACTGGTTCACCGCATCCGAGTACTGGCTGAGCCGACTGGTGTTCCAGCGGGCCCTGGCCGCCGTCTACCTCGTCGCGTTCCTGACAGCCGCCCTCCAGTTCCGCGCGCTGATCGGGGAGCGGGGCATGCTGCCGGTCCCCCGGTTCGTGGCACGGGTGCGCTTTCGGCGCGCGCCGAGCCTGTTCCACCTGCACTACTCCGACCGGTTCTTCGCGGCCTGCTGCTGGGCGGGCTGCGCCGTCTCGGCGGCGCTGCTCGCGGGGGCGGACTCGCTGCTTCCCACGGCCGGCGCGATGGCCCTGTGGCTGGTGCCCTGGGCGCTGTACCTGTCGATCGTCAACGTCGGCCAGACCTGGTACGCGTTCGGCTGGGAGTCGCTGCTGCTCGAGGTCGGCTTCCTCGCCGTGTTCCTCGGCAACGACGAGGTCGCGCCGCCGGTGGTGGTGCTGTTCCTGCTGCGCTGGATCCTGTTCCGGCTGGAGTTCGGCGCGGGCCTGATCAAGATGCGCGGCGATCCGTGCTGGCGGAACCTGACCTGCCTGTACTACCACCATGAGACCCAGCCGATGCCTGGCCCGCTGAGCTGGTTCTTCCACCGGCTGCCCGGGCCGCTGCACCGGGTGGAGGCTGCGGCGAACCACGTCACCCAACTCGTGGTGCCCGTGCTGCTGTTCGCCCCGCAGCCGGTGGCGACGGTCGCCGCGTCCCTGATGATCGTCACCCAGCTGTGGCTGGTGCTGTCCGGCAACTTCTCCTGGCTGAACTGGATCACCATCGTGCTGGCGCTGCCGGCGATCCGCTTCCCCGGCACGCCCCCTTCGGTGGGCGCGGCCCCGCTGTGGTTCGTGTGCGTGGTGCTCGGCGCCGCCGCGCTGCTCGTGTTCCTGAGCTACCGCCCGGTGCTGAACATGGTCTCCCGCCGCCAGGTGATGAACCGCTCCTTCGACCCGCTGCACCTGGTGAACACCTACGGTGCGTTCGGCAGCGTCGGCCGGGTCCGCTACGAGGTGGTGGTCGAGGGCACGCTGGACGCGGTGCCGCGGGCGGACGAGGGGTGGCGGGAGTACGAGTTCAGGGGCAAGCCGGGCGACCCACGGCGCTGGCCGCGCCAGTTCGCCCCCTACCATCTGCGGCTGGACTGGCTGATGTGGTTCGCGGCGCTGTCGCCCGCGTACGCCGGTGACTGGTTCGGCGGCCTGGTGGAGCGGCTGCTGGAGAACGACCGGGACACCCTGCGGCTGCTGCGCCGTTCGCCGTTCCCGCCGGACCGGCCGCCGCGCTATGTCCGCGCCCGCCTCTTCCGCTACCGGTACACGACCTGGCGCGAGCTACGGGAGACGGGCGCCTGCTGGGAGCGGACGTACGTCCGGGAGTTCCTGCCACCGACCCGGCTGACGACGAACACTCGGACGCCGTAGCCGCGGGCGGCGGTGCGCTCGCCCGCTTCCAGGTGGGCGGTCAGTTCCCGGCGGGCGGCCTCGTACGCGGCGACACGGTCCGGGCGCTCGCCGAGAGCGGCGCCCGGCGTGTGCGTCTCGCCGGCGGCGATGGGCCGGTGGCGGAACGGGCAGGTCCACGGTCAGTCGCCGGGCACGGCGTCTCTTGTCGGCATGGGCGTGGGCCTCGCACGCCCATGCGGCGGGGGACCGTGCCGGGCGTCCCTCGGGTCAGTCGACGCTTGGCAGGATGTGGGGTTCGGCCAGGTCGTCCTCGTAGCCCGCGAGGCGGATCGGGGCCGACCGGGCCCACACGTCGAGGCTGCCGAGCTGTCCGGGCCTGCGCCCGCCCGAGCGCTCCGGGCGTTCCTTGGGGCGCTGTTCGTGATTCGTCTTCTCCGGTGTCACCGCGCACTCCTTATGTGTCGGGTCACCCTCGGGGCGTGCCGGCCAGTGTGCGTCTCCGGCGCTCGACGCCCGCTCGGGTCTGATGAAAGGCCAGTTCGGACGCGGTGGCGCCGGTACTCGCAGCAGAGCCGGCCGTGATGGACCGGTCGGCCCCGGACGGACCGTGGGTGTGGATGGGACCCGGTGTTGTCGTCCGCCTCACCCCAGGTTAACCAAATGAGCGGGGGTCCGCTCGATCGGGAGTGCAAACAAGCTGTAACGTTCGCGCGTCACTCCGTGCTGCACCAACAGCGATTTGACCCTATTTGTAACGTAATGCACCTCTTGGGATCGCCCGTTCGAAGCAAGGGTCGAACAAAGGAACCCGGCGCTGTGCAGTTCAAGTCCCGTTGGCCGGGTCGCAAGCTCTCCATGATCTGCTGACACCAGGCAACGGCTGTCTCGCGGGAGGACTGACGCATGGAGCTGCGCAGCGTCGAGGAGCTGATGGATCTGCTGTACGCCTGCCGGTACGAGCACGGGCTGCGCACCGCCGCGCTGCTGCGCCGCACCCGGCCCGCCGACAAGGAGCTCCAGGTGGCGGGGCTGGTGCACGGCATCGGACAGCTGCTCGGGCCGGGCGATGCGGCCGAGCGGGCGGCGCGCGCCGCGGAGGCCGTACGGCCGCTGCTCGGGGAGCGCGTATACGGTCTGGTGCGGCAGCGTGGGCCGGCGGCCGACGACGATCTGCTGCGTCTGCAGCATGCGGCCGAGGAGGGCCGGGCCGTCGTCTTCGACGCGGGCGTTCTGGAGGACTGGCGCACGGTGCTCGAACTGGTGGCGGCGCGGTCGGCTCGCGCCGGGCGTTGGCCGTGATGGTCGGTCCGCCTGAGCGGTCCCCTGCGGGGCGTTGTGGCCGGTCGCGCAGTTCCCCGCGCCCCCTTTCGGGGCGCACAGCCGTCGATCGACTGCGGGAGCGTCGTGGCTGGGCGCACCGTTCCCCGCGCCCCCTTTCGGGGCGCACAGCCGTCGATCGGCTGCGGGAGCGTCGTGGCCGGGCGCACCGTTCCCCGCGCCCCCGTCGGGGGGCAACGGGCGGCGGGCCGGTGCGGGGGCGTTCGACGCGGTTCTTTGGGGAGGGCGGTTACCACTTGCTGGGGGCGTAGTCCTTGAGGAAGACGCCGTGGAGGTCTTCGCCTTTCTCGCCGCGGACGATCGGGTCGTAGACGCGGGCGGCGCCGTCGATCAGGTCCAGCGGGGCGTGGAAGCCGGCCTCGGCGAGGCGGACCTTGTCGGGGTGCGGGCGCTCGTCGGTGATCCAGCCGGTGTCCACGGCCGTCATCAGGATGCCGTCCTTCTCGAACATCTCCTGCGCGCTGGTGCGGGTGAGCATGTTGAGCGCGGCCTTGGCCATGTTGGTGTGCGGGTGCCCCGCGCCCTTGTAGCCGCGGCTGAAGACGCCCTCCATGGCGGAGACGTTGACGACGTACGTCCGCCGGGCCGGGGAGGCCGCCATGGCCGGGCGCAGCCGGCTGATCAGGATGAACGGGGCCGTCGAGTTGCACAGCTGGACCTCCAGCAGCTCCACCGGCGTGACCTCGTCCACCGACTGGATCCAGCTGTTGGTGTCGTGCAGGTCGGGGACCAGCCCGCCGGCGTCGATGGCCGTACCGGCCGCGATCCGCTCCAGGGACGCCGAGCCGGAGACGAGCGCCAGGCCGGTCACGTCCTCGGCGGTCAGGGCGCCGCCGCCGGCCACCGGGAGCGCGGCAACCGCGCCCGAGCCGAAGGCGCCGATCACCTGGGCGGCCGGCAGCTCACCGGCCGGCAGCGGAGCGGACTCGGCGGCGACCAGCTCGCTGTAGGCCTGCGGGGAGCGCCGCACCGTCTGCGCCGCGTTGTTGATCAGGATGTCGAGCGGGCCCTCGGCGGCGACCGCGTCGGCCAGCGCCACCACCTGGGCGGGGTCGCGCAGATCGATACCGACGATCTTCAGCCGGTGGATCCACTCGTCGCTGTCGGGCTGGGCCTTGAAACGGCGGATCGCGTCGTTCGGGAACCGCGTCGTGATCGTCGTGTGCGCGCCGTCGCGCAGCAGCCTGAGCGCGATGTACATGCCGATCTTGGCCCGGCCGCCGGTGAGCAGCGCCCGCTTGCCGCTGAGGTCGGCGCGGGCGTCGCGGCGGGCCCGGTTCTCGTCGGCGCACTCCTGGCACAGCTGGTGGTAGAAGTAGTCGACCTCGACGTAGCGCTGCTTGCAGATGTAGCAGGAGCGCGGGCGCTGGAGCACTCCCGCGATCCGGCCCGCCTGCGTCGTCGAGGAGGGCAGGATGCCCTCGGTCTCGTCGTCGATGCGCTCGGCGGAGCCGGTCGCGGTGGCCTCCGTGACCGCCTTGTCGTGGGCGGTCTTGGCGGCCCGGCGCTCCTGGCGGCGGCGCTGCTTGACCGTGCGGTAGATCTGCGAGGTGGCCCGGCGCACCTTGACCGCGTCGGGGTGGTCGACCTCGATCCGGTCGAGTTCCGCCAGCACGCTGAGGCACACGGCGAGGCGTTCGGGGTCGATTCCCGGACCGTACGCCGCCTCGTCACCGGGCTCCAGCGCCCCCTCGGGAGCCGCCGGGCCGTCCTGTGTCACCGTCATCGCGTTGCCGTTTCCCTGATCACCGCACGGCGCTCCGGTCGCGCCGCCGTCGAACGCGGAATTTTACGGAGCGCCCGGCCGCACCGCCAAACCCGGCCCCCATGGGCCGGCGGGACGGCGTGCGGCGCGCGGGCCGGGGAGCCGGCGGCGCAGGGGGCAGGCGCCGCGGCGGCCGGGGCCCGCCCGCCGTGCTCAGCGCTCGCAGACCGTGATCAGGGCCTCGACCTCGTCGGCCACCGCCCGGGCCAGCCGGTCGAGGTCGGGCACGGCCCGCGCGTCGGCGACGAGCCCGTAGTGGACACGGCCGCGGTACGTCGAGATCGCGACCGCCAGCGACTGGCCGGGGGCGAGCGGGGCGAAGGGGTAGACCTCGGCAAGCTGGTGGCCGCCGAGCCGCAGGCCGAGACCGGGCAGCGGCACGCTGGTGACCAGGATGTCGAACCAGAGCCGGGCGGCCTGGCCGACGAACGGTCCGCCGAGCCGGTGCCCGAGGGCGGGCACATGGTCGGCGAGCAGCGCGACCGCGCCCGCGCCCCGGTTGGGTCCGGCGTCCTTGTTGCGGTCCATCGCGGCACGCACCGTGCCGAGGCGGCGCAGCGGGTCGGGCTCGCCCACGGGAAGCCGTATCAGGTACCCGGAGAGCCGGTTGCCCTGGGGGTGGGCGGTGCGCGGGCGGCGCTTGGAGACCGGGATCAGGGCGCGCGGAGCGACCCCCTCGCTGCCGTCGCCGCGCTCGTCGAGCCAGCGCCGCAGGGCGCCCGCGACGACGGCGATCAGGACGTCGTTGACGGTGCCGCCCGCGGTCTTGCGGACCCGGTGCACGTCGTCGATGTCCAGGACGACGCCCGCGGTGCGGCGGGTGCCGCTCGGGGCGGAGGCGAGCGCGGCGGAGGAGCGCACGCCCAGGCCGGACAGGGCCACGGAGGCGCCGATGTCGAGGGCGCGGCCGATGTCGGACAGGGCGCCGCGCAGCAGGCCGGGCAGCCTGCGCACATCGGGCACCGTGCGGCGCGGCGGCGCGGTGGGGCGGGGGCCGCGCTGCGGCAGGTCCACCGGGTCGAGCAGGCCGGCGGCGAGCTTGAGCGCGCGCAGGCCGTCGGCCAGCGCATGGTGGAACTTGAACAGCACGGCGAAGGAGACGCCGTCCGCGCCGGGCAGGACGTGTGCCTCCCAGGGGGGCAGGCCGCGTTCCAGCGGACGCTGCATCAGCCGGCCCGCGACGGCGTGGAAGTCGTCGGTGGGGGCGTGCAGGCGCACGTGGTTCAGGGGGTCGAAGCCGGGGTCGGGTTCGCGGGCCGCGCCGCCGAAGGCGAGCGGGAGGGTCAGCGGGGAGCCGGTCGGCTGCCACACGTCCCGGATGCGCATGCGCAGGCCGGGCACGGCGGCGGCGCGGGCGGCGAGCAGGTCGGCGGCGTGCGCGCCGGCGGTGGGCGAGTGCGTGGCGAAGACACCGAGCGCGCCCAGGTGCATCGGGTGCAGGTCGGACTCGATGTTCCAGAACGCAAGGTCGAGAGGTGCGAGCAGATGGGATGTCAATGGCTTGCCTCGCGTCGGCGGAGGGTGGACAAGCAGTCAACCCCCCACCGGCGATTACGGTCAAGTACGATCAGACTACGCACAGTTAACGCCACATGGAGCCACCGACCCTCCGAAAGCGGCGGGACGCATGAGGCGCCTGAGGTCACGTCAGGGCAGGTGGGGCCGCCTGGGGTGATGTACCCCACTCTGACGGGCGCGGGCCGACCGTGAACGCGAGCGTCCGCAGGGAGCGCAGCGCACCCGTCGTCAGATAGGTCCGGGCGTGCGGCACTCCGTCGGCGCTGACCGACTGGACGTAGCGGTCGGCGGCCGAGGTGCCGGGCGCGGTGACGGTCAGCCCGCCGCTCGGCCAGTGCCGCCGGTCGAGGACCAGCTCGACCCGGTCGAAGACGGGTGTGGACAGGCCCCAGGTGCCGTAACCGGGCTGCACGGGGAAGAGCCCGATCGAGGAGAGCACGTGCCAGGCGGACATGGTGCCGAGGTCGTCGTTGCCGGTGACCCCGCTCGGCGCGTCCGTGAACAGGGTGAGCGCCGCGTGCACCACGTCGGTGGTCTTCCAGGGCTGACCGGTCGACAGATAGGTGTACGGGGCGATGAGGTCGGGCTCGTTCTGCGGGTTGTACTTGTCCGCGTGGTAGTAGTCGTACGGATCGCCGTGCACCCACACCCGACGGGCGGTGCCCTCCGGGTCGGCCTGCAGCCGGTCGTAGGCGAAGAACGCGTCCAGCCGGTCGTTCGCCGCCCGCTCGCCGCCGAGCAGGCCGATCAGCCCCGGCAGGTCCTGCGGGACCAGCCACTGGTACTGCCAGGCGGTGCCCTCGTGGAAGCCGACGCTGTGCGCCGGGTCCGCCGGTCCGGTGAAGGCGCCGGAGACGTCCCGGGCCCGGAAGAAACCGGTCGAGGGGTCGAAGACATTGCGGTAGTTGCGGGACCGGGCCGCGTAGCGGGCGGCGTCGCCGGTGTGGCCGAGGCCGCGCGCCATCTGCGCGAGCATCGCGTCGGACAGCGCGTACTCCAGGGTCACCGAGCCGCCCTGGTGGAAGTCGGAGTCGCCGAGCTTGGCCCGCGGGCGGTCCTTGTCGTACGGGGCGAAGCCGTGCGCGATGTACTCCGCGCCTGCCTCGCGGCCCGCCATCGGCAGACCGGCCGGCGGCACACCGTCGGCGTTGCGCTTCAGCACCCGGTACGCCCGCTCCTCGAACCCGGCGAGCAGGCCCTGCTGGTAGGCGGTGGTCAGGAACGGGGTGACCGGATCGCCCGTCATGATGTTCGTCTCGACCGTGCCGTAGCCCCACTTGGGCAGCCAGCCGCCCTCCTCGCCGACCCTGACCACGGAGAGCGCCATGTCACGGGCCTCGCGCGGCGCGAGCAGGGCGAGCAGCTGGCACTGGGTGCGGTAGGTGTCCCACAGCGACCAGTTCTGGTAGTACGTGAAGTCCCGCGCGCGGCGCACCCGCAGGTCCCAGCCCCGGTAGCGGCGGTCCGCGTCGCTGCCGACGTTCGGCGCGAGGAACGACCGGTACAGCGACGAGTAGAAGGTGCGCAGGCGCACCGGGTCGCCGCCCGTGACGCGGACCGTGCCCAGCCGCTCCTCCCACGCCCGCCGCGCCGCCGCGCGCACGGCGTCGAAGGAACGGCCGCCCTCCGCGGCCAGGTTGACCTCCGCGCCGTGCGCGTCGACGTACGACAGGGCGGTGGTCGCCGTGACGGTGCGCTGCCGGGTCGTGTCGAAGCGCAGGTAGGCGCCGCCCGGCCCGGTCCGCGCGCCGGGCGTGACGGTGGCGCCGTCCCAGGTGCCGTACGCCGTGAACGGCCGGTCGAAGCGGGTCAGCGTGTACACGGTGTAGGGCGGGGTGTCCCGGCAGAAGCCACGGCCGGTGATCTTGGTGCGCACCGTCCGGTCGTCGAGGATCCGCACCTCGCCCGCGACCGGCTTGTGCAGCGACTGGGCCGCGTTCAGCAGCACGTTCGCCTTATCGGTGGCGGGGAAGGTGTAGCGCTGCACGCCGGTGCGGGCGGTGGCGGTGAGCTCGGCCCGGATTCCGGAGGCCAGGCCCACCCGGTAGTAGCCGGGGCTCGCCCGCTCGTCATCGTGCCGGAACCCGGCCGCGTACCCGGCGTAGTCCGTCCGCGTGACGTCACCGGTGGTCGGCAGCGCGGGCAGGTCGCCGCCGATGCGGCAGCCGACGCCCGAGAGGTGGACCAGCGAGAAGCCGCGGATCCGGCGGTGGGAGTAGTCGTAGCCGGTGCTGTGCCCGGTGTCCGGGGACAGCTGCACCATGCCGAAGGGCACGGCGGCGCCGGGGAAGGTGTTGCCCTCGTTCTGGGTCCCGATGAACGGGTCGACCAGGTCGGTGAGGTGGCCGACGGTCGGCTCGGCGGCCCGTGCGGCGGGGGTGGCGAACAGCGCGGACGCCGCCATCACCCCGGCCAGGCACAGTCGCGGACGCCGGGTCACTCTCATCTCGGATGACCTCCGGATCTCGACATCGTTGTCTGCATCCTGAGGTCCGCGGACCGGGAAGCCGGGGATCCCGCGGCGGTGGTGCACAACACGTCGCCCACGCGGCCCTGCCGGGAGCGGCACAGGGGCCGGGTGCGCTGCACGTCACCCGCACCGCCCTGCCGACGCCGGGAGCGGCGCACGGGGGTGGTGCGCCGCACGGCGCCCAGTCGGCCCAGCCGATACCGGGAGCGGCGCACGGTGGGGTGCACGACGCGCCGCACGCGCAGCCCTGCCGATACCGGGAGCGCCGCACGGAGGTGGTGCGCTGCGCGTCCACCCGCACCTCCCTGCCAACGCCGACAGCCACGCGCGGCGGTGGCCCACGACGCGACACCCGCACCGCCCCGTCGGTGCCGGGAGCGCCGCACGCACCGCCCTGCCGACGCCGGGAGCGGCGCACGGGGGTGGTGCGCTGCGCACGCGCGGGCCTGTCGGTGCCGACAGCCGCGCATGAAGGTGGCGCACGGCCCTGCCGGTACCGGGAGCGCCGCACGGAGGTGGTGCGCTGCGCGACACCCGCACCGCCCCATCGGTGCCGGGAGCGCCGCACGGGGGTGGTGCGCGGCGCGGCGCACGCGCGGGCCTGTCCGGGGGCGGGAGTGGGGTTGCTTTCGGCGGTCCGTCAGGAGACCCGTTGGCCCTTGCCGAGCGCGATCACCCCGGCCGGGGAGACCGTGTACAGCTCCGCGTCCCGCTCCGGGTTGACGCCGATGGTCGCGCCGGGCGGCACGTCGACGTTCTTGTCGAGGACGGCGCCGCGGACCACCGCGCCCCGTCCGACGTGCACGTTGTCGTGCAGCACCGAGCCCTGGACGACGGCACCCGGGTCGACCACCACGCCCGGGGACAGCACGGACCGGGTGACCTGGCCGCGGATCAGACAGCCGGCGCTGATGATGGACTCGCTCGCCATGCCGCCGGCGTTGAACCGGGCCGGCGAGAGCTGGTTGGAGTGGGTGTAGACGGGCCAGCTCCGGTTGAACAGGTTGAAGGCGGGACGCTCGGCGATCAGGTCCATGTGCGCGTCGTAGTACGCGTCCAGGGTGCCGACGTCCCGCCAGTAGCCCCGGTCGCGGCTGGTCTCGCCGGGCACGTGGTTGTCGCCGAAGTCGTACAGCTGCGCCTCGTCGCGGCCGGTGAGCCGGGGCAGGATCGAACCGCCCATGTCGTGCGCGGAGGACTCGTCCTCGGCGTCCCGCTGCAACGCCTCGATCAGCGCCTTGGTGGTGAACAGGTAGTTGCCCATCGAGGCGAAGACCCGCTCCGGGTCGTCCGGCAGGCCGGGAGGGTCGGCGGGCTTCTCCAGGAACCGCTGGATGCTGCGCCCGTCGGAGCCGGGCGTGATCACCCCGAACGCCGAGGACTCGGAGCGCGGCACGCGGATGCCCGCGACGGTCACGCCCGCGCCGCCCTCGATGTGCTGCCCGAGCATCTGCCGCGGGTCCATGCGGTAGACGTGGTCGGCGCCGAACACCGCCACGTAGTCGGGCTGTTCGTCGTGCACGAGGTTGAGGGACTGCAGGATCGCGTCGGCGCTGCCCAGGTACCAGCGCGGGCCGAGCCGCTGCTGCGCCGGGACGGGGGTCACATAGTTGCCGAGCAGGCTCGACATCCGCCAGGTGGTGGTGATGTGCCGGTCCAGCGAGTGCGACTTGTACTGGGTGAGCACGCAGATGCGCAGGATGTCGGCGTTGACGAGGTTGGAGAGCACGAAGTCCACCAGGCGGTAGGTGCCGCCGAAGGTGACCGCCGGTTTGGCCCGGTCCGCGGTCAGGGGCATCAGCCGCTTGCCCTCGCCGCCCGCGAGGACGATGCCGAGCACTGAAGGTCCTCCACGACGCATGGCCGCTCCCCCCTCACCCTGGTTCCCCCATCGTGCCCTGGCGCGGCACGCGTTAAGCCTGCTTGACGACCTCCTCGTACAGTGCGACCGTGCGCCGCGCCACCGCGTCCCAGCCGAACTCGCGCACGGCGCGCTCCCGTCCGGCCTCGCCCATCCGCCGGGCCGTCGCCGGATCGCCGAGCACGCGGTCCAGGGCCCGCGCCAGGGACGTCTCGAAGTCGTCGTCCATGTCGACCAGCAGCCCGGTCCTGCCGTCCTCGACGACCTCGGGGATGCCGCCGACCCGGGACGCCACCACCGGGGTGCCGCAGGCCATCGCCTCCAGGTTGACGATGCCGAGCGGTTCGTACACCGAGGGGCAGACGAACACGGCGGCGTGCGTGAGGAGTTGTACGACGTCGGCCCGCGGCAGCATCCGCGGGATCCAGTGCACACCGGCGCGGACGCGGCTCAGCTCACCGAACAGGTCGCGGAACTCCCGGTCGATCTCGGGGGTGTCGGGGGCGCCGGCACACAGCACGACCTGGGTGGCCGGGTCGATGTCCCGCACGGCGCGCAGCAGCCGGGGCACGCCCTTCTGGCGGGTGATGCGGCCGACGAACAGGACGTAGGGCCGGTGCGGGTCAAGGCCGTTGCGGGTGAGCACGTCGGTGCCGGGGTCGGGCCGGTACAGGGCGGTGTCGATGCCGTTGTGCACGACGTGGACCCGGGCCGGGTCGAGCGCCGGGTAGCAGCCGAGGATGTCCTCGCGCATCGCCCCGGACACGGCGATCACCGCGTCGGCGGCCTCGATCGCGGTGCGCTCGGACCAGCCGGACAGGGCGTAGCCGCCGCCCAGTTGCTCGGCCTTCCAGGGCCGCAGCGGTTCCAGGGAGTGGGCGGTCACCACGTGCGGGACCCCGTACAGGAGCTTGCCGAGGTGGCCGGCGAGGTTGGCGTACCAGGTGTGCGAGTGGACGAGTTCGCGGCCCGCCAGGGCCGCGGCGATGGACAGGTCCACGGAGAAGGTGCGCAGCGCGTCGTTGGCGGTGTCCAGCGCGGTCCACGGGCGGTGCCGTACGACGCCGGCGCTTCGGCCCTCGCCCCAGCAGTGCACCTCCAGGTCGACCAGGCAGGCCAGCTCCCGGGCAAGGAACTCGACGTGGACGCCCGCGCCGCCGTACACGTCCGGGGGGTATTCCCGGCTCAGCAGTCCCACTCGCACCCGTAACCCCCTGCTCTCACCGGCCGGTCCCCTCATGGTGGCCCGTACGGGGCGCGCGGGGAAGGCCCCGGCGGCCGGCTCGGGCGCAGGCGTCGGCGGCGGCCGGGACGGATCCGCCCCGGTGGGATGACCGGGTGTCCACCCTGCGTCGCCCACCCGTGGGATGACGGGGAACGGACCGTACTCCATCGGCAGTAGGACCCATTGCCTGCTCAGGTACGACGACGGGAAGCCTTCGGGCGGGCAGAGTGTTGCCCATGCAAGACGATCGTTCGCCGCACCGGGCCGCGCGCCCCCGTTCCACGCAGAGGAGCAGTTCATGAGTGCCCTCGCGTTGTCCGTGGTGCTCTCGATCGTCTCCGCCGTCGCCTACGCCGGCGGAGCGATCGTGCAGGAGCGGGTGGCGGTGTCCTCCTCCCCGGACGACCGGTACGGGCCGCTGCGCCGGCCGAGCTGGTGGGCGGCGATGGCGCTCAACGGGCTCGGCGGGCTGCTGCACGTGGTGGCGCTGGCCTTCGGCCCCCTCAGCCTGGTGCAGCCGCTGGGCGCCCTGACCATCGTGTTCGCGCTGCCCATGGCGGCGCTGTTCGTGGGGCGCAGGGCCGGGGCCGCCGCCTGGCGCGGCGCGATCATGGCCACGGTCGGCCTGGCGGGCCTGCTGTCCCTGGTGGGCGCGTCCGACGGGCACGCGCTCGACGGCGCCGAGCAGTGGGCGGTCGGGCTGGTCACCGGCGGTGCGGTGGTGGCCCTGATGATCGCGGGCCGGGTGGTGCAGCGGCATCCGGCGGTGCGCAGCGTGCTGCTCGCGACCGCGTCCGGCATAGCGTTCGGCATGTCCTCCGTGTTCACCAAGACCGTCGCGGTCGACTGGAGCAGCGGGATCGCCCCGGCGGAGCTGCCGTCGCTGGCCGTGATCGGCGCGTTCGCCGTCGGCGGCGTCCTGCTGTCGCAGGCCGCCTACCGCGGTGGCGGCCTGGCCGCGCCGCTGGCCACGCTGACCGTGGTGAACCCGGTGCTGGCCGCCGTGGTCGGTCTCACCCTGTTCGGCGAGACCTTCCGGTACGGCACCACGGGCACCGTCCTCGCGCTGGGCTGCGGCGTGCTGGCGACGGGCGGACTGGTCCTGCTGACGACCGAGCGCATCGGGCCCGCCCCGCACCCCGGCGAACCGCACCCCGGGGAACCGCTGCCCGCGACGGGTGCGGCCCCGCTGCCCGTGCCCGCACTCGCCGGGACGGCGGCGGGCGGGGAGCCGCCCGTGGTGCTGCCGCAGCAGCGGGGCGCGCCGGTCCTGGCCGAGCCGGACCGCAGACCAGCGGCCGAGGAAACGGCATTCGACGCGCCGCCGGGCCACGGCGAAGGGCGGGCATGGGACGCGTACACGCTCTTCGCCCCCTGCGGCCCGCTGCACAGCGGCGTCTACCGCGTGCCCCTGCCGCTGCGGGGGCGGTGCCGGGCGCAGCTCAGATCCTGACGCCGCCCGAGCGGAGATAGGCGACCGGATCGATGTCCGACCCGAACCCCGGACCGGTCCGCACCTCGAAGTGCAGATGCGGCCCCGTGGAGTTCCCGGTCGATCCGGAACGCCCGATGCGCTGTCCCGCGGTGACCGGCCGGCCGGCCTTCACGGAGATCGCCGACAGATGCGCGTACTGCGAGTAGCGGCCGTCGGCGTGTCGGATCACCACCTGGTAGCCGAAGGAGCCGCCCCAGCCGGCCGCGACCACCTGGCCTGCCGCGACCGCCTTGACCGGGGTGCCGGTGGGCACCGGGAAGTCGACGCCGGTGTGGTAGCCCTTCGACCAGTGCGCGCCCGAGGCGTGGTACCGCGTGTCCATGGCGGCCTGCACGGGCGCCACGAGCAAGTGGGCGGATGCCGACCCGTGGCTGCTGCTGCCGGCCGTCTTCTTCGCCCCGGAGGAGGACTTCTTCGCCTCGGGTGCGGTCTTCTTTCGTTCCGGGGCCTGCTCGGCCTTCGTGGGCTTCTTCGGTGGCGAGGTCCGCTTCTGCGGTGTCGTGCCGGAGCGGCCCCCGGCCGCCGGGGTGTGCAGGTCGAGCCGCTGCCCCGGCAGGATCAGATCGGGGTCGGAGCCGATCGTGCTGCGGTTGGCCGAGTACAGCCGGTGCCAGCCGCCCCGCACCCGGTGCTCCTCGGCGATGCCGGAGAGCGTGTCGCCGTGCACCACCGTGTACATCCGGGCCCGGCCCGCCCGGGACTGCGGCGTGGTCTGCGGCTGCACGTCGCGCACCGGGCTCTGCGCGGGCCGGGTCGCGGCGCCCAGCGGCTGTGTGCCCGGCGCGTCGCCGCCCCGGGTGAGCCCGGCCCGCTCGGAGCACGTCGGCCAGGCGCCGGGCCCCTGTCCGTCCAGCACCCGCTCCGCCACCGCGATCTGCTCGTCCCGGGTGGCCAGATCCGCGCGTGCCGCGTACTTCGCGCCGCCGTACGCCGCCCAGGTGGACTGGGTGAACTGGAGCCCGCCGTAATACCCGTTGCCGGTGTTGACGCTCCAGTTGCCGCTCGACTCGCAGGCGGCGACCTTGTTCCAGGTGGCCGCGTCGGCCGCGTGGGCGGTTCCGGTGCCGATCAGCGGGATCGCGATGCCGACGCCACCCGCCGTGGCCGTGAGCGAGGCGCGGTTGATCCTGTTCGGCTGGTACCGGCGGTGCCGGCCGCGTACGGCCATGGAGAGCCCCCTCGACATGCGCAGGAGCGGCAAAGGTAAGCGCCGCGAACAGGCCATGACAAGACGGCAATCGGCCGCACCGCGCCACAAGTGACCGGGAACCCACCCCAAGTTGGAATACGGCTGAGGCAGGTGGGACTTGTCATGCGTATCTGCCTGCGCAGCCGGAACGGCCGGAACGGCTGGTACGACCGATCGACTGGAACGACTGGAACGACTGGAACACGGCAGCCGGAACAACCAGGACGTGCGGGCGGCGTACCGGCAAGTCAGGATGGTCAGGGGCAATACTGGCGGCACGACCGGCAGCACCGATGTCCAGATCTTTAGGAGCCAACCGAATGAGCACTTCAGCCCAGATCGGCGTCACGGGTCTCGCGGTCATGGGCCGCAATCTCGCCCGCAACTTCGCGCGCAACGGGTACACGGTCGCGGTGCACAACCGCACCGCGACCCGGACCCGGGAGCTGGTGGCGGAGTTCGGACACGAGGGGGACTTCGTCGCCGCCGAGACCGCCAAGGAGTTCGTGGCGGCGCTGGAGCGGCCACGGCGCCTGGTCATCATGGTGAAGGCGGGCGAGCCGACCGACGCCGTGATCCAGGAGTTCGCCCCGCTGCTGGAACCCGGCGACATGATCATCGACGGCGGCAACGCGCACTTCGCGGACACCCGGCGCCGCGAACGCGAGCTGCGCGGCAAGGGCATCCACTTCGTGGGCACGGGGATCTCCGGCGGTGAGGAGGGCGCGCTGCACGGGCCCAGCATCATGCCGGGCGGCTCGAAGGAGTCGTACGACTCACTCGGCCCGATGCTGGAGAAGATCTCCGCGAAGGCCGCGGACGGGGCGCCCTGTGTGACCCATGTCGGCCCCGACGGCGCCGGGCACTTCGTGAAGATGGTGCACAACGGCATCGAGTACGCCGACATGCAGCTGATCGGCGAGGCGTACCAGTTGCTGCGCGATGTCGCCGGGTACTCCCCCGCGCAGATCGCGGACATCTTCCGCACCTGGAACACGGGCCGTCTCGACTCGTATCTGATCGAGATCACGGCCGAGGTGCTCTCCCATGTGGACGCGGCGACGGGCAAGCCGTTCGTGGACGTCGTGGTGGACCAGGCGGAGCAGAAGGGCACCGGCCGCTGGACGGTCCAGATCGCCCTCGACCTCGGCGTCCCGGTGTCGGGCATCGCCGAGGCCGTGTTCGCCCGCTCGCTGTCCGGGCATGCCGCGCTGCGGGCGGCGTCGCGGGATCTGGCCGGGCCGAAGCCGGCCCCGCTCGGCGAGGCGGAGGCGGCGGCGTTCGCCGACCGGGTCGAGCAGGCGCTGTACGCGTCGAAGATCGTGTCGTACACGCAGGGCTTCCACGAGATCGCCGCGGGCAGCGCGGAGTACGACTGGAACATCGACCTCGGCGCGGTCTCCGCCATCTGGCGCGGCGGCTGCATCATCCGGGCGGCGTTCCTCGACCGCATCCGCGCGGCCTACGACGCCCGGCCCGACCTGCCGAGCCTGCTGTCCGACGAGACGTTCGCGCAGGAGATCGCGGCGGCCCAGGACGACTGGCGCGAGGTGCTGGTCGCGGCGACCCGGCAGGGCGTCGCGGCCCCCGGTTTCGCGGCGGCCCTCGCCTACTACGACGCCCTGCGCGCCGAGCGGCTGCCCGCCGCGCTGACCCAGGGGCAGCGGGACTTCTTCGGGGCGCACACCTACCGGCGGATCGACCGCGACGGCTCGTTCCACACGCTGTGGGGCGGGGACCGCTCGCAGGTCGAGGCATAGCGGGGCGCCGGCCGGGGGCGGGCGGCCCGTGCGGGGCCGCCCGCCCCCGGCCGGGTCAGGTCAGCGGTGGACCCGGTTCGGGGTTCGGCACGGGCTCCGGGCCGGGCGGGATCGGGGACGGCGAGGGCTCCGGCGGCGGCCCCGGATGCGGGGCGGGCGGCGGAGTCGGGGCCGGGCCGGGGGCCGGCGGTTCCGGGGCCGGCGGCGGCTCGGGGGCCGGTACCGGGCTCGGATACGGGTCCGGCGGGCGGGGGCCCGGACCCGGCGCGGGTCCGGGCGGGGTGGGTTCGGGATGCGGATTGCTCATGACGTCCTCCGGCGGGCCACTCGACAGCGCCACTGGACTACTCCCCCGCGTACCCGGCAGCGCGTCCACCACTCACCCGGGCACACCGGGGCCGTCCCCGCCGCGGCAGGACCGTCGCGGCGGTACGGCGCCCGCGGTCGCCGCCGCGGTCAGAACCGGCCGGGGTGCGCCGCCAGCCAGGACTTCGCGGCCCGCAGCAGGTCGCGGTCGGCGGGCGGCGCCTCCTCGGGGTGGCGGGCGGCCCACTTGACGACGTACGGGCACAGCGGGGCCACCGCGACGCCCTCGCGTCCGGCGATGGCGTACAGCTCGCGGGCCAGGGAGCCGGCGATGCCCTTCCCCTCGTGCGCGGGTTCCACAACGGTGTGCACGGGGACCAGGGCACGCCCCGGTGACTCCAGGACGAAGTACTCGATGCGGCCCACGACTTCGGCGTCGGAGACGGCCTCCAGCCGGCCCGCCACCCGGTCGTCGCGGATCTCGATGTCACTCATGGCTGCGTGCCCTCCTGCTTCGGTCTGCCGAGCGTAACCCATGTGATCAGCGGCGGTGCGGCGCCGGTGGCACCCCGCACGCGGGTGCGGACGGCAGGCGCGGTGGCGGGTCCGCCCTCACCCGCTTCCCGTACGTAAGCCGCCGTCCCCTGTCCGGCCACCCGCCGTTGACGTGGGGCGGAAAACCTCTCCGGGTGTGACAGCGGCACACCTCCCCGATCCCCGCGGGCCACGACGTCTTCTGCGGCGCCTGCCCGTCCGCCAGGTGCTGTGCCTGGCCCCGCTCGTGCTCGTCACCGTGATCGCGGTGCGGCACCGCTCCGTGCTCGCCGAGGGCTTCGGCCATCTGCGTGCCGCGTCCTGGCCCTGGCTGCTGGCAGCGGGCGGCGCCACCTGCCTGACCTGGGTGGCGGCCGCGGTGACCCGGCAGGGGGCGGTGGTGCAGCCGCTGCCGAAACGACGGCTGCTGGCCACCCAGTTCGCGGCCTACGCGGCCAACCACCTGCTGCCGACGGGGCTCGGGTCGAGCGCGGTGAACCTGCGCTTCATGACCGTGTGCGGGGTGCCGCTCGCCCGTTCCTCGGCGGCGGTCGCGCTGTACCTGCTGGCCGAGTCGGTGGGCCGGGTGGGCCTGCTGGCGGCCCTGCTGATCGCCTTCCCGCACGCGCTGCGGGTGGGCGGCCTGCTGCCCGCAGGGACGCTCGGACCGCTGGTACTGGCCGCCGTCCTGCTGCTGGCCGTGGCGGCGTGCGTGCTGGCGCTCGTACGGCGGCTGCGCACGGCCGTGTGGTCCTTCCTGCGCAGCGCGCTGGGCGAGGCACGCTCGGTGCACACGCGTCCGTCGCGGGCGCTGGCCCTGTGGGGCGGATCGCTGGCCTTCCCGGCGCTGCAGGCCGCGGGCCTGGCCGCGGTGGGGCGGGCGCTGCACCTGCCGGTCGCACCGGCGCACATGGCGCTGGCCTATCTCGCGGCGACGGTCGCGGTGGCGCTGGTGCCCACGCCGGGCGGCCTCGGCTCCGTCGAGGCCGCGCTGATCGTGGCCCTGGTGGCGGCGGGCGGACCCGTCGCGGTCGCCACCGCGGTGGTCCTCGCCTACCGCATCATCACCGTGTGGGTGCCGCTGCTGCCGGGGGCGCTGACGCTGGGCGCACTGGTGCGGCTGAAGGTGATCTGAGGCAGAGTGGGCCCTCCGAGCCGACCGGGGACGCGGCCCGGCCGGCCCGCCAGGGAGGAGGGCCGTCCGTGCCGGTGCGCCTGGAACGCGAGGAACACGTCACCACCGTCGTCCTGTCCCGGCCCGAGGCCCGCAACGCGGTGGACGGGCCGACCGCGGCCGAACTCGCCGCCGCCTTCAGGGCGTTCGAGGCCGACGAGCAGGCGCGGGTGGCGGTGCTGTGGGGTGAGGGCGGCACGTTCTGCGCGGGCGCGGACCTGAAGGCCCTGGGCACCGGGCGGGGCAACCGGGTGGCCGAGGACGGGGACGGCCCGATGGGGCCGACCCGGATGCGGCTGTCCAAACCGGTGATCGCCGCGGTCGCCGGGCACGCGGTCGCCGGGGGCCTGGAACTCGCCCTGTGGTGCGATCTGCGGGTGGCGGAGGAGGACGCGGTCTTCGGCGTGTACTGCCGCCGCTGGGGCGTCCCGCTCGTCGACGGCGGCACGGTACGGCTCCCCCGGCTGATCGGCACCGGCCGGGCCCTGGACATGATCCTCACCGGGCGGCCGGTGCCGGCCCCGGAGGCGTACCGGATGGGCCTGGCCGACCGGATCGTGCCCGCCGGGCGGGCGCGGGACGCGGCGGAGGCGCTGGCCGCGGACCTCGCGCGCTTCCCGCAGGCGTGTCTGCGCTCCGACCGGGCGTCGGTACTGGAGCAGGAGGGACTGCCGGAACCGGCCGCACTGCGGAACGAACTCCGGCACGGGGCCGCGGTGTTGACCGAGGCCGCGGAGGGTGCGGCGCGGTTCGCCGACGGCGCCGGGAGGCACGGGTCCTCGACCGACCTGTGAACCACGGGCCCCGGCCCGCCGGGGCCGCCTCCCGCCGGGCGGCCGTGGTGCGAACTCCCGTGCCGGATACGGCAGGATGAACGAGCGCGGCCGGTCCTTCGCACCGTGGAGCCGGCGCGCCCGCACATCCCGGACCCGAACAGGTGACACACAACGTGACGAGACATCGCAGCCGGCCGTCGGACGCGCGGCACGCCGCACGGCGCCGCACCGGAGGTGACCGGTGAACCGGGCACTGACCGCGCACGATCTGATCCTCGCCGCGATCGCCGTGGCCGCGGGCCTGGTGGCGGCGTTCCTGTCGCGGACGCTGCTGCGCTGGCTGGCCAAGCACGCGAAGCGGACCCGCTGGAGCGGCGACGACGTCGTCGTGGACGCCCTGCGGACCGTCGTGCCCTGGGCGGCGATCGCGGGCGGCGTGGCCGTCGCGGCGGCCGTGCTGCCGCTGACCCGGACCGTGCGGCACCACACCGACCAGGCGCTGCAGGTACTGCTGATCCTCGTGGTGAGCGGCGCCGCGGCCCGCGTGGTCGCCGGTCTGGTGCGGACGGTCACCCAGTCCCGGTCCGGGGTCGCCGGCTCGGCCACGATCTTCGTGAACATCACCCGGGTGCTGGTCCTCGCCCTCGGGTTCCTGGTGATGCTGCAGACACTGGGCATCTCGATCGCGCCGCTGCTGACCGCCCTCGGCGTCGGCGGTCTTGCCGTGGCCCTCGCGCTCCAGGACACCCTCGCCAACCTGTTCGCGGGCATCCACATCCTCGCCTCCAAGACCGTGCAGCCCGGCGACTACATCCGGCTGAGCAGCGGCGAGGAGGGCTACGTCGTGGACATCAACTGGCGGCAGACCACGGTCCGCCAGCTGTCCAACAACCTGGTGGTCATTCCCAACGGGCAGCTCGCGAAGACCAACATGACCAACTTCACGCGCCCTGAGCAGGAGCTGACGATCCTGGTACAGGTGGGGGTCAGCTACGACAGTGACCTGGACCAGGTGGAGCGGGTGACCGGCGAGGTCGTCACGGAGGTGATGACGGAGATCACCGGGGCGGTGCCCGACCACGAGCCCGCGATCCGCTTCCACACCTTCGGGGACTCCCGGATCGGCTTCACGGTGATCCTGGGCGTGGGCGAGTTCAGCGACCAGTACCGGATCAAGCACGAGTTCATCAAGCGGCTGCACCGGCGTTACCGCGAGGAGGGCATCCGCATTCCGGCCCCGGCGCGGACGGTGGCCCTCCAGCAGGGGGCGGTCCTGATCCCCCACCAGCGCGCGGCCGAAAACGAACCGACGCCTCCGCAGTGAGGCCGGGGCCGCGCGACGCCTCCGCGGCGGTGCGGGGTGTCTTTGGCCTTGTCGCGCAGTTCCCCGCGTCCCCTACGGCACGCGCCGTTCATGGAACGGGAGCGTTGCCGAGTGCGGGTGCGTTGTGGCTTGTCGCGCAGTTCCCCGCGCCCCTACGGGACGCGCCGTTCATGGAACGGGAGCGTTGCCGGGTGCGGGGGCGTTGTGGCTGATCGCGCAGTTCCCCGCGCCCCCTCGGGGCGCGCCGTTCGTGGAGCGGGAGTGTTGCCGGGTGCGGGTGCATTGTGGCTTGTCGCGCAGTTCCCCGCGCCCCTTCGGGGCCCGGGCGGCGGGCGTTGCGCGGAGCGGGGCGTGGGGGGAGTTGTCGGGTGCTGTCGAGTCGGGGGGCGGTAGGAGATATCTTGATGTCGAGCAATGTTGCAGACGTGGAGCGGAGCACCCGGTGACTGACCCGACCATCATCTACACCTACACAGACGAGGCCCCGGCCCTGGCGACGCATTCGTTCCTGCCGGTGATCCAGGCGTACGCCTCGCAGGCCGGTGTCGCCGTGGAGACCCGGGACATCTCGCTGGCGGGCCGCATCATCGCCGTATTCCCGGAGTACCTGAACGAGGACCAGCGCATCCCGGACGCCCTGTCGGAGCTGGGCGAGCTGGCCAAGACGCCCGAGGCCAACATCGTCAAGCTGCCGAACATCTCGGCGTCGATCCCGCAGCTGAAGGCCGCGATCGCCGAGCTGCAGGGCAAGGGCTACGCGCTGCCGGACTACCCGGACGACCCGAAGAGCGACGAGGAGCGGGAGATCCGCGCCCGCTACGACAAGATCAAGGGCTCCGCCGTCAACCCGGTCCTGCGCGAGGGCAACTCCGACCGCCGCGCACCGGCGTCGGTGAAGAACTACGCCAAGACCCACCCGCACCGCATGGGCGCCTGGACCCCCGAGTCCAGGACGAACGTGGCCACCATGGGCGTCGACGACTTCCGTGCCACCGAGAAGTCCGCGGTGATCTCCGAGGCCGGTGCGCTGCGCATCGAGCTGAAGGGCGACGACGGCTCCACCACCGTGCTGCGCGAGTCCGTGCCGGTGCTCGCGGGCGAGGTCGTCGACGCCTCCGTGATGCGCGTCGCCGCGCTGCGCGAATTCCTCACCGCGCAGGTGGCCCGCGCCAAGGAGGAGGGCGTCCTGTTCTCCGTGCATCTGAAGGCCACCATGATGAAGGTCTCCGACCCGATCATCTTCGGCCATGTGGTGCGCGCCTTCTTCCCGAAGACCTTCGCGGAGTACGGCGAGACGTTCGCCGCGGCCGGTCTGACCCCGAACGACGGCCTGGGCGGCATCTTCAAGGGCCTTGAGTCCCTGCCGAACGGCGACGAGATCAAGGCGTCCTTCGACGCCGAGCTGGCCGAGGGCCCCCGGCTGGCGATGGTCGACTCGGACAAGGGCATCACCAATCTGCACGTACCCTCCGACGTGATCGTGGACGCCTCCATGCCGGCCATGATCCGCACCTCCGGCCACATGTGGGGCCCGGACGGCCAGGAGCACGACACCCTCGCGGTGCTGCCGGACTCCAGCTACTCCGGCGTCTACCAGGCCGTGATCGACGACTGCCGCGCGCACGGCGCCTACGACCCGTCGACCATGGGCTCGGTGCCGAACGTGGGCCTCATGGCGCAGAAGGCCGAGGAGTACGGCAGCCACGACAAGACCTTCGAGATCCCGGTCACCGGCACCGTCCGCCTGGTCGACCAGTCCGGCACCGTCGTCCTGGAGCAGACCGTCTCGGCCGGCGACATCTTCCGCTCCTGCCAGACCAAGGACGCCCCGATCCGCGACTGGGTCAAGCTGGCCGTGACCCGGGCCCGCGCCACCGGCGACCCGGCCGTGTTCTGGCTGGACGAGAACCGCGCCCACGACGCCGTACTGATCGAGAAGGTCAGGGCGTACCTGCCGGAGCACGACACCGAGGGCCTGGACATCCGGATCCTGCCCCCGGTCGAGGCCACCAAGCTGTCCGTGGAGCGCATCCGCCGCGGCGAGAACACCATCTCCGTCACCGGCAACGTGCTCCGCGACTACCTGACCGACCTGTTCCCGATCCTGGAGCTGGGCACCAGCGCCAAGATGCTGTCCGTGGTGCCGCTGATGGCGGGCGGCGGCCTGTTCGAGACGGGGGCCGGCGGTTCCGCGCCCAAGCACGTCCAGCAGCTGGTCAAGGAGAACTACCTGCGCTGGGACTCCCTCGGTGAGTTCTTCGCGCTGGTGCCGTCCTTCGAGCAGTACGCGAAGACCACCGGCAACGCCCGCGCCCAGGTCCTCGCGGACACCCTGGACCGGGCCACGGCGAGCTTCCTCAACGAGAACAAGTCGCCGACCCGCCGGGTGGGCGGCATCGACAACCGCGGCAGCCACTTCTACCTGTCCCTGTACTGGGCGCAGGAGCTGGCCCGGCAGACCGACGACGCGGAACTGGCCAAGGCGTTCGCCGCGTTCGCCGACACGCTCGGCGCGCAGGAGCAGAAGATCGTGGACGAGCTGATCGCCGTCCAGGGCTCCCCGGCCGACATCGGCGGCTACTACCGGCCGGACCGGGCCAAGGCCGACCAGGTGATGCGCCCGTCGGCCACCTGGAACGAGGCGCTGGCCACCCTGAGCTGACCTCCGCCCGGCGACCGCACGCACACCCCGCGGCCCGTCCGCTCCGCCCCGGCCGGCGTACCCCCTGGCCGGGGCGGAGCCGTGTCCGCCGGTGCCCGGGGCGCCGCGTACGGTGGGCGGTGATCGTCCGCCGCAGTGCCGACCGCGCCCAGGGAGCCGCCGCATGCATGCCGCCACACCGCCCTTCGACCTGCTCCCCGGCGCGGCCGACTCCCCGGTGATCCTGCATGTGCCGCACTCCGCGCGGGAGATACCGGCGGCGGTGCGCGCGGGCATCGTGCTGGACGACGCCGCGCTGGAGCGGGAGCTGGACGACATCACGGACGCGCACACGGCCCGGCTGGCCGAGGTCGCGGCCGGGCTGGCCCGGGTCACCCCGTGGCGGTTCGTGAACCGGCTGTCCCGGCTGGTGGTCGATCCGGAGCGGTTCCCCGACGAGCGGGAGGAGATGCTGTCCGCGGGCATGGGGGCCGTCTACACCCGGACCACCCGGCGGGGCACGCTGCGGCCCGCCGACACCGATCCGGGGCCCCTGATCGAGCGGTACTTCCGGCCGTACGCGCGGGCCATGACCGAGGCCGTGCGGGACCGGCTCGCCGCGACCGGCCGTGCCGTCGTGATCGACGTGCACTCCTATCCCACCGAGCGGCTGCCCTACGAACTGCACGGCGACGGGCCCCGGCCGCCGGTCTGTCTGGGCACCGACGCCTTCCACACCCCGGCCGAGCTGGTGGAGGCGGCCCGCGAGGCGTTCGCCGGGTGCGGCGGTACGGGGCTGGACAGTCCGTTCGCCGGGGCGTACGTGCCGCTGGAGTTCCACGGGACGCAGCCCCGGGTCGGCGCGCTGATGGTGGAGATCCGCAGGGACGGCTATATGACGGAGCCGGGCGGCCCGGCCGGGCCCGGGCTGCACCGGCTCGCGTCCGCGCTCGCCGCCCTGGTGGACGGCGCGGGCCGCTGACCCCTACGCCCGCAGCCCTGTGGCGGAAGCCCTTCGCCGCCGCCCCTCACCCGGTGGCCCGGGCCGGCTCAGGCGCGCAGCCACTCGGTGACGACGACGTCCCCGCCCGTGCGCAGCCGCAGCGCGAACGGGCCGGCGGGGCGCGCGTCGCTGGTGAAGCGGCCCAGTTCGTCGACGGGGACCGGCACCGCCGACTGCGGCCCGCCGAGCACCTCGATCCGCGCCGGCTGCGGCGGCAGCACCTGTCCCAGCAGGCCCTGCCCGGTGACCTCGACGTCGACGGTCAGTTCGCCGGCGTGGAAGGTGAGCATGCGGGGCGCGTCCGTGGCTCCCCTGATGGGCAGGCCGTCCACCAGGGAGTCGAAGGCCAGCTCGGCGACACTGGCGTCGAGGTCGTACAACACGTAGGCGTCGAGGGCCAGTTGGCGCAGCCCGGTGGGGACGGGGTCCCGGACGGCGGCCACCTGACGCAGTTCCTCCTCCAGCAGCCCGTCCTCGAATACGGCCGGTTCGAAGGCATCCGCCGCGAGTTCCCGCTCGTCCGCACCGTACGGGTCGTTCTCGTCGTACCGGTCGTTCTCCTCCCGCATGCCGCTCATACCGCCCCCCGTGCGTCGAGCCGGGCCCGCAGCCGGCGCAGGCAGCGCTGGCGCAGCGGTCCGATGCTGCCGACCGCGATGCCGAGGGCGGCCGACACCTCCAGATAGCTGGGCGGCGGCGAGGCCATCAGGACGCGCAGCAACCGGCGGCAGCGGTCGCCCAGTTCCTCGAACTCCTGCCACAGGCGACGCACCCGCTCGGCCTCGGCGGCCGCGTCCTCGGAGTCGATCAGCAACTGCTCCGGGGTGCGGTCCTCGCTCACCCGGTCCAGGACGAGCGGGTCGTCCGTGGGCGTCAGCCGGGTGAGGCTCTTGATGACCTTGAGGCACTCGTGCCGGGCCGTACTGGCGAGCCAGGACCCGGCCTTGTCCGGCTCCCGGATCCGGCCGAGGTGCTGGGCGAAGCGGAACCACACGGTCTGGTAGACCTCGTGCCCGTCGGCGTCGGACAGCCGGTGGGCCCTGACCACCGCCCACACCAGCGGACTCAGCCCTTCCACCAGCGCCTTCCAGGCCCCCGCGTCGCCGTCGACGGCGGCCCGGACCAGCGCGCCGACCTCTGCTCGCTCCACGGCCCCACCCCTCGTGTACGGCCTGTCATCGTACGCCGTGGAGGGGCCGGTTCCGGCCGTCATGCCTGGGCGTCCGACGGGACAACCGGAGCCGGGCGCCAGGTGGGTGGCAGGAGCGCCGGCACATACGCCCCGCGCACTTCCGCGAACGCGGCGGTGGCTTCGAGCAGTTGCCGGCGGGCCGCGCGCGGGTCGCTCTCCTTGTGCGCGCTCATGTGGGCGGCGACGAGCCCGGCGGCCAGCGGGGTGGCGAACGAGGTGCCGCTCCAGTGCGCGAACCCCGCGAAGGTCACCCGGTCCGGCTCGCCCGGGCCGCTGACCCCCTCCTCGTTGTCCTCGCTCAACGCGCCTGTGTGACGCGGGAACTGACAGGTGCAGTCGTAGCCGAAGCCGTACCGGCAGGCGTCGTAGGTGGAGTGCTGGTACACGTAAGGCACGGGCGTCTCGAAGCCGGTGAGGGAGCTGACGAGGCGTTCGCCGGGGGCGTAGGCCGCGACCCAGGGGCCGTGGTTGCTGAAGCAGGCGCCCCGCTCGCCGTCGCCGCGCAGGGCGCCGACCGACAGCACGGCGTCCTGGTAGCCGGGCAACGCGGCGTAGGCGGCGGGCCAGAACGGGGTGGCGCTGCCGTTGTTGCCGGCGGCGGCGACCAACAGGGTGTGCTGCTCGCGCAGTTCCCGCATGAACGCGTCGACGCCGAGCAGCCCGTCGGTGCGCCCGTTGGAGGTGCCGGCGGACAGGCTGATGACGTCCGGCCAGCCGTCGCGGTCGACGGCCTCGAAGAGCCTGGCCCCGAACTCCGACTCCAGGACGGCCCCGGCGTCGTTGAGGGTGCCCCGCACGGTGATGTCGGTGTTGGGCGCGACCGCGGCGACCAGTCCGGCGATGAACGTGCCGTGCCCGACGTACTGCCGCAGGACGCCCTCCTCGTCGGTCTCCGCGACCTGTGCGTCGCCCTCGGTGTGCGCGAGCGGCGGGTAGCAGCGGTGGTCGTGCATGAGGCCGGTGTCCACGACCAGGACGCCGACGGCCGTTTCCTGGTCGTAGGGGGTGCCGTCCGCTGCCGGATTGGGCGGCTCGCCGGCCGGGGCGGGCACCGGCTCGTCGCCGGGGCAGGCGTTGACCGCGATCGAGACCACGTGGTTGCGGCTGACCAGCCGGTGGCCACGGCGCCCCTCCGCCTCGCGCAGGGCGCGCAGGGCGTGGGCCACGGCCGGGTCGCCGTCGCGCACCCCGCGGCCCGGGTCGCCGACCCGGATACGGGTGATGCCGGTCCGGTTGGTCTCCGGGCCCGCGCGGCGCACGTCGTCGGCGGCCAGGTCGGGCGTCGCGGCGAAGTGGCCGCGCACCCTCTCCTCGACGAGGCGTGCCTCCTCGCCGTCGCGGGCGAGGACGACGCCCTTCTCGTAGAAGAACTCGGCGGAGTCGTCCGGGCCCATCGCCAGCGGGACGTCGGTCATCGAGCGCTGGATCTGGTCGAACTGCTCGCGGAATCGCTGGGGTGCCATGGCGTGTCCTCCCATTCGGGCGGCGGTCGTCAGTCAGAGCCCCGGGGCCGCCGGTTGATACAGCCGATACCGTCATCCCCCGCGTCGAACCCGTGTGACGTGCAGCCTTGGAGCACTACCATCCGAGGGGTGACAGCGGGAAGCGACTCGGTCCTCGAACTGCTGCCGATGGTGTTCGCCGACCCCATGGAGGCCCTGGCGCGCGCGGAGCGGGTGCTGGAGACCGGTCCGCCGCCGCTGCACGCCTGTGTCGCGCACCAGGTGATCGGCATCTGGCAGCGGGACTTCGGCGACCTGCGGATCGCGCTGCACCATCTGCGGCGGGCCCGTGACCTCGCGGCGCGCGCCGAGTCCGCAGAACGCGAGGCGGATGTCCTCGCCACCCTCGGGGTCGCACTGGTGCACGCCGGGCGCACCCGGCAGGGCCTGGCGGCGTTCGAGCGCGGGGTGGCCCGGGGCACCGGGCACACCCGGGCCCGGGTGCTGTACCGGCGCGCCTACGTCTGGTGGGTGCTCGGCCGCCACCGGGAGGCGCTGGAGGACGTGCGCCGGGCGATCTCCGTGCTCCGCCAGGCCGACGACGTCATCTGGACGGCACGGGCGCTGACGCTGCGGGCCACGGTGCATCTGGCGCTGGGCGCGGTGGACCGGGCGGACGCCGACTTCACGGCGGCGGAGCGGCTGTGGGAGACCACCGGGCAGGAGCACGACAAGGCCGACGCCGTGGAGAGCCGGGGGCTTGCCGCGTTCCGGTCGGGCGACATCCCGGCCGCGCTGCGCCTGCTGGACGAGGCCGAGGAGCGGTACGCCAAGCTGGGCACGCCGACCTTCATGCTCAACATCCGCCGCTGCGAGGTGCTGATGGCCGCCGGACTGGCCCCGGAGGCGCTGGCCGAGGCGGACGCGGCGATCGCCACGCTCGACGGGATCGGCGGGCAGTCCACCCGCAAGGCGGAACTGCTGCTGGCCGCCGCCCAGGCCGCGCGTTCGGCGGGCGACGCGCACACGGCGATCGCCCGGGCCGCCGTCGCCGTACGGCTGTTCGCGGCGCAGCGGCGCGCCTGGTGGGAGACGCACGCCCGGCTGGTGCTGATCGAGGCGCGGGTGGCGACCGGGCGCGGCTCGGGGCGGCTGGTCGCGGACGCCGCCGCGGTCGCCGAGCGGCTGGCGTCCTTCGGCTCGCCGGCCGCTCCGGAGGCCTCCTTGCTTGCCGGCCGGATCGCGCTCGGCCTGGGCTGGACGGCGGACGCGGAGCGGCATCTGGCGCTCGCGGCGCGCAGCAGACACGCCGGCCCGCCACTGGCGAGGATGACGGGCTGGGCGGCGCAGGCGCTGCGGGCGCGGGCGGCCGGTTCCGGGCGGGGTGTGCTGGAGGCCTGCCGGCGCGGACTCGACGTGCTCGACGACCACCGGATGACGCTGGGCGCCTCGGAGTTGCGGGCCCGGGCCACGGCGCGGGGCGGGGAACTCGCGGCGCTGGCCCAGCAGGCGAGCCTGGCCCGTGGCGGTCCGCGGCGGCTGCTGGAGTGGAGCGAGCGGTGGCGGGCCACGGTGCTGTCCGCGCCGCCGACCCGGCCGCCCGCCGACCCGGCGCTGCTGAGCGCGCTGACCGCGTTCCGGGAGATCGCGGCCCGCGCCGAGGCCGCCCGGGTCGAGGGCCGTCCGGTGCCCGCCCTGGAGCGGGAACAACGGCGCCTGGAACGGGAGATCCGCTCCCGGACCCATCACATGCGCGGCGACGCCTCCGGCGACGGCCGCCGCTTCGACACCGCCCGGCTGCTGGCGCGGCTCGGTGACACGACGCTGGTCGAACTCGCCGTGCTGGACGGGCGGGTGCAGGTGCTGCTCTGCGGTCAGGGCCGGGTACGGCGATTCGAGGGCGGGGCGCTGGCGCAGGCGCTGACCGAGGCGGAACACGTCCAGGCGGGGCTCAGGCGGCTCGCCCATCCCGGGGCGGAGGGGCGGCTGCCGGTGGTGGAGGCGGCCGGCCGCCGGCTTGAGGAGCTGCTGCTGGGCGGTGCCGTGCGCCGGCTGGGCGGCGGCCCGGTCGTGATCGTGCCGCCCGGGGCGCTGCACCGGGTGCCCTGGGCGCTGCTGCCCGCGCTGCGCGAGCGGGTGCTCAGCGTCTCGCCGTCGGCGGGCAGTTGGCTGCGGGCCCGGGAGACCGCGGCGCCGCCGGGCGGCCGGCAGGTCTTCGTGCGCGGGCCCGGGCTCGCCACGGGCGGCGCCGAGGTGCCCGAGGCGGCCGGCCGGTACCGCACGGCGACGGTCCTGGAGCAGGCGGACGCGCGGGTGCCGCGCGTGCTGCGGGAGCTGGACGGGGCGGCGCTGGCGCACCTCGCCGCGCACGGCACGTTCCGCGCGGACAGCCCGATGTTCTCCTCGCTGCGGATGGCCGACGGCCCGCTGATCGTGCACGACTTCGAACGCCTCGACCGCAGCCCGTACCGGATCGTCCTGTCCAGCTGCGACACCGCCCGGCTCGCCTCGGTCGGCGCCGACGAACTGCTCGGCCTGGTCACCGCGTTGCTCCCGCTGGGCACGGCCGGGGTGGTCGCGAGCAGCGCGCCCGTCAACGACGCGGCGGTGGTGCCGCTGATGCTCGCCCTGCACAAGGGCCTCGACGCGGGGCTCTCGCTGGCCGAGGCCCTGCGTGACGCGCGGGCGGCCCTGCCGGGTGACGCGGTCCACCGGGCGACGGGGTGGGCGTTCGCTGCGTTCGGCGCGGCATGAGACCCCACCGGTGGCCGGCCGGCTGCCGACGACCGGTCGGGCCGCCGCCGTCGCCCGTCTCAGGCCGATGCCGCGCCCGGCAGCTCCACCAGCCAGGGCAGCGCGCCCCGGTCGCCGGCGCCCAGCCGGGTGTAGGCGCCGTACAGGTGGTTGCCGACGGTGCGGACGGACAGCGTGAGCCGTTCGGCGATCTGCCGGTTGCTCAGCCCGGCGGCGGCGAGGGTGACGATCTGCCGCTGCCGGGCGGTGAGTTCGCCGAGCACCAGCCCGGCAAGCGCCGGGGTGCGGGCGCCCTGGCAGCGGCGGGCGAGGGCGACCGCGCGGGTGCGGGCGGTGCGGGCGGCGGCGGGGTCGCGGTGCGCCCGTACGGCCTGCGCGTACGCCTCGGCCGCGAACAGCAGGAAGCCGCGCTCCGCCAGCGCCGCGGCGGCCCGGTCGAGAGCGGGCCCGTCGCCGCGGGCGAGCGCGTCGGCGTGCCGGGCCAGCACCCCGTCGCCGGGCAGCCGTCCGACGGCCAGCTCGGGCGCGCCGAGGCGTACGGCGTCGTAGCGGGCGTACGCGGCGGCGTGCCGGTCGCCCGCGTCACCGCAGGCGTCGCGGCCGTCGGCGTCCTCGGCGCGGCCGGCGAGTGCCCGTAGGGCGCCGTCCACGTCGCCGCGCGCCGCCGCGGCCCAGACCGCGGTGCCGTCCGCCGTGCCGTCCGCCGACGACGGCCCGGCGGCGCGGTCCGCCGTGCCGCCGTGACCCCGCCTCCCCGGTGCCCCGCCGGCCGGGTCCGGTCCTGACCGGCCCGTCTCGCCCGACTGGGCCGCGGCGAGGGCGAGTTCGGTGCGGCACGCGGGGTCGCCCGGCGTCGCCCGCAGCCCTTCCCGCGCCCAGGCCGCCGCGTCCCGCAACTCGCCGCGCAGCCGCGCGAACCGGGCCCGCAGCGCCGCGTATCCGGCCGGTACCGCCGCCCCCTGTGCGAGCAGCCACTCCCCCACCGGGGCCGGCAGCGCCCGTACGTCCATCGCGTCGATCCGCCGGGCCAGGGCCTGCTGTTCGGCGGCCAGGGCCGGGCCGTGGTGCCGCGGGCCGCGGGCCGGCCGCCGGGCCCGCAGCCGTCCGGCGCGGGCGCGCAGCGCCGGGCCGTGCAGCGGGTGGGCGAGGCGGACGGTGCCGTGCTCGTCGACGTGCACCAGGCCGTCGGCCTCGACGCGTTCGAGGGCGTCGAGGCCCAGGTCGTCCGGGTGCAGCGGCAGGGGTTCGGCGAAGGCGAGGCGTTCCAGCACCTCGCGTTCGCCGGGACCGCGGCGGTCCAGGACGGCGGCGACGCGCTCACGCACGGTGGGTGTCATCGGCAGCGGGCCGCGCCAGGCCCAGGTGTCCGTGCCGGGCACCGGGGTGAGCAGCCCCTGGGTGCGCAGCGCGCCCGACAGGTCCCGCAGCAGCCGCAGATCGCCCTGGCAGAGCCGGTGCAGCCGGCACACCGTGAGCGGTTCCAGGGCGGTGCCGCGGGCGAGCAGACGGGCCGTCTCCTCGTGCGGCAGCGGCTCCAGGGCCAGCCGCGGCAGCAGTTCACCCGTCCACAGCCGGGACACCGCGCCCGGGACGGGGGCGCTGTCGTCGGCGATCACGATCAGCCGGGTGCGGCCGTGCACGGCGAGCTGATGGACCAGGGCGGCCGAGGCCTCGTCGAGCAGATGGGCGTCGTCGACCACGAGGAGGCGCGCGCCGGAGAGCGACCGCACCGCGCGGTGCAGCGAGAGGGTCCCGGGCAGCAGCGGGGCGAACGCGGCGAAGGGCAGCGAGCGGGTCTCGGGTGTCCCGGTCACCCGGGCGCAGTCGGTGCCGCGCACGGCCTCGGTGACCAGCCGGGTCTTGCCGCGGCCGGCCGGGCCGGTCACCACGATGCCCTGCCGTCCCGCGGCCGACGATCCGCGGATCAGCTCCAGTTCGTCCTCGCGGCCGGTGAACGGCCAGGGCAGTTCGAGGGTCTTGGCGTCCTGTGCGTAAGTCGTCACGTCATGGAGAGACCCGGTACTCACGCCTGATACAGGGGGACTTGAGTAGCCCCCGACTCAGGCGCGCCTGCCGGGGCCACGGCAGTCTTGGCGCATGACCCAGCGCTACTGCTCACTGCCGCAGCAGCCTGCCCCGTCCTTCGCGCCGGGGCTGGCCGCCGAGCGGTTGAGCGCGCTCGTCGCGGGGCGGCGCATGTGGGTCAACGGCACGGTGCTGCACTACTACTTCTTCGACGCCGACACCGACGGCTCCGTCATCCCCGTGCCGGGGACCGGGGAGACCCGGTGGGTGCCGTGGGCCGGCGCCAAGGAACAGTGCGATGTCGTACGGGAGTGCTTCCGTCAGTGGCAGGACCTGGGCATCGGGGTGACGTTCGCGGAAGTCGCCGACCGGTGCGAGGCGGAGCTGCGGATCGGGTTCCAGTACGGCGACGGCTCCTGGTCGCGGGTGGGCCGGGACGCTCTCGGGGTCGGCCTCAACGAGCGGACCATGAACCTCGGTTGGGACCTCACCCGGCCCGGGCAGCGGGTCACGGCCCTGCATGAGATCGGGCATGTGCTCGGCATGCAGCACGAGCACCAGAACCCGCTGGCCGGCATCCACTGGGACGACGAGGCGGTGTACGCCGAGCTGGCGGGCCCGCCGAACCACTGGAGCCGGGACAGGACGTTCTTCAACATCCTGCGCAGGCTGGACCCGGCCGAGGTCAACGGGTCCGTCTGGGACCCGCAGTCCGTCATGGGCTTCCCGTTCGGGGCGGGGCTGGTCCTGGAGCCGGAGCAGTACCACGGGGGGCTGCATTCGCCGGGCACGCTGTCCCCGGCCGACAAGGAGTTCGTGCTGCGCTGGTACCCGCCGGCCGGCCCGGACGCGGACGGACCCGGCCGGCCGGCCGCGCTGGTGCCGTTCCGCTCGGTGCCGCTCGGCCTGGGCCCGGGCGGGCAGGCCGACTTCACCGTCGATCCGCCCGAGACCCGCGACTACTCGGTGGGCACCTTCGGCGACGGTGACGGCGTCGTGGTCGCCTTCGAGGAACGCGACGGCGTACCGCGCTACCTCGCCGGGCGGGACGACGGGGGCACACCGCACAACGCCGTACTCAGGGTCAGGCTCGTCAAGGGCCGCCGCTATTTCGTCCGTGTCCGTCTGTACTCCACGTGGGGAACGGGCGAGACGGCCGTCATGTGCTGGTGACAGCACGGGACCGCGCCACGCGGACGCTCGGACCACAGTCCGGCACCGGGGGAGCGGTCGAGGACGTCACCTTCGGGGGGCGATGTCGCTGAGGCACTGTTCGGGGGAGCAGGGTCTCAGCCGGACATCGCGGGTGACGTCCTCGACCACGCCACTCACCGGGTGCCGTTCACCGGCGCTGCCACTCCCGGGCCAGCAGTTCGTAGGAACGGACCCGGGCCGTGTGGTCGTGGGTGACGGTGGTGACGAGGATCTCGTCGGCTCCGGTGGCCTCCTGGAGCTGTTCCAGCTGGTCGGCGACGCGGGACGGGGTGCCGACGAACCGGGTGTCGACGCGGTCGCGCACCAGGTCGCGGTCCGCGTCGGACCAGGCGTGTGCGCGGGCCTCCTCGGGGGTGGGGAACGGGATGGCGCCCTCGGCGGTACGGATGCTGCGCACCCACAGGCCGTACCCGGCGGCGATGTCGTGGGCGGTGGCCTCGTCGTCGGCGACCACGACGTCGGCGGAGACGCTGACGTACGGTTTGCCGAGGTCGTCGGAGGGCTCGAAGTACGCGCGGTAGCCGTCCACGGCCTGAAGGACGGTGGCCGGGCTGACGTGGTAGTTCGCGGCGAACCGCAGACCGCGCCGGCCCGCGACCTCGGCGCTCGTGCCGCCGCTGCTGCCGAGGATCCACACCTCGACGTCGGCGCCCTCGCCGGGCACGGGGTGCGCCTCGACGCCCTCCGCCGAGCGGTAGGTGCCGGCCAGCAGGGCGAGGATGTCGTCGACCTGTTCGGCGTAGTCCTGGGACCGGGCGCCCGGCAACTGCAGAAGCCGGCGCTGCAGGGCGATCCTGGGCGAGCCGAGCAGCCGCTCGAAGGAGAAGGGGGGCGGGATGAGCAGTCCGTTCGGTGCGCGGCCGTCGACGACCGGGGTCGCCGTCGGCGGCGGGGCCGCCCGCTCGCCCGGTGGCCGGCCGCCCGAGCGGCCGAGGCCCAGATCGACGCGGCCCGGGTGCAACGCGTCGATCAGGCCGAACTCCTCCACCGTGCTCAGCGCCGTGCGGTGGCCGAGCTGCACGGCGCCCGAACCGAGCCGGATGGTGGAGGTGGCGGCGGCCGTCAGCGCGAGGAGGACCGCCGGTGACGTGCCCGCCACCCCGGGGTTGAGGTGGTGCTCGGCGAACCAGTACCGGTGGTAGCCGAGGCGTTCGGCCCGCTGGGCCAGGTCGATGGAGTTGCGCAGCGCCTCGCCGGCCGTGGCCCCCGAGGGGACGGGGACCAGGTCGAGGACGCCGAGGGGTGTGCTGGAAGGCATGCGGGCTCTCCCTCAGTGCGCGTCGGGCACGGGCGCGGGGTCCGGTGGCGCGAGCACCGGGCCCCAGGGGAACGGCGGGTCCGGGATGTCCCTGCGCAGCACCGGGGCGACCTCGGTCCAAAACCGCTCCAGCGAGTCCCGGTGCCGGGTGTCGCTCAGCCCGCTCGCGTCCGCGGGCACATGCTGCACGGTGTGCCCGAGCCGCTCGTGGTAGCGGTGCACCTTGTCGATGACCTGCTGGGGGCTGCCGATCAGCGCCGAGCTGCGCTCGACGAAGTCCTCCAGGGTCTCGAAGACCACGGGCAGGCCGGTCGCCCGCTGGAAGGCGAGGTTGCTCTCGAAGACCGGCCGGTAGGCGTCGAGTGCTTCCTGTGTGGTCCGGGCGACGCACAGGCCCGCCGAGCCGGCGCCGACGGCGATGGCGGCCGGGTCGTGGCCGTGGTGCTCCCAGCGTTCCCGGTAGTGGCGGACCAGTGCGGCGTACGGCTCCACCGGGTGGGTGACGTTCGCGGAGAACAGCGGGTCGCCGTAGCGGGCGGCGAGGTCCACGCTCTGCTCGCTGGTGGCGCTGCCGTGCCAGACCCGTACGGGCCGCTGGTAGGGGCGCGGCCAGACCTCGGCGTCGGTCAGCTGCGGCCGGAAGCGGGTCCTGGCGGTCACCCGGTCCTCGCGCCAGATCCGCCGGAACACCTCGTAGCTCTCGGCGTTGCGCTCCCACTGGTCCTCGGGGGTGACGTGGAACAGCTCGCGCTGCGCGGCGCCGTTGCCCTTGCCGATGATCAGGTCGAGCCGTCCGTCGGCGAGATGGTCGAGGGTGGCGTAGTCCTCGTAGGCGCGCACCGGGTCCAGCAGGCTCAGCGTCGTCACCGCGGTGAACAGCCGGATCCGCCGGGTGCGGGCGGCGATGTGGCTGAGCACGACCGGGGGCGAGGAGGAGATGAACGGCCGCTCGTGCCGCTCCCCCACGCCGAAGCCGTCGAAGCCCAGCTCCTCGGCGAGCAGCGCGTTGTCGAGGACTTCCCGGAACCGCTCGTGTGTGGTCTTCCGCACGCCGGTGACCGGATCGGGGCGGTGCACGATCAGGGTGATGGCGAGGAACTTCACGAGGCCACCCGTTCCCGCTCGCCCCGCGCGTCGTCGGGGTGGGCGAGGCCGAGGTGGTCGCGCAGGGTGGTGCCCTCGTAGTCGGCGCGGAAGACGCCGCGCTCCTGGAGCAGCGGGACGACGGTGTCGGCGAACGCGTCGAGGCCGCCCGGTGTGATGTGCGGGACGAGGATGAAGCCGTCGGCTGCGTCGGCCTGGACGAACGCGTCGATGGTGCGGGCGACGGTGGCCGGGGAGCCGACGAAGGTCTGCCGGTTGCCGGTGTTGATGACCAGGTCGCGGATGGACCACCGGTGCGCGGCGGCCAGTTCCCGCCACTCGCGGGCGGTGGCCAGCGGGTCCCGGTACATGCGCACCTGGGCGCGGCCCCGCGCGATGTGCTCCTCGTCCACGTTCGGGTCGATCTCGGGCAGCGGGCCGTCCGGGTCGTACCCGGACAGGTCCCGGTTCCACACGAACTCCAGGTGCTTGATCGCGGTGGCGCCGCTGACCTGCTGCCGGCGCACCTCGCGGGCCGCGTCCTCGGCCTCGGCGTCGGTGTCGCCGAGCACGAAGGTCGCCGCGGGCAGGATGAGCAGCTGGTCGCGGCGCCGGCCGTGGGCGGCCAGGCGCCGTTTGACGTCGGCGTAGAACGCCTGGCCCTCCTTGAGCGTGGCGTGCCGGCTGAAGATCGCGTCGGCGCTCGCCGCGGCGAACTCGCGGCCCTCTTCGGAGTCGCCGGCCTGGAAGATCACCGGTCGGCCCTGCGGCGAGCGTGGCACGTTGAACCGGCCGTGGATGTCGAAGTGCCGGCCCCGGTGCACGAAGGCGCCGGCCCGGGCGTCGCGCAGGAAGGTGCCGGTGGCCTGGTCGGCCAGGATCTCGTCGCCGCTCCAGGAGTCGAACAGCTCGTTCGCGGTGGCCAGGAACTCCTTGGCCCGGGAGTACCGCTCCTGCTGGGGCAGGAAGCCGCCGCGGCGGAAGTTCTCGCCGGTGAAGGCGTCCCAGGAGGTGACCACGTTCCAGGCGGCCCGGCCGTCGGAGAGATGGTCGAGGCCGGCGAACTGGCGGGCCACCTCGTAGGGTTCGTTGAAGGTGGAGTTGATGGTGCCGGTCAGGCCGAGCCGGTCGGTGACGGCGGCCAGCGCGGCGAGGACGGTGAAGGTGTCGGGCCGGCCGACGACGTCCAGGTCGTAGATCCGTCCGCCCTGTTCGCGCAGTCTGAGGCCCTCGGCGAGGAACAGGAAGTCGAACTTGGCGCGTTCGGCGGTGCGCGCGAAGTGCGCGAAGGAGGCGAACTCGATGTGGCTGCCGGCGGCCGGATCGCTCCACACAGTGGTGTTGTTGACGCCGGGGAAGTGGGCGGCCAGGTGGATCTGCTTCAGCGGCTTGCTCATGACGGTGCGGTCCCTCCGGCTCAGGCGATGGGGGTCCCCCCGGGCACGGGCGAAGCCGAGTGCCTGGGGGAGTAGCGGTTGGCGGGGCGGGCGAGGCCGAGCAGCCCGCGCAGGGTGGCTGCTTCGTAGGCGCGCCGGAACAGGCCCCGGCGCTGGAGTTCGGGCACCAGGCCCCGGGTGATCCGCGGCAGGTCGTGGCCGAGTACGGCGGGCCGCAGCCGGAAGCCGGTGAGTCCGCCCTGCCGCAACTCGACCAGGAGGTCGGCGAGTTGGGTGGGTGTGCCGGTGAAGATCCGGGCGTCCGAGGTATACGGCTCGCCGGCCGTCTCGTCCAGGCGGGCGCGGCGCGCCGCCGCCTCGGCGGGGTCGTCGTCGAGGAAGACCAGCAGGTCGCCGAAGAGGTGCAGGGGCTCTTCGGCGCGGCCGGCCGCCGCCTGTTCGGCCCGGATCTCGGCGACGATCGCGCGGGCCTGCTCCGGGTCGTGCGGGGTGATGTATCCGACGTCGGCCTGGCGGGCCACGAGCCGGTAGGGGACGGTCTGGTGGGCCAGCGCGGTGACGAGCGGCTGCCCCTGCGGCGGGCGGGGGGTGATGCTCGGGCCCTTGACGCTGAAGTACCGGCCCTCGAAGTCGATGTAGTGCAGCTTGTCCCGGTCGATGAAGCGGCCGGTGGCCGCGTCCCGGATCTCGGCGTCGTCCTCCCAGCTGTCCCAGAGCCGGCGGACGACCTCGACGTGGTCGGCGGCCTCGTCGAACAGGTCGGTGACCAGGTCCTGGGCGGCCGGGCTGTCGTAGGCGTCGATCCTGGGCAGGGTGCGGCGGCCGAAGTGGGCGGCCTCGTTGGGGCGTGCGGTGATCTGGACGCGCAGGCCCGCGCGGCCGGTGCTGACGTAGTCGAGGGTGGCGATCGCCTTGGAGATATGGAACGGCTCCGTGTGTGTGGCCACCACCGTCGGCACCAGACCTATGTGGCGGGTGAGCGGTGCGACACGGGAGGCGATGAGGACCGCGTCGAGCCGGCCGCGCACCTGGTCGGTGCGCTCGTCCGGGTCGAGGAAGCGCGAGGACTGCGGGCCCAGGCCGTCCTCGAAGGTGACGAAGTCGATCAGGCCGCGTTCGGCCTCGGCGACCAGATGGGCCCAGTAGCCGGCGGTGAACAGGTCGCGGGGGCGGGCGACCGGCTCCCGCCAGGACGCGGGGTGCCAGCCGGTGCCGTCGAGCGCCACGGCGAGGTGCAGGGGGGCAGGGGTGGATGAGGACACGAGTGGGCGCCTTCCTGGAGGTCCGTACGGGATCGCCGGCCCGCCCCGGCGGCCGGGGCGGTGGCGGATGGGGCAACGGGTCAGGAGCAACAGAGCGCGCCGGCGACGCGCAGCAGATCGATGTGCGGCCGGGAGTGGAGCCGGACGGCGCGACGGACCCAGGTCATGTCCGTCACCTCCGCCCGTCGCGTCGGCGGCCGTGCGGCCGCGCCGTGCACATGTCGTCGCGAGTGACAACACGCTGTCCGTCCGGTGTGTTCCGTCGCCCTTGCGGCGGCGGGTCAGGAGTTGTCGAGGGGCAGTCCGGGCGGGTTGACCTCAGCCTTGGTGACGGCCTCGTCGGACAGGTTGTAGGCGGCCAGCCACTTGGCGTACTGCCCGTTCTCGATCAGGTGGTTGATCGCGTCGGCGACCGGCCGGGCGAGGCCGCTGTCCTTCTTCGTGGTCGCCGCGATCAGGCCCTGGAGGGTGGCGCCCGCGCCGGAGAAGGTGCCGCCGCTGCGGGTCGGGTTCGGCGATGAGGCCGTCTGCCTGATGTGGTAGGCGATCCCGGGGTTGGCGGAGAAGTAGGCGTCGATCTTGCCGCCGGTCAGCGCGAGCGAGGTGGCGTTCTTGCTCGCGTAGTGCTTGACGGTGAGCTGCTTGCCCTCCTGTTTCAGCTTCGCCTGCCACTCCAGGAGGATCTTCTCCTGGTTGGTGCCGTTGTCGACGGCGACGGTCCGGCCGGCCAGGTTCCGGTAGTCGCCGCCGAAGTTCCAGGTGCTCTTCTTCAGCACCTCGAAGCCGAGGTTGTCCTTGCGGTAGGAGGCGAAGTCGTACTTCTTCTTGCGTTCCTCGGTGTCGGTGATGTTGGAGAAACCGATGTCGGCCCGGCCGCTGTCGATACCGACGAACATGTTCTCCCAGGTGGCGTTGGAGATCTGCGGTTTCAGCCCGAGCACGGCGGCGACCAGGCGGGCGAGGTCGGGTTCGGCGCCGGTGAGGGTCTTCTGGTCGGAGCCGACGTACGCGAGCGGCGGGAAGCCGTCGGGCAGGGCTCCGACGACGATCTTCAGAGTGCCGCTGCCGCGGACGGACTCGGGCAGTTCGGCGCTGATCGACTTCACCTCGGAGACCTTGAGTTCGGTCTGCGTGGCGGCGCCGTTGGACACCCGGCCCACCGTGACCGTGCCCGCGGTGTCGGCGGTGGTGGCGGCGTCGCTGTCGCCCCCGCAGGCGGTGAGGCCGGTGGCGAGGGTGGCCGCGGCGGCGGCCGTGGTGATGCCGCGGATCAGACGGCGTCCGGAGAGCTGGCTGGGCATGGTTGTCCTATCTATTGATGTGGGTCTGAACTGGTCATTCGTAAGATCGGTGAGGCCCAGGGGCCCGGGGTATGGCTGTCATGGGTGAGCCGCTGGAT
>NZ_JBIWKB010000024.1:0-128267 GCF_044765425.1 Streptomyces sp. NPDC102462 | reverse complement strand
CGCCGAGCGCGACCGCGACCGGCTCACCGATCCGGCGGGCCAGGGTCAACAGCTCCAGGGTGGGCTTGCGGACGGCACCGTCCACATGATCGACACAGACGAGGACTTCAGCCATGGATCCGTAACCTCTCTCAGATGAACTTCTGGGCCGCTAGGAACTCGGCGAGCTGCTTGCCGCCCTCGCCCTCGTCCTTGACGATCGTGCCCGCGGTGCGGGCCGGACGCTCGGCCACGGAGTCGACCGCCGTCCAGGCACCCGCCAGACCGACCTCCCCGGCGTCGATCTCCAGGTCGGACAGGTCCCAGGACTCGACCGGCTTCTTCTTCGCGGCCATGATCCCCTTGAAGGACGGGTAACGCGCCTCACCCGACTGGTCGGTGACCGACACCACCGCCGGAAGCCGGGCCTCCAGCTGCTCCGAGGCGGTGTCCCCGTCCCGGCGGCCCCTGACCGCGCCGTCCTCCACCGCCACCTCCGACAGCAGGGTCACCTGCGGAACACCCAGGCGCTCCGCCAGCAGCGCCGGGACGATACCGCCCGTGCCGTCCGTGGAGGCCATACCGGAGATCACCAGGTCGTAACCGGCCTTCTCGATCGCCTTCGCCAGCACCAGGGAAGTACCGATCGCGTCGGTGCCGTGCAGATCGTCGTCCTCGACATGGACCGCCTTGTCCGCACCCATGGACAGCGCCTTGCGCAGCGCGTCCTTGGCGTCCTCCGGACCCACCGTCAACACGGTGACCTCTACATCGTCGTCGGAGTTCTCGGAGACCTGCAGCGCCTGTTCGACCGCGTACTCGTCCAACTCGGAGAGCAGACCGTCCACGTCGTCCCGGTCGACGGTCAGGTCATCGGCGAAGTGCCGGTCGCCCGTGGCGTCAGGCACATACTTCACGGTGACGAGGATTCTCACGGTCATGGGGCGACTCCTGCTCGCTGCTGGTTCGGGGACGGGGCGTCCGTGATCAGGTGGGCTCCGGTGGCCGCCCGTACCTGGTCGACGGTGACGTCGGGTGCGAGGTCGACGAGGGCGATCCCACCGGGGGTGACGTCGAAGACGCCGAGGTCGGTGATGATGCGGTGCACACAGGCCCGCCCGGTGAGCGGAAGGGTGCACTCGCGCACGATCTTGGGGCTGCCGTCCTTGGCGGTGTGTTCCATCAGCACGATGACGCGCCGGGCGCCGTGGACGAGGTCCATGGCGCCGCCCATGCCCTTGATCATCTTGCCGGGCACGGTCCAGTTGGCCAGGTCGCCGCGTTCGGAGACCTGGAGGCCGCCCAGGACGGCCGTGTCGATGTGACCGCCGCGGATCATGCCGAAGGAGAGCGCGGCGTCGAAGAAGGCGGCTCCGGGGACGACGGTGACGGTCTCCTTGCCTGCGTTGATCAGGTCCGGGTCGACCTCGTGCGCGTACGGATAGGGGCCGACGCCGAGGATGCCGTTCTCGGAGTGCAGGACGACGTCGACGCCGGGCGGAAGGTGGCCGGGGACGAGGGTCGGCAGACCGATGCCGAGGTTGACGTAGGAGCCGTCGGTCAGTTCCGCCGCGGCCCTCGCGGCCAGCGCTTGTCGGTTCCAGGGCATCAGCCGCGCACCGTCTCTTTCTCGATCGTCCTGTCGGCCGCCTGGCCGGGGGTGAGCGGCACGACCCGCTGTACGAAGATTCCGGGCAGGTGTATCTCGTCGGGATCGAGCGCGCCGGGCTCCACCAGTTCCTCCACCTCGGCCACGGTCACGGTGGCGGCCATGGCGGCGAGCGGGTTGAAGTTGCGGGCGGAGCGGTGGAAGACGAGGTTGCCGTGGGTGTCGCCCCTGGCCGCCCGCACCAGCGCGAAGTCGGTGGTGATGGCCGTCTCCAGGATGTGTTCGACGCCCCGGAAGTCGCGTCGTTCCTTGGGCGGTGAGGCGACGGCCACGCTGCCGTCGGGGGCGAAGCGCCAGGGCAGTCCGCCGTCGGCGATCTGGGTGCCGACGCCGGCCGGTGTGTAGAAGGCGGGTATCCCGCAGCCGCCCGCGCGCAGCCGCTCGGCCAGGGTGCCCTGGGGGATGAGTTCGACCTCCAGTTCACCGGACAGGTACTGGCGGGCGAACTCCTTGTTCTCGCCGACGTAGGAGGCGGTCACCCGGCTGATCCTGTGGTCCGCGAGCAGCATGCCGAGGCCGTGGCCGTCGGTGCCGCAGTTGTTGGAGACGACCCGCAGGTCGCTCGCCCGGCCGCGGTGCAGTGCGCGGATCAGGACGGTCGGGATGCCGCACAGACCGAACCCGCCGACGGCGAGGGTCGACCGGTCGGTGATGTCCGCGACGGCGCTGTCCGCGTCGGTCACCTTGTTCATCGTGTCTCCGCGTTCATCGTGTCTCGGCGTTCCTCGTGTCTCGGCGTTCCTCGTGTCTCCGCGTTCGCTGAGCCCCTGTTCACCGGGGCTCCGTGGCGTCGCTGGGGCGGTGCGCGGGCCGGCGGTGACGCGTCCGGTGACCTGTCCGAAGCCGATCCGGGTGCCGTGCGGTCCCGGTGCGGTGGCGCTGAGGGTGACCTCGTCGCCGTCCTCGAGGAAGGCGCGGGTGGATCCGTCGGGAAGGGTGAGCGGTTCCTTGCCGTTCCAGGTCAGCTCCATCAGTGAGCCGCGCTGGCCGGGCCCGGGTCCGCTGACGGTGCCGGAGGCGTAGAAGTCGCCGGTGCGCAGCGACGCCCCGTTGACGGTCATATGGGCGAGCATCTGGGCCGGGGTCCAGTACATGGAGGTGAAGGGCGGCCGGGCGACCAGGTGTCCGTTGAGGCGGACCTCCAGGGTCAGGTCGAGGCCCCAGTCCTCGCCGTCGCGCAGATAGTCCTGGAGCGGCACGGTCCGGGCCGGCGGTGCCGTCCGCGCGTGCCGAAGGGCGTCCAGCGGGACGATCCACGGGGAGACGGAGGTCGCGAAGGACTTGGCGAGGAAGGGTCCGAGGGGCACGTACTCCCATGCCTGGAGGTCGCGTGCGCTCCAGTCGTTGACGAGGCAGACGCCGAAGACGTGGTCGGCGAAGGCGTCGACGCCCACCGACGTGCCCAGCGCGGTGCCGGTGCCGACGACGAAGCCGACCTCCGCCTCGATGTCCAGCTTGCGGCTCGGTCCGAAGGAGGGCGTCCCGGCTCCGGCGGGCCGGGTCTGGCCCCAGGGGCGGTTGATCTCGGTACCGGAGACGACGAGGGTTCCGGCCCGGCCGTGGTAGCCGATCGGCAGGTGTTTCCACTGCGGGGTGAGCGGTTCCTGTCCCGGGCGCAGCATCCGGCCGATGTTGGCGGCGTGGTGCTCGGAGGCGTAGAAGTCGACGTAGTCCGCGGCCTCGAACGGCAGGAACATGCGGACGTCGGCGGCGGCGTGCAGGGCCGCTTCGGCGCCGGGTCGGCGGGAGGCGTCGGTGAGCAGCGCCGTGATGTCGGCGCGCACCTGCCGCCAGCGGGTCCGGCCCTGGGCGAGGAAGGCGTTGAGGGTGGGGCGGGCGAAGGTGTCGTCCCCGAGGGCGCGGGCCAGGTCCAGTACGTGGTCGCCGATGGCGACGCCGACCCGACGGGGGCCGCCTGGGGGCGCGAAGACCCCGTAGGGCAGGTTGTGGAGCGTGAAGGGCGAGTCCTCGGGGACGGGGACCCAGCTGTCGGGGGTCATCGGGTGAGGTCCTTTCGGGTGAGGCCGAGGACGGTGGCGGCCTCGTTCACCGGGGTGCCGGTGGAGCAGGAGCCGTAGGAGAACAGCAGCGTGCGGGCTCGGGCGGCGGTGGCGGCGGGCAGCGCCCGGACGCGGCCCGCGAGGTCCGCGGTGTCGGTGATCTCCAGGGCGGCTCGGACGGCGTCCTGGTCCGGGCGGTGCGGCGCCGCGGGGTCCGCGCAGGCGGTCGCGGTGGCGAGCAGCAGGTTGAGGTAGCCGTGGTGGGTGAGGCCGGTGGCCGGGTCCCGGTGGCGCACCGCGTGGTGCAGTCCGGCCGTGGCCTTGAAGGGGACTTGGGCCCGGGCGCAGGCGACGATGAACCGGGCGACGTCCGCGGTGTCGGGGAACAGGCGGGCGCTGGTGCCGCCGCAGCGCAGCTTCGCGCCGGCCGGCCGGTCCGGGTCGCGAGGCAGGGCGGCGAGCAGGTCCTCGATCCCGGCCGGTGCGGCCGGTTCCAGGAAGAGGGGCACGGCGGTCCCGCGGACCGCGTCGAGGACGGCGGGTACGGCCGCCGCCGCGCTCGGCCCGAACAGCGCCAAGGGCGCCTCGATCAGGGCGAGTTCGAGCCGGGGGTCGGCGGCGATCGTGGTGAGCGCCGCCGTCAGCCGTGCGCCGGGGTCCTCCGCCGCCGTGCCGTCGGCGATCAGGCCGATCCGGAAGCGGTCGTCCGGTCGTAGTTCGGCGCGCACCCGCGCCAGCAGGCCCGCGGCGACGAGCAGGCGGTGGGTGTGCATGGGGTGTCCGGCCGCCAGGTCGGCGCGGTGTCGGCGTACGGCGTCGGGGGGCGCGAGCGCCGTGGGCGGGAACAGTCCCGCGTCGTCCACGAGCCGGTCCAGGAGCACGCTCACGCGGCGGGCCCCCGTCCGGCCCAGGTCCAGGCGTAGCCGGGGTCCTCCGCGGCAAGGGCGCCCTCACCGAGTTCGAGCGGCCGGAACGTGTCGACCATCACGGCCAGTTCGTCGAAGAACTCGGCGCCGATGCTGCGCTCGTAGGCGCCGGGCTGCGGGCCGTGGGCGTGGCCGCCGGGGTGCAGCGAGACGGATCCCTGGCCGATGCCGGAGCCCTTGCGGGCCTCGTAGTCGCCGCCGCAGTAGAACATCACCTCGTCGCTGTCGACGTTGGAGTGGTAGTAGGGCACCGGGATGGCGAGCGGGTGGTAGTCGACCTTGCGGGGCACGAAGTTGCACACGACGAACCGGTCGCCCTCGAAGACCTGATGGGCGGGCGGCGGCTGGTGGATGCGCCCGGTCAGCGGCTCGAAGTCGTGGATGCTGAAGGTGTACGGGTACAGGCAGCCGTCCCAGCCGACCACGTCGAAGGGGTGCGTGGCCTGTGTGAACACGGTGCCCAGCACCTCTCCGCGGGGGCCGCGGTGCTTGACGTGCACGTCGACGTCCGTGCCCGCGGCCAGCAGCGGTTCGGCCGGGCCGTGCAGATCGCGCTCGCAGAACGGCGCGTGTTCGAGGAGCTGGCCGTGGTGGGACAGATAGCGGCGGGCCGGGGCGATGTGCGAGTTGGCCTCGACGCAGTACAGCCGTAGCGGCCGGTCCGGCTCGGGCAGCCAGCGGTGGGTGGTGGCGCGGGGCAGGACGACGTAGTCGCCCGCGCGTGCGGTGAGGGTGCCGAACACGGTCTCCACGCGGGCCGCGCCGCTCTCCACGTACACACACTCGTCGCCGAGGCCGTTGCGGTAGTACGGGGAGGCGGCCCCGGCCACCACGTAGGAAATCCGCACATCGCCGTTGCCGAGCAGCAGGCGGCGGCCGGTGACCGCGTCCGTGGTGCGCCAGACGTCGGCGCCGAAGAGGGTGTGCGGTGTGAAGTGCCGTGGTTTGAGCGGGTGGTTGGCGGTGGTGTCCTGACCGGTCAGGTCCCAGGGACGGGAGTCGGTGATCGCCGAGGGGATCTCCCGGTGGTAGAGGAGGGAGGAGTCGGAGGAGAAGCCCTCCTCGCCCATCAGTTCCTCGAACCGCAGACGGCCGTCCGTGCCGCGGTGCTGGGTGTGGCGTTTGGGCGGTACGTCGCCGACGCTGCGGTAGTGGGGCATGGCGGTGGTTCCTCGGGTGGGCGGGTGGCCGGGCCGCGTGCGGCGGCCCGGCCGGATCGGATGCGGTGGGGCGTGCGGGTCGGACGCGGTGGGGGATGCGGTGGGGTGGATGCGCCGGGGTGGGCGGATCGCCGGGTGGGGTGGGCGGGTCGATGCGGCGGAAGCGGTCAGGCGGGGACTTCGGTGGCCGGGCGCGTGTGTGCCCCGCTGTCGCGCCGGTCCCGGGGCACCTTGAGGAAGGCGAGCATCACGGCGCACACGATCAGGCAGCCGATCGGGAAGTACAGGCCGACGGTGACGTCGTCGGCGGTGGCGTTCTTGCCGATGAGGTAGGGGCTGACGAAGCCGCCGAGGGCCGCGATGGAGTTGATGCCCGCCAGGCCGACCGCGGTCTGCTCGCGCGGCAGCACCCGGGCGGCCAGCGCCCAGTAGGGGGCCATGTAGCCGAGGACGCCGACGGCGACCAGGCTGAGACAGATCAGGGCCGGGGTGGGGCTGTGCCGGAAGGCGATGGTGCCGCCCAGGCCCGCGGCGCCCAGCAGCATCAGGCCGATCACATGGAAGCGGCGTTCGCTGGTGCGGTCGGAGTTGCGCGCGACCAGCAGCATGCCGACCGCGCCCACCAGGAACGGGATGGCGCCGAGCAGACCGATGTTGGTGGCCGAGTACGAAGGGTCGAGCTGCTGGACGATCTTCGGCAGGAAGAAGGAGAAGCCGTACAGGCCGCAGGCGGCGAAGAAGTTGGCGACGGCCAGGTAGAGGACCTTGCGGTTCTTCAGCGTCCTGAGCTGGCCGCGCACCGTCTCCTGCGCCGCGCCGCCGGCACCGTCCTGCGTGTACTCCTTGTCGATCTCCGCCTGGAGCCAGGCCCGCTCGTCGGGGTTCAGGAAGCGGGCGTCGGCCGGCCGGTTGGGCAGCCAGACGAGGGTGACGATGCCGATGACGACGGCGGGAGCGCCCTGCAGGATGAACACCCAGCGCCAGCTGCTCATGTCCAGCCAGTGGGCGTGGTCGAGGATCCAGCCGCCGGTCATGCTGCCGAGGATCATGGCGATCGGCTGGGCGAGCGCGAGCATGGCGATGGCCCGGCCGCGTTCCCGGCCCCGGTACCAGAACGTCAGGTAGAGCAGCAGCCCGGGGAAGAGGCCGGCCTCGGCGATGCCCAGCGCGATCCGGGCCACGTACAGGTGGGTGACGTCGGTGACGAATCCCGTGACCACGGTGACCAGGCCCCAGCTGATGGCGATGCGGGCCAGCCAGAGCCGGGCGCCGACCTTCTTCAGCATCATGTTGCTGGGGATCTCAAGGACGACGTAGGCGAGGAAGAAGATCGAGGCGACCGCGCCGAAGGTGGCCGTGGTGATGCCCAGGTCGTCGCGCATGCCGAGTTCGGCGTAGCTGATGTTGGACCTGTCCATGTAGTTGAACACATACAGCAGGCCCACGATCGGGAAGATCCGGAGCGAGACCTTTCTGATCGTTCTTCTGCCGGGGTCACTGCCCTCGACGTTGAGGTTCGTTCCCATGACGGCTCCTGAGAGAGGGAGAGGAAGAGATCCTGAGAGAGGAGAGAAGAGAGGGGGGAAGGGAAGGGGATGATCCGGCTGTGGGGGTGGGGGTCACGCGGCTGCGGCGGCGTTGACGCCCGCGATGCGGCCCATGGTGAGGGCGTTGGCGACCGCGTTGCCGCCGCCGACGTAGCGCATGCCGAGCACTCCCCCGCCCGCCTCGCCGGCCGCGAACAGTCCGGGAACCGGGCTGCCGGTGCGGTCCAGTACGGCGGCACGGTGGTCGATCTCCAGCCCGGTGTGCGTGCAGACGAGTTCGGCGGGCAGCACCCGGGCCGCGTAGTACGGGGCCGATGCGATCGGGTCGGGGCGGGCCGGGGCGCCCTTGGCCGCCAGGGACTGCTCCCGCAGGAAGTCGGCATCGGCGCCGGTCTCGGGCAGCTGCGCGTTCCACCGGGTCACGGTGGCGGTGAGCGCGTGGGCGGGTACGCCGATGTGTTCGGCGAGCGCGTCGAGGGTGGCGGCCCGGGCCAGGCGCCCGGCCGCCGCCTCCTGTGCGACCCGCGCGGGGGTCCAGTCGGCGTAGCCGGTCGGCAGGCCGAGCCGTGCCTTCTCGTCGAACACCGCCCACACGGGGCCGTCCTGGGCGAGGATGATGCCGCTGGAGACGGCGTACGAGGCGTCCTCGTCCATGAAGCGCCGCCCGGAGGAGTTGACGTACACCCGTGACGCGGGCGGGAATCCGGCCTGCCAGTGGTGGTGGCGCTGGAAGTAGGCGGTGGGCAGCATCAGCCCCCAGCCGTCGCCGGCGAGTGCGCTGCCCGTCTGTTCGGCGAAGGCGAGGTGGTCGCCGCGGCTGCCCGGGGCGGCGACCACGAACAGGAAGTCGCCCGCGTCGAGCGCGTCCGGGTAGTGCCGGCGCAGCAGGCCGGGGTTCTGGGCGAAGCCGCCGCTGGCGACGACCACGGCGCGGGCGCGTACCTCGATGCCGTCGGCCACGACCCCGGTGACCCGGCCGTCCTCGTACAGCAGCGACGTGACGCGGGTGTGCAGAACGGCCTCGACACGGCGGGCCCTGCGCGCCCGGTCGAGGACCTGGACCAGGCCGTAACCCTGGTCGCGGGGCACATGGCCGCGCCACACGTCCTCCACGCCCGCGCGGGAGAGCCCCGGTGTGTGGGCGTCGCTGGAGCGGACGGCGGGGACGTCCAGGCCGAGACCGATCATCCACTCCAGCGTCGGGCCGGCCGCGGCGCAGAAGGCACGCACCAGGCCGGGTTTGAGCTGCCACTGGTTGAGGTCCATGTAGTGCTGGAAGTGGCGCTCGGCGCTGTCGTCGACACCGAGGGCGCGCTGCACGCTGGTGCCGGCGGCGGTGATCAGGCCGGCGGACAGCTGTGTCGAGCCGCCCAGTTCCCCTTCCGACTCGAACAGCAGGACCGTGGCACCCCGTTCGGCGGCGCTCACCGCGGCGGCGAGACCGGCGCCGCCGCCGCCCACCACGATGACGTCGAGGTCGTCGAGGTCGGTCATCACAAGGCTCCTTCCGCGTCGGCGAGGATGCGGTGGTACAGCCCGTTGGACACCAGACCGCCGTCGAGGGTGACCTCGCTGCCGGTCATGTACGCGCTGCGGTCGGACAGCAGGAAGAGGACGGCGTCGGTGATCTCGGCGGGCTCGGCCGGCCGCCCGGCCGGGATGCTGCGCCGTGCCGAGGCCACGAAGGCGTCCGAGCCGGCCAGCAGCCCGGTGGCCACCAGGCCCGGATGCAGCGAGTTCACCCGGATGTTCCACGCGGCCAGCTCGCCGGCGGCCGACTTCGACAGGCCCGTCAGCCCCCACTTGCTTGCCGCGTACGAGGGCGAGAAGTAGCCGATGAGGCCGGAGATCGAGGAGATGTTGACGATCGCGCCGCCTCCGCCGTCCCGCATCAGCGGGGCCACCGCCTGCATGCCGTGGAAGGCGCCGAAGAGGTTGACCCGCAGCACCCGGTCCCACACCTCCTCGGTGGTGTCCATGAACCGCAGCCGCCGGGAGACGCCGGCGTTGTTCACCAGACCGTCCAGCCGGCCGTCCACGGCACGAACGGCTTCGACCACGGCGCGCCAGCCGGCCGAGTCGGTGACGTCCAGGTGGTGTGCGGTGGCCCGGCCGCCGGCCTCGGCGATCTCCTGGGCGACGGGTGCGCAGTCGGCCACGTCGGCGAGGTGCACATGGCTGCCGCGGCGGGCCAGCGCCCGGGCGTGCTCGGCGCCCATGCCCGCGGCGGCGCCCGTGACGAGGACCACCGACGGGTAGCGCACCGGTTCGGCGTACGCGGCATACGCGGGATACGCAGCCTCAGACATGGCGGGAACCGCCGTCCACCGCCAGGCTGTGCCCGGTGACGTAACGGGCGCTGTCGGAGAGCAGGAACAGCAGGACGCCGAGGACTTCCTGCGGGGATCCGAGGCGGTGCAGGGGCACGCTGTCCAGGGCGTGCCCGAGGGCGGCGGGGTCCTCCCGCACCCAGCGGGTCATCTCGGTGTCGATGTATCCCGGGGCGATGGAGTTGACGCGCAGCCCGAGGTCGCCGAACTCGACGGCCAGGGACTCGGTGAGGTGGGCGACCGACGCCTTGGACGCGCAGTACGCGGCACGGCCCTTGCGTACCCGGACCGCGGACACGGAGGACATGTTGACGATGGCGCCGCCCGGCCGCATGTGCCGGGCCGCGCTCTGCGAACCGAACAGCACGCCCTGGACGTTGACGCGCAGCACCGCGTCGATCTGCTCCGGCGGGATGTCCTGTGCGAAGGCGTGCGGGAAGATGCCCGCGTTGTTCACCCAGTGGTCCAGGCGGCCGAACTCGGTCGCGGCGAGCGCGGCCAGTTCCTCGTGGCCGGCCGGGTCGCCGACGTCGACCGCGGCGGGCACGATGCGGCCGCGCCTGCCGCCCTCGGGCAGGGCGTCGGCCTGTGCGTTGATCTCCTCGGCGGTGCGTTTCATCGCGTCGAGGTCGATGTCCGCGGCGATCACGTCGACCCCGCGCAGGGCAAGGCCCTCGCTGAAGACGGCACCCATGCCGCGCGCGGCACCGGTCACGACGGCGGCCGTGCCCGCGAGTTCGGGGTAGTACGCGGTGGGCGGCCGGTGGTCGACCCGGCCGGGGCCCGAGCGGTGGGCCGCGGCGGCGTCGGCGTCGAGGGCGGTGGCCGGCGTGTCGATGGTGCTCATGAAGAAGGTTCCTTCGTCGTTGAAGTGCGGGTCGGGGCGGGGCCGCGGTGTACCCGGCCGCCGTGTCCCGGACGGTGGCAAGGGTGGGCGGGGGCTCCGGGAGGGTGGCTCCCGGGCGTGGAGCACCGGCGGGTGCGGTGCGCCGGGGGCGTGCGGGGGCGGAAGAGCGTGCGGTGCGCGGTCGGGCGGGGTGTGCGCGACGGGCGCCGGGAGCTTGGGAGGGGCGCGGCCGTCCCCGAGGGATGCGCGTGTGGGCGGCGGGTCAGCGGTCGTTGCCGGATGCGGGCGCGACGGCGTCGGGTTCGGGGGTGTCGGCGTCGGGTTCGGGGGTGTCGTCGCGGCGTACCCGGCGGGATGCGACGCGCCAGACGTCGCCGTCCCGGACCACCCGGTCGGTGAGGGTGGTCAGCCGTTCGAGGTGCGGTGTCCCGCCGCGCGGTGTCGCGACGATCTGCAGGTAGGCAAGGACCCGCAGGGTGTCCGCTCCGGCGCTCTCCACCACGAGGTTGGTGACGATGTGCCGCCGCACCACGCCCGCCGCCGCCGCGGTGGCGGCGAACTCCCCGGCGAACGCGGTCAGCGCGGCGGTGCCCGTGACGGCCGCGGGGTAGCTCGGGGAGTCGAAGGTGGCGTCGGCGGTGAAGGTCGCGGCCCAGTCCGCGGCCCGGCCGCCGTCGATGAGGTGGCTCTGGCGGTGGTACAGCTGGTGGATCCCGGCGAGCACGGCGCTGTCGGGTCCGGCGGGTGCGCGCGGGGTCATACGGCGTCCCTTCGGCTCGGCTTCCCCGCACCGGCCGGCTGTCCCTGGCGGACGGAGCGGGGAGGTTGTCTGACCACTGACTGTGTGCGATAATCGCACGAGCAGTGCGAATAGTGTGAGCGTAGGCACGTGGCTGAAACTCGTCAAGGGATGGATTCGTGAACCCCACAGCGCAGACCTGGGCGCCGCCCGAGATCGTCGTCGACTCGGGCATGTCGAAGACCCTCCACCACGGACTGTTGATCCTCCGGCTGCTGTCGGAGCATCCACGGGGTCTGACCATCACGGACGTCGCCGAGCGGATCGGCGTGCACCGCACCGTCGCCCACCGGCTGGTGCGGACCCTGGAGGCACACCAACTGTGCCGCAGGGACGGGCAACGCCGGATCGTCCTGGGCACGGGTCTGGTCACCCTGGCCGAACCCGTCGAGCAGGACCTCAGGGCCCTCGCGCGCCCCGTCCTCGACGAACTCGCCGAGGCCACCCGCGCCACCGCCCACCTGCTGGTACGCGAAGGCACTCAGGACATGCGGGCGCTGATGGTGGTCGAACCGCGGGGCGCCCTGGCGCACGTGTCGTTCCGCCCCGGCCAGACCCACTCGATCCAGCAGGGCTCGGGCGGCCTCGCCCTGCTGGCCGGCGGCCCGTACCGGGACGGCGAACGCCCCGAGGTCACCGAAGCGCGCGCGAAGGGCTACGCGGTCACCATGGGGGAGGTCATTCCGGCCGTCATCGGGGTGTCCGCCGCCGTACCCAGCCACCGGGGCGAGGCCACCACCAGCATCGGCGTCTCGGTCTTCGAACCGGAGGGGATCGACGACCTGGGCCGGACGGTGGTGGAGGCGGCGAAGCGCCTCGGAAACCTCCTGACCTGAACCGCGCAGCCGCCCGTCCCGGCCGGCGTGATGGGATGGCTGACGTGGATGAGCGTGCCGACATGGCTGACGTGGACGAGCAGGTGCATGTAGTGGCCCACGATCCGGCCTGGGCGGGAGCGGGCCGCGATCTCGTCCGGGCCGTCTCGACGGCTCTGCGCGGGCTGCCGGTGGATGTGGCCCACATCGGTTCCACCGCCGTTCCGGGTCTCGACGCCAAACCGATCATCGACGTCCAGGTCGGCTGCCCCGGCGGCGAGACCCGGCTCGCCGTTTCCCGCATCGAGGCGCTGGGCTTTGAGCATCTGGGACAGGCCGGGGTGCCGGGGCGGGAGTATCTGCGCCGGCGGTCGGGGCGGCTCGCCAATGTCCACGTGGTCGCGCGCGGCGGTCGGCTGTGGACGGACAACCTGCTGTTCCGCGACTATCTGTCGTCGCACCCCGCCGCTGCCGACCGGTACGCCGAGGCCAAACGGGAAGCGGCCGACCGGGCGCCGAGCCTGCTCGCGTACTCGGCGCTGAAGGCACGGGCCGTGGAGCAGATCATGGACGCGGCCCGGCGGGCAGGCGGTCCGCGGCGGCACTCGTCCGGCGATGCGCCGGCATCTGCCGCGGGCGGCGACAGCGGCGAACCGGCGTAGCGGGCGGACGGTTCCGGTCCTGCCGGGCGCCCCGACCGTGCCCGCGTCGTTCTCAGCGCGGCGACTGGAGCCGGCGTCCTTCGGGTCGTCGGAGAGGTGAAGGGCGTGCACGCTCGGATCAGACTGTCCGAGTTCGGCCTCGTGGAAGGACGACCATGGTGACCACGGACCACCAGGACTGCGCGGTGATCGCCCCGGCGGGCACACCGCCCGGCCTGCTTGAGGAGTTCTGGCGCTACGACCGGGCGCTGCTCGCCGCCGACCGGGCCACGCTCGACGCGTTGTTCCCGCCCGGCCCGCACACCCTGAGCGCGGACGGCAGCGGGCCGCTCTCCGGGCACGCGGCGCTCGGCCCGCTGCGTGCGGCCCACGGCCGGGTGCCCACGCGGCGGGTCGTCGAGGTGCAGGTACGTCCGCTCGGCGCGGACGCCGCCCTGGTGACGGCGCGGACCCGGGACGGGGAGGCCGACGGGTCGCAGACGCAGGTGTGGCAGCGCGGCACGGCGGGCCGGTGGCTGGTCGCCTGGCAGGTCACCCTGCCGGCGGCACCGTCCTGCGCCACGGCACCACACTCCCCCACCACGGCACCGCACTCCCCCACCGCGACGCCACACTCCCCCGCCGAGACGCCACCCTCCTCCACCGAGACGCCACCCTCCGCCGGCAAGGCTTCGGCCTCGCCCAGCACGACACCGCACTCCTCCGGCGAGGCGGCGGCCGACTCCGCTCCCTTCGACCGGACGGTCTGGCGGGCCGTCGGCGATCCGCTGGTGGCCGCCCGGGCCCCGGGCCCCCTCGACGGCGTCGGCATCGCGGTCAAGGACCTGTTCGCGGTCGCCGGACAGCCGATCGGGGCCGGGGTCGCGGCCTGGCTCGCCGAGCAGCGGCCGCAGACGGAGACGGCACCCGCGCTGGCGGAACTGCTCGACGCGGGCGCGCACATCGTCGGCATCGCCCGAACGGACGAGTTCGCCTACAGCCTGACGGGGGCCAACGCGCACTACGGGACGCCGCCGAACCCGGCCGCTCCCGATCGTGTCAGCGGCGGTTCGACCGGCGGTCCCGCCGCCGCGGTGGCGCTGGGCCAGGCCGCCGTGGGGCTCGGCACCGACACCGCAGGATCGATCCGGATCCCCGCCTCCTACCAGGGCCTTGTGGGGCTGCGCAGCACACACGGTTCGATCGACAGGGACGGCGTGCTGCCGCTCGCCCGGTCCTTCGACGCCATCGGCTGGCTGACCGAGGACGTGGCCGCCTCCACCGCGATCGCCCGTGTGCTGCTGGGCGGCCCCGACGGGACCGGTCGGCCGGCCGACCGCACCCTGCGGCTGCCGACCGTGGAGGCCATGGCGGCGCCCGAGGTGGTGGAGGCGTTCTCCGCCGTCGTCGAGCGGGCGGCCGCCGCGGGCCTGCTTCCTCCGGTGCACGGCGTCGACCTGCCGCACGCCCAGCTCGAACGCTGGGTCGAGGCGTTCCGCACGGTCCAGGCGTGGGAGGCGTGGCAGGCCCACGGCTGCTGGCTGACCGCACACCCGGACGCGCTGGGACCCGACGTGGCCGGCCGGTTCGCCCAGGCGTCCCGGGTGAGCGAGGACGAGGCGGCGCGCGCCCTGGCCGTGACGGCCGAGGCGGCCGGACGGCTCACCGAGTTGCTGTCCGGCGCCGTGCTCGCCCTCCCCACCGCCCCCGGCCCGGCGCCGTCACGGGCCGCGACCGGGCAGCAGTTCGAGACCGCACGGGCGGCGACCCTCCGGATGACCTGTCTCGCCGGGCTGGCGGGTGCGCCCGCGGTGTCGCTGCCCCTGCTGCGGTCCGCCGACGGCCTGCCGGTCGGGCTGTGTCTGGTCGGCGCTCCGGGCTCCGACCTCGACCTGCTCACCCTCGCCGCCGGCCTGGAGACCTCCCCACGACCGGCCTGACCGCCACCGGCGCTCTCGCTCGGAGCACCCCGGGCCCCGCTCAGCGCCCCGCGTCGTCCAAGGGCATGCCCACGCCGCCGTCATGACGGGCGTTGGCGCGCGCCGAGGAGGGGATCAGGCGTCGGCGAGCAGGGGGTCGTACGGTGTCGAGCGCCGGCGGCCCGACATGAACGACAGGAAGTCCTTGACGAACGCGACCCGGCCGTACGTTCCCTCGCCGCCGTCCGTGTCACGGCGGAACGCGGTACGGAACAGGGCGCGGTACTCGTCGGCGTCGATGCGCCCGTCGCCGTCCTTGTCGGTGACGTCGAAGAGGACCTCGGCGACCCTGATCAGCGCGGGTCCGGCCAGGGAGGGGACGGCCACGGCGTACTCCCGCGCGCTGACGCGTCCGTCGTCGTCCGCGTCGAGGGCCGACTGGAGTTCCCGCCACCACTCGGCGTAGGCGTTGTAGAGCCTGGTCTCCTCGGGCTCGTCCAGGTCGAGACGGCCGGCCAGTTCCCGGGCCATGGCGGCGAGGTCGGGCCAGTCCAGACAGCCGTCGCCGGTCTGGTCCAGCACGGTCCGGAAGAACTCCTCGGCACCACGCTGGACGTCTTCCTCCCCCGCGGGGTCCGGCGGCGGCGTGGTCAGCGGGCTGACGAGCCGGATCAGGGCCCCGGCCCGCCTGACCCGGTCGTGCAGCGCGGTGATCGTCCTCGCCCGTGGGTCGTCGCTGCCGGGCGACAGCGACAGCAGGTCGGCGATGCCCTCGGCCCTGATCCAGCCGCCGGGCAGGAAGCGGGCCAGGCCGGCGGCCAGGTAGGCGCCCTGCATCAGGGTCCGGGCACCGGGGATCTCGGGCAGCCCGGCGCGCCGGCGGAAGGGTTCCGGGAGGGAGGCCACGGTGATCGCTCCGACGACGGGCCCCGCGAGGGTGCGGCCCGCCGCCCACAGCGTGGGCAGACCGTTCAGCAGGGGCGGCGCCGGCAGATGGTCGAAGAGCTTGTAGAGGATGATGCGCATCGCCTCCGTGTTCTCCAGTTCCTCCTCGACCACGCGGTCGAAGTACGGCCAGAACTCGTGGAGGGTGGGCGGCAGATGACCGGCCTTGTCGCCCAAGGTGGCGAGGAACGCCTGGAATTCGGCGTACAGCCGCTCCATGGCCCTCTGTTCGAGGGGCTGTCCGCTCAGCCGGCACATGGTGACGGCGCTGTCGAACAGGGTCGCCACCACCCAGGCGCGCACCCCGGGGTCCAGCGCGTCGTACGGCCGGTGCTGTGCGTCGGTGCCGCTCAGCCGTGCGTGCAATCGATTGAGCCGCGCGGCCTCCCGGTGCCGGGTGTGATCGTCGGCGCCGAACATGCGGTTCAGGCTCACCAGGGTGTTGCGCAGCCGTCGCCAAGGGTGGGCCACGAACGTCGAATTGTCGATCAGGGCCGCGCCGATCTGCGGGTGGGCGGCCTCCAGTACGGTCGCCCGGATCATGGCCAGTGCCCAGCGCGGGTCGTCGCGCATGTCGTGGAACTGCGAGCCGGGGCCGAACCGAGGCCCGGTGACCGGCTCGTCGGCGGGCCGTCGTGGATCGCCGTCGGAGCCCGTGCCGGTGTCGGTGTCGGCGCGCTCGGGGTGGCCGGAATCGGTGTCGGTCACGATCGGGGCTCTCCGTTCGAAGTCGGCATCACACCGCCGAAGCGGCGGTCGCGTTGCTGATAGGTGTGCAGGCACTCCAGGAAGTGCGGGGCGCGGAAGTCGGGCCAGAGCACCGGCGGGAAGATCCACTCGGCGTAGGCGACCTGCCAGAGCATGAAGTTGGAGATGCGCTGTTCCCCGGAGGTCCGGATGACGAGGTCCACGTCGGGTGTGTCGGGGAAGGGCAGATGGGCGGCGAAGTGCTGCTCGGTCACGGCGTCGGCCGGCACTCCGCTGCGGATCAGCGACCGTGCCGCTTCCACGATGTCCCTGCGCCCGCCGTGGTCGAACGCGACGGTCAGCGTCATACGCCGGTTGTTGCCGGTGAGTGTCGTCAGATCGGCGAAGTCCCGGGCCAGGGCGGTGGGGATGCGTGGGTCCGCGACGCCGAGGAACCGGCAGCGGATCCCGCGCGCGTGCAGCAGCGCGGCGTGTTTGCGCACCACGCGACGCACCGTCCGCATGAGGAAGTCGACTTCCGTGCTCGGCCGGCGCCAGTTCTCGGTGGAGAACGCGTACAGGCTGAGCCATTCGACGCCTGCCGACCGCGCCGCCTCGATGACGTCGATCACCGTGGTCTCGGCGGCGCGGTGGCCCGCCGTACGGGGCAGGGAACGCTGCGCCGCCCAGCGGCCGTTCCCGTCCATCACACAGGCGACATGCCGTGGCGTGCGCCGCCGGCCGTCGCCGTCCGCGCGCTGCGGAGCGGGGTCGGATGAGGGGGCGGAACCGCCCATGGTCTGCCGAACCGTCATGCCGACCCCCCAGCCCCCCGTGCCGCCGTTCTCCCCCGCGCGGTGCGCGGCACCCTGCCCCGCGAGCCGCCCGGCTCCCGCAGCAGAGTGTCAGCACCGGACTCCCCGACAGGCCGCGCGCGGCACGGATTCACCCGGGGAACTCCCGTCCGATCCGGCGGTTGCCGCGCCGGATGCCACGGGTGCCGCGGCGGCCCGCCGGCCCGGTCGGCGGATGCTGGACGCCCCGTCTGCCGACCGCGGCCGGGGCCGCCGGGGGCACGGCCGACGGCACGGCGCACCGCTGGAGCGACGGCCGGGCCGAGACGGACGCACCCGGCTCACCCGTGCCTGCTCAGCGCCGTCCCGCCTCACGGAAGAACTCGGTGATGTCCTCGGCGAGGAGCGCGGGTTCCTCGTGGGCGGCGAAGTGGCCGCCGCGTGGCATCCGGGTGTAGCGGACCAGGTGGTAGCCGCGCTCCACCCAGGAGCGCGGCGGCCGGCTGAGATCGTGCGGGAACACGGCGATCGCGGTCGGCACCTCGACGCGCTGCCACGCATACCGGTACTCGAAGTACGGGCGCAGCGACGTGGCGATGGTGCCGGTGTGCCAGTACAGGCTCACCTGGGTGAGCACCTCGTCGTCGGTGAAGCGGGTGGAGAGGTCGCCGCCGCTGTCGCTCCACGCGCGGTACTTCTCCGCGATCCACGCCAGCAGCCCGACCGGTGAGTCGGCCAGCCCGTAGGCGAGTGTCATCGGCCGTGTGGACTGCTGGTGCTGGTAGCCGCCCTCGTCCCGCTCCCAGCGTGCGACCTCGGCGAGATAGCGCCGCTCCTCGGGCGTCTGGTCCTCCTCGGGCACGTCGGGCGGTCCGGCCGCGGCGAGCACGTGGATTCCGGTGAGCGATCGCGGGTAGGCCCGGGCCAGCCGGGTCGTCACACCGGCGCCGAGGTCACCGCCGTGCGCGCCGAACCGCCGGTATCCGAGCACGTCCCGCATCAACGTGTGCCACAGGTCGTGTGTCTGCGCGCCGTCCGTCCGCTGTGCGGAGAAGGCGAAGCCCGGCAGTGAGGGCACCACGACGTCGAACGAGTCGGCGGGGTCGCCGCCGTAGCGGCTCGGATGCGCCAGCCGGTCGGCCAGTTGCGTCAGTTCGAGGAACGTGCTGGGCCAGCCGTGGGTCAGCACGATCGGGAACGGGTCGTCGCCCTCACCGCGGACATGCAGGAAGTGGACCTGGGTGCCGCCGATCGGCACGGTGAAGTGGGGCAGGCGGTTGATCGCCGCCTCCTGCGCGCGCCAGTCGAACCCGTCCGCCCAGTGCGCGGCGAGCCGTCCGATGGTCGTCGGCTCGGCGCCGGCCGACCAGCCCGGCGCCGGGATCGGCGTGGGCCAACGGGTCGTCGCCAGCCGGCGCCTCAGGTCCGCCAGCGACTCCTCTTCCACCCGCACGGTGAACGGGTGGGGTTTCATCGTCTCCATCGCAGCGCCGCCCTCACCTTTCGCCCGGCAACATCGGTCCACCCCAGCAGTGAAACACCAGTGAACGCTAACAACGGTGTCGCTCGCTCGCAACACCGGCTTTGGATTACAGTGGTGTCGTGAACGGGCCGACAGCAGACCTTCCCGACCTCGGCGTCGTGGTCGGGTTCCTGAACACGCGCGACGAGCGGTCGTTCAGCCGGCACGGCGTGGCGCACGGCGGCGGTGAGGCGCTGGACTCGCCGGGCGCGCTCTCCGCCTGGCTGGCGGAGCATGCGCTCGCCGGCCCACGGACCCGGCTGGCCGAGCGCGATCTGGCCGCGGCCCTCGCACTGCGCGCCGCCCTCCGTGCGGCCCTGACGCCCCACGAGGGTCCGGCCGGCTCCGGCGGCTCGGACATCGACGCGGTTCTCGCCGGTTTCCCGCTGCGGCTCACCCTCGCCGCGGACGGCACGCTCGGCCTCGGCCCGGCCACCGACGGCCCTCATCCGGCCCTCGGCCGGCTCGCGGCGACGGTCGCCCTCGCGGTGGCCGACGGCCGGTGGCACCGCGTCCGGCTGTGTGCCGCCCCCGACTGCCGCTGGGCCTTCCACGACACCTCCCGTGGGGGCGCCGGCCGATGGTGTTCCATGGCCGCCTGCGGCAACCGGGTCAAGACCCGCGCCTACCGCGAACGACGACACCACACCGCCCCGGCCGAGTGACCCCGCCCGCCCGGGCGCCCTCCGGGTCATTGGTTACCGTGTCCCTGTATCTGTACCTGTCCTGTCCGTGTTCCGGTCGCCTGCCTGCCAGGGGAAGGATTGCCACGCACGTTGAGATGCGCTGAGCCAGCACCGCTGCGGGCCGCGCGCCGCGGGCCGGGCGCGCCCGCCGGCCTGGCCGCCCGGGGTGACCGCCGTGTTCGGTAGTTCGCCCCTGCGGGTGCCGGTGGGGCACGACGCCTCCCGGTGGAGCACCTTCCACAGCGAGCGGACCCTGGTGGTCGCCGCGCGCACCGTCACGTCGACGGTACGGGTCCTGGAGGCGCTGCCCGCCGTACTGAACGGCGACGAGCGGGTGGCCGTGGTGTTCGCCTACGACCCCACCTCCGCCTTCAACGCCGGGGTCCTCACGCTGCTCCACGAGGCCGGGTGCCGGGTCATGCCCTGGGAGCAGCTGACGGAGATCTCACCGGACCTCATCATCACGGCGAGCGAGAACATCGCCGTGCCGGAGGGCGATTGCCCGGTGCTGGTGCTGCCGCACGGCGTGGGCTTCCAGAAACACGTGCCGGACTCCCGCAGCACCGGGGAGCGGCTGTCCGGCGTCGTGCCCGACGCCCTGCTGGAGGCGGGTCGCGCCTGGCTGGCCGTCTCGCATCCGGACCAGGAGCAGCAGTTGCTCGCGGCGCATCCCAAGACGGCCGGGCGAACGGTGCTCGTGGGTGATCCGTGCCTGGACGAGTTGGTGGTCAGCCGGTCGCGGCGCGCGGTGTACCGGGCGGCCATGGGGCTCACGGCACAGCACCGCCTGGTGCTGGTCACGTCGACATGGGGGCCCACCTCGCTGCTGGGCGGGCAGCCCCGGCTGCCCGCCCAGCTTCTCGCCCAGTTGCCCTGGGACGAGTACCGCGTCGCGGCGGTGGTGCACCCCAATGTGTGGGCCGCGCACGGCGCCTGGCAACTGCGCACCGTACTCGGCGACGCCCTGCCCGCCGGGCTGATGCTGGTGCCCCCGGTGCATGCGTGGCGGTCCGCCCTGGTCGCGGCCGACCTGGTGATCGGCGACCACGGTTCTGTCACCCTGTACGGGGCCGCGGCGGGCCTGCCGGTGCTGCTCGGCGCCTTCGGCCGGGACTCGGTGGCGGGGACCGCCGCCGCGGATCTCGCGGCCCGCGCGCCCCGCCTCGATACGGCGGGCGATCTGCGCGGCCAGATCGAGGACGCGCTGCGCTCCCACTCGTCGCTCAGCTACGCCGAGGTGACACAGCGGGCCTTCGCCGCGCGCGGGCAGGCCCTTGCCCGGTTGCGCAGGGTCCTCTATCAGCTGCTGCGGCTCACCGAACCCGACGCGGACGCTCCGTCGGTGCGGTCCGTGCCGGTGGCCGATCGTCCGGGCGCCGAGGTCACCTCCTGGCTGGTGACCACCGCGCTGACGGCCGACGACGGGGAGCCGGTGGTCGGGGTACGCCGCTTTCCGGCGGCGGTGGACACCCGGCCGGAGCCCGCCGAGACGCCGACCCGCTTCACGCATCTGGCGTGTGCGGACGACGAGCGTGACGGGCGGCTCGCGGAAAGCGCCTCGGTGGTGGTGCGGCGGCGCCCCGCCGACCGCGCCGTCCAGGCGGTGCGCTGGATCGGGGAGACCCTGGCGCGGCTGCCGGGAAGCCTGCTGGCCGCGGTGCCCGTGCGCGGGGGCGGTGCCCTGGTCGGGCTGCGGGACGGCCGGATGGTGGAGGCCGTGGTGACGGGCCCGCCTCTGGACGCCGGGCTGCCCGCCGCGGTCGTCTACACCTGTCTGCGCGCCGGCGTGGACGTGGACGGCACGGTGGTGACGATGCGCGTCGGCGACCGGGGGCGGGAGGAGGACGTCGCACTGCGGCTGCGCCCCGTCCGCCCCGGGTGAACCACGGACCGCTGCCACCCCGGTGCCTCCCGCACCACCCGCGCCGACCCGGTATCGGTCCCCACGCCCCGGTGCCTCCCGCACCGCCCACACCGACCCGGCACCAGTCCCCGCGCCCTCGGTGCGTCCCGCACCGCCCACACCGACCCGGTATGGGTCCCCGCGCCCTTGGTGCCTCGCCTATCACCCGTGTCGGCCCGGTACCGATGCCCGCGCCTTGATGCCTCCCGCACCGCCCGCGCCGTCGCGGTTCCGGTCCCCTCGGCCCGCCGTCCTCGGTCGGCTCAGCTCTCGGCGTCGAGGGCGTTCAGCCTGCGCCGCAGTTCGTCCGCCTCGGGGCTGCCGTTCGCGGTGTGAATGGCGAGGGCGCGGGTGAGCCACCGGCGTACTTCGGTGGTGCGTCCCAGCGGCTGGACGAGGTCGGCGAGCCGGCCGAGGGCCTGGGCCTCGTAGTGGCCTGCCCGCTGTCGGCGCAGTTCGTCGGCCGCCTCGCTCAGGGCGGCGACGGCCGCTTCGGTGTCACCCAGGTGGGCGCGGACCGTACCGATGGCGGCCGTCACCCGGGCGGCCATCCGGGGATCGGGTTCGCTGCCCGACAGCAGGTCCTCGCGCGCCTTGAGCAGGGTCGCCAGGGCCTGGACATGGTCGCCTCGGGTGTCCTGCGCGCAGCCCAGGAAGTAGGCCGCGATGGCGGCGCCGCGGGGTTCCGCGGCGCGGATGTTGAGGTCCAGGGAGCGCCGGTACGCCTCGACCGCCCGGTCCGGTTCGGCCACGTCCAGATACCGGCCGAGGAACTCCTGGACCGAGGCCCGGAGCACGAGGTTGCCGGTCACCTCGGCACGGGCGACGGCGGCTTCCAGTTCGGTGTGCGCAGCGGCGTACTCGCCGAGGTCCATCAGCGGCCGGGACAGCAGGCTGCGCAGCCGTGCCTCGGCGGCCGCGGCCTGCTCCACCTGCGCCGCCGTGGTGGCACAGGCCCCGGCCGCGGTGGCCGCGGCGACGCCGAGTTCCAGTGATTCCTTCCAGGCGCCCAGGTAGCGGCGGTGCAGGAACAGCACGGTGAACGCCTCGGCCAGCGGCCACACGAGATCGTGCAGCCGGTGCCGGGCGGCCTCCCGCAGCACCGCGAGGATCATGGTGCGCTCGGCGTCCAGCCACTCCAGGGGATCGGGTCCGCCGGGCGCGGTGAACGGGTCGACGGCCTGCTCCAGCAGCGGCGACAGCGATGCGATGCGCAGCCGGTCGCGTTTCACGGCCCGGTCGGCGAACGCGGTCACGGCCAGGTAGTGGGTGGCCACCCGTCGCATCACCGCGGTGTGCTCGGCGGGGGTCTCCTGCTGTGCGGCCTGCTCCCGGGCGTGCAGGCGGACCAGGTCAGGCATCCGGTGGCGGCCGTCGGGCGTGGTCTCCACCAGGTGGGCGGCGGCGAGCACGCGCACCAGCCGCTGGGCGCCCGCCAGATCGGTGCCGGCGGCGGCCGCGGCGACGGCGGCGTCGACGGGACCGGCGGGCAGCAGGCCAAGCAGCCGGTACAGCCGCGCCGCGTCGGGTGCCAGCAAGCGGTACGACGGCCCGAGTGCCGCGGACATGGAAAGCTCCTCCCCCTCCAGGGACAGCCCGGCGAGCCGGCCGGTCTCGTCGTCCAGTTCCGCAGCCAGCGAGCCGATGGTCGTGCCGTCGTCGCCCAACAGGCGGGCGGCGACGATCCGCAGGGCCACCGGCAGGCCGGAACACAGCTGGACCAGGCGCGCGGCGGCCTCCGGGTCGTCGTCGACGGCGGGCCGGCCGCACAGGTCCGCCAGGAGCGCCAGCCCGCCGTGAGTGTCGAGCGGCCGCACGTCGATCATCCGGGCGCCGTCCAGGGCGAGTTCGCCCAGGCGACGGTGGCTGGTAACCAGCACCGCGCTGCCGGGCCCCTTGGGGATGAACGGACGGACCTGCGCCGGCTGGTCGACTCCGTCAAGGACCACGAGCAGGCGTTGTCCCGCGGAGCGGGAGCGCAGCAGGTTGGTACGTTCCGCCAGCGACGCGGGCATGAACTCGTCGGTGACGTGCAGTCCGCGCAGCACCATGGCCATGGCCTCGGAGACATCCCCGCCCGGCGTGCCGGAAGCCGTCGCCTCGCCCTTCAGCGGTGCGAAGTCCACGTAGAGCTGGCCGTCGGGGAAGCGTGCGTGTTCCTTGTGCGCCCACCAGCGGGCCAGCGCGGACTTCCCGATGCCGGACAGGCCGTGCACCACGCCGAGCGCCACGGGCTGCCGCGGTCCGTCCCCCAGGACGCCCAACGCCTCGTCGAGACGGGCGAGTTCGGCCGTACGGTTGATGAACCGGGCGGTCACCGCGGGCACTTGATCGGGTTTGACCCGTCCGCCGTTTCCGGCGGGCTCCTGGACGTGGAAGGTGACGCCGCCGTAGATGGCGGAGCCCTGGAAGGCGGGGCCGTGATGGGTGCCGGCGAAGAGCGGGCCGATCACGGTGCCGGGCGGCGCCAGCTCCGCCAGCAGCCGCAGCAGTTCCTCGCCGCGGTCGGGATCGGTGGTCAGGATGTCGAGGATGCGGGCCTGCCAGTCGCCGCGCAGCCGGTCCTCGGCCTCGTCGTCGTGGGCGGAGCGCGCCGTCGCCAGCGCCTGCTCGGTCCGCCGCAGTTCCGCTTCGGCGGAGTCGGTCGCGCCGCGTCGGCCCAGGAGCCGGGCCAGCCGCGTCTTCGCCTGCTCCCACGACTCCGACACCATCAGCCCTACCAGGGTCGTCGCCCCCGATGCCGCGAGCGCCGCCAACTCGGCTTCCACCACTCCCCCTTCATCGTGCGGCGCCGCAACGGGCCCGTCGGGCATCCACCGTAAGGAGATCTTGCACCGTTGGACAGCCCGGCACGCACAAAGCGCCACGCCCGCCATGCGGGCCCGCGGGGCGGAAGCGGACAGGTTGTGGCCGGTTCTTTGGGCACAATGGGTGGCATGCAGAAGACCTCGGCGCGGTTGCTGTCGCTGCTCTCGCTGCTCCAGGCCCGCCGGGACTGGCCTGGGCAGCTGCTGGCCGAGCGGCTGGAGGTCAGTCCGCGCACCGTGCGCCGGGACATCGACCGGCTGCGGGAGCTGGGCTACCCGATCGTGGCCGCCAAGGGGCCGGACGGTGGCTACCGGCTCGGGGCGGGCAGCCGGCTGCCGCCGCTGCTGTTCGACGACGACCAGGCCGTCGCCCTTGCGGTCGCGCTGCGGACCGCCGCCGCGACCGGCGCCGGGATCGAGGAGGCCGCGGCGCGGGCGCTCAACACCGTCCGGCAGGTCATGCCGGCCCGGTTGCGCCACCGCGTCGACGCCCTGGAGGTCACCGCCGTGGAGCGTGCGGGCGCCCGGCCGCATCCGCAGGTCGATCCGCAGGTGCTGGTGGCGCTCAGCGCCGCCGTCCGGGACCGCGAAGTGCTGCGCTTCGACTACTCCCCGGTCTTCGCGCCGGGAGCCGACGGCACAGGGCGGGCGGTGGCGCCGCCGCGTCGGGCGGAGCCGCACCACCTGGTGACCTGGGGTGCCCGCTGGTATCTGGTCGCCTGGGACCTGGACCGGGACGACTGGCGCACGTTCCGTGTCGACCGGATGGCACCGCGCACGCCCACCGGGCCCCGCTTCACCCCGCGGGAGGTTCCCGGCGGGGATGTGGCCGCGTTCGTCGCCGGCCGGTTCCAGGGCTTTGACGGTTCCGGCGGCTGGCCGTGCCGCGGCGAGGTGATCCTGGACCTGCCCGCGTCCGTGGTGTCCGCCTACAGCCGCGACGGCATCGTCGAGGAACTGGGCCCCCACCGCTGCCGGCTCCTGCTGGGCGCCTGGTCATGGGTGGGACTGGCCACCGCCATCGGCAGATTCGACGCGGACATTCAGGTCATCGGACCACCCGAACTACGCGACGCCTTCACCCTCCTGGCCCACCGCTACACCAACGCCACGACGCACTGACAAACCCCGCCCACAACAACAGCCCCGGAAGGGGCGCGGGGAACTGCGCGCTCAGCCACAAACAACCCGCACCCACCCACCCACAACACCCCCCACCCCCAAATCCCACCCCACCACACCAGCCCCCGAAGGGGCGCGGGGAACTGCGCGCCCAGCCACAAACCACCCGCACCCACATCACACCCCCGCCGACCAAACCCCGCAGACCGTCTACCCCAGCCCGATACGAACCGGCCCCCCAGCAGCAGACACACCGCTGAGCACCCCGTAGGGCACGCGGAAGACCCGGCCGGGCGCGGCCGGCCAGGTGAGGGTGCGGCGGGCGAGGACCCGCCCGTCCTGGCGGACGGTCACCCGCGGGAAGCGGACGAGTTCGTCGGTCCACAGCAGCAGCCGGCCCCGCGCGGGCGCCGGATCGCCGGGCCTGAGGATCTGGGGCGCGACCCAGCGGAACGGGGCGTCGGCGACCAGCCGGACCCCGTCGGCCGGACGGGGGCGGCCGTTCAGATGGCCTATGACCTGCTCGGCGACGTGCCGGCCGTCGAGGGCTGCGACATCGGCGGTGTCGACGGGATGCAGCACGTTGCCGGCGGCGAACACGCCGGGGCGGCTGGTGCGCAGCGCGGTGTCGGTGAGCGGGCCGAGGGTGCCCTCGTCGAGGGCGATGCCGGCGGTGCGGGCGAGTTCGTGGTCGGGGATCCAGTCACCGGTGAAGACGACGGTGTCGCAGGCGACGGTGCGCCGCCTGCCGGTGTCGAGGTGTTCCAGTTCGACGGCCTCGCAGCGGCCCTTGCCGATGATGCGGGTGACGCGGCTGCGGGTGGCGACGGGGACCCGCAGCAGGCTGCGGCCGGCCGCGTTGAAGGCGGCGTAGGACTCGGCCTTCGGGTACTGGCTGATCATCAGGGCGGGGGTGCAGCCCGCTTCGCGCAGGGTGACGGCCGCGGACCAGCTGACGAGTTCGCCGCCGACGATGACGGCCCGTTCGCCGACGGGCTGGTGGTGGAGGTGGACGAGGTTCTGCAGCTGGCCGGTGGTGTAGACGCCGTGCGGGCGGTCGCCGGGGACCCGCCGGGCGGTGCGCGGGCGCTCGCGGGCGCCGGTGGCCAGCACGACGGACCGCGGGCGGATCCGGTAGCGGCCGTCGGGGCTGGTGACGTCCACGGTGTGGTCGTCGGCCCAGCCGGTGACCATGGTGCGGGTGCGGATCTCCGCGCCGGCCCGGGTCGCCTGCCGGACGAGGTGGCGGGCGTAGGCGGGACCGGTCATCACGCGGCGCAGGTCGCGCAGCCCGTAGCCGGTGTGGTCGCTGTGCCGGGGGATGCCGCCGGCGGCCGGTTCCCGGTCGACGACGAGGACGTGGCCGGCGGCCAGGTCGGCGAGCGCGGTGGCGGCGGTCAGTCCGGCGGGTCCGCCGCCGATGACGAGGACGTCGGGTGTGATCAGGTGCGGCTCGGTCATCGGGGGTCCTTGTGCTGGCCGGCGCGGCCGTCGTGGGTGTGGTGCTGTGCGTGCAGCGCGGCGACGGCCGCGCCGCAGAAGAAGCCCTGGCAGCGGCCGTTCATGGCGCGGGTGCGCCGGCGCAGTCCCTCCAGGCTGCGGGCGGGCAGGGTGGCGTGGCAGGCGTCGCGGATCTCGCCTTCGGTGACCCGTTCGCAGAAGCAGACGATGGTGCCGTAGGCGGGGTCGCGGGCGATGAGGTCGGCGTCCTGGTAGGGGCGTGGGGATGCCTCGCCGATGTTCGGCATCCGCGGCGGGTCGGGCAGGTCGCCGCGGGTGCGCAGGGTCAGCCCGGCCGTTTCGAGGAGGGTGCGGGCGTGTTCGGCGATGGCGATGCCGGCGGTCAGGCCGGTGGAGCGGATGCCGCCGACGAGGAGGTAGCGCTGTTCGGGTGTGGCCTCGATGAGGTAGTCGGGGTGGTCGATCGCGGCGCGCAGGCCGGCGTAGCTCGCGGTGACCTCCTCGGCCAGCAGCCGTGGCATGAGGCGTTCGCCCTTGCTGAGCAGGAAGTCGAAGCCGTCTTCGGAGGTGGCGGTGTCGGTGCGGTCGGTGCGGTCTTCGGCGGTGGGGCCGAGCATGACGTTGCCGTAGATGGTCGGGGAGATCAGGACGCCCTTGCCGCGGGAGGTGGGCACCGGCAGGACGATCTTGTCGACCATGGGCCGGGTGAGCTTGTCGAAGACGAACAGTTCGCCGCGGCGGGGTGTGACGGTGAAGCGGTCGTGGCCGAAGAGCCGGTCGATGTGGTCGGCGCCGAGTCCGGCGGCGTTGACGACCCAGCGGGCCTGCACGTCGCCGGCCGCGGTGTGCAGGACGGTCGTCCGGTCGTCCTGGTCGACACCGGTCACGGCGTGGTCGAGCAGGATGGTGGTGCCGCGCTGCCGGGCGTCGGTGGCCAGGGCGAGGTTGGTGGTCCAGGTGCAGATGATGGATTCGTCGGGGACGGTCAGTCCGCCGAGCACGCCCTCGCCGAGGTCGGGAAGGGCGCGGTAGACCTCGTCGGCGTCGACGATGCGGCAGTGCTCGTAGCCGTTGGCCTCGGCCTTCTCCTTCAGCGCGGGCAGCGCGGCCAGTTCCTCGTCGTTCCAGGCCACCAGGACGGCGCCGGTGTGTTCGACGGGGATGCCGGTGGCCTTGGCGTAGGCGCTGAGCAGGTGGTAGCCGCGGGCCACCAGCCGGGATTCGAGTGTGCCGGGTTTCGCGTCGAAACCGGTGTGCAGGATCGCGGTGTTGGCCTTGCTGGTTCCGTCGCCCACGTCGTCGCGGGCTTCGAGCAGTGCGACGGAGACGTCGCAGCCGGACAGTTCGCGTGCGATCGCCGCGCCGACGATTCCTCCGCCGATCACCGCGACGTCGAAGACGCCGTCGTGGGGACGGTGGGGGGTGGCGGTCATGAGTGGTCTCCCTTGGCGGCGCCGGCCGTCGCGGCCTGCGCCCATGTGGTACGGAACTCCTCGGCCCGGTCGGCGGACCAGCGGGGTTCGTAGACGGTGGTCGGCCGCCAGTCGCCGACGGCCTCCTTGAGGGTGAGCGCGGGGTCGAGGGCGCAGCGGGCGAGGGCCGCGGCGCCCAGTGGGGTGGCGTGCGCGTGGGGGTAGATGTCGACGGGCATCTGGGCGATGTCGGCCTGGGCCTGCATCAGGGCGGCCGAGTTGGTCAGTCCGCCGTCCGCGCGCAGCCGGGTCAGGGGCCGGCCCAGGTCGTCCGCGACCAGCGCGCCCAGCGCGGCGACCTGGGCGGCGATCCCCTGGAGCACGGCGAGGACGAGGTGTTCGCGGCGGGTGGCCAGGGTCATGCCGGTGAAGGACGCGGTGGCCTGCGGCGCCCACCAGGGGGCGGCGAGACCGGCGAAGGCGGGCACGCACAGGACGCCGTCGGTGTCGGCCGCGACCAGCGAGTCCAGGTCGGTGGCCGCGTCGACCAGGCCGAGGTCCTGCAGCCAGCGCACCGCGGAGGCGACGGTGTAGACCTGTCCGTCCACGCAGTACGGGGTCTGTCCGGCCGCCTGCCAGGCCACCGACGTGGTCAGGCCCGCGCTGGAACGCACCGGGTTCAGGCCGGTGTTGGCGAGCAGGAACGCGCCGGTGCCGTAGGTGCACTTGGCGGTGCCCGGCTCCAGGCAGCCCTCCGCGACCAGGGCGGCCTGCTGGTCGACGATCAGTCCGGCGACCGGCACCTCGGGGCCGAAGGCACCGGTGGTGCCGACGATCTCGTCGCAGGCGGCGATGCGTGGCAGCCGCTCCGCGCCGAGCCCGAACAGGTCGGCGAGCCGTGGGTCCCAGGCGGCGGTGTCCAGGTCGAGCAGGAGCGAGCGGCTGGCGGTGGTGGCGTCGGTGACGAACTCCCCGGTGAGCCGGTGCACCAGCCAGGTGTCGGTGGTGGTCACCACGCCCTCGCGGGTGAGGTTGCGGCGCAGCCAGGCCATCTTGGGTGCGGAGAAGTACGGGTCGAGGACGAGGCCGGTGCGCCGGGCGATGTCCGTGGCGTGGTCGGCGAGTTCGGCGCAGATGCCTTCGGCGCGCCGGTCCTGCCACACGATCGCCTGGGTCAGGGGCGCTCCGGTGGCCGGGTCCCAGGCGAGGACCGTCTCGCCCTGGTTGGCGAGGGCGACCCCGTCGATGGGCCGGCCGGCCTCCCGCACCGCGCGGCGGCCGGCGTCGAGGACGGAGTCGAGGAGTTCCCCGGGGTCCTGTTCGACGCCGCCGCCCGGCAGGTAGCGGGGGCGGATGGTCTCCTCGGCGATGGCGACGGTGCCGTCCGCGTCGTCGACGACGATGGCCTTCGTACCCGAGGTGCCCTGGTCGATGGCGAGGATCGCGGTCATCGTGCGTCGCCTCCGGCCGTGGTGTGCGCGGGCTTCGGTCCGGTGTCGGCGGTGTCGAGCGCCCGGTCGACGTCGGCCATGTCGGGCATGGTCAGGCCGTCGCGTCCGCGCCGGACGAGCAGACCGGCGAAGTAGAGGGCGCCGATCGCGAAGAGGACCAGTACATAGGTCCAGGGGGCGCGGAAGGAGGCGTCGCGGAAGATCAGCAGCTCGTACACCAGCCAGACGGCGGCGACGACCAGGACCGGGATCTCCCAGCGGCCCAGGGAGAAGCCCTGGGAGGCGGGCAGCGAGCGCCGCTTGGCCGCGTACATGGCGACGGTGCCGGCGTAGATCAGGGCGGGCAGCAGGGTGCCGGCGGAGAACAGCTGGAACAGCGCGTCGGTGGAGTGGGAGAAGACCGCGAGGATGATCTGTGCGATCAGCATCATGAACACGGAGGCGTTCAGCGGGGTCGCCGTGCGCCGGTCGACCCGCTTCAGCAGCTGCCAGCCGGGGAAGCGCTCGTCGCGTGACATGGCGTACACCAGGCGGGTCCCGCTCAGGGTGATCACCAGGCCGCAGGAGAAGATCGAGACGACGACGAGGACCAGCAGGATCTTGCCGACGACCGAGCCGAGTACGGCGGTGATCACGGTGGCCACCGGGGTCGCCGACGATCCGACCCCGTCGATCCGGCCGGCCGCCGCGGTGACCGCGACGAGGAACAGGAAGCCCAGTACGCCCAGGGAGAGCACGGCCTGGACCATGGCCTTGGGGATGACGCGGGCCGGGTCCTTGGTCTCCTCGGCGAGGTTGGCGGCCGACTCGAATCCGACGATGGTGAAGGCGCCCAGCAGGAAGGCGAGGGCGAAGGGTCCGGCGTGGGTGCCGCCGCCCAGCGCGTAGTAGCCGCTCTCCGGGACGGTTCCGGTGTCGAAGAGGTGGGCGAAGTCCAGCTTGCCGGTGAAGGCGCCCACGGCGAACAGCAGCACCGTCAGGGCGATCATGCCGATGAGTTGCACGGTCACGGCGGTGTTGTTGACCCGGTGGGTGGTGCGCGTGGAGGCGGCGACCAGGACGGCCTGGAGCAGGACCACACCGGCCGTGATGACCCAGGCGTTCTGTGTGGTGCCGACGTAGCGGAACAGCTCCGGCAGGATGGTGGAGGCGATCGTGTAGTCCACGGCGACCAGGACCACGCCCAGGAAGGCGAACGAGATCCAGCCCATGATCCAGCCCCACACCGGGCCCACGATGCGGGACACCCACTGGTAGGAGTAGCCGCTGATCGGGATGCGGGCCGCGAGGGCGCCGAAGACGAGGGCGATGGACAGCTGGCCGATCACGGAGATCGGCCAGGCCCAGATGCCCCGCGGGCCGGAGGTGGCGAGCACCGAGCCGTAGGTGGTGAAGATGCCGGTGGCGATGGACACGAAGCCGAAGGCCACCGAGAAGGAGGCGTACCAGCCGAGCTCTCGTGCCATGTGCTGCTGGGGCGGACCGCCGCCGGGGCCGTCTGTTCCCGGTCCCGTGGGACCTGTGTCTGTGTGTGCCATGACTCGTTTCCCTGCTCAAGAGTGCCCCGCGGTGGATGCGAGAGCCAGTGGACGTGGCGAACCGAACAGCGTCGGTCTGCGGGCGGGCCCCTTGTGCGGGGTCTGCTGGGGCCTGTCTGCTGTGGGTGCGGCGGGCCGCGACGGTGCGCGCGGCCGTGGCCGTGGCGGTCGCCTCCCCCGGCCGGCGCGACATCGACCGATGATGACCGTTCCTGTGGGTTATTGACCGCGAGGTACTGGAAGTGTGGACCTTTGCCCGTCCGACGTCAAGGGTTGGAACCCCGCGTAACCGCAATGACGTGGAAGTGTCCACGGAGATGCGGACGCGGGGGCTGGCGGCCGGGCCCGTAGAATGCAGTCACAGGTCCACAGAAACGGTCATAGCTCCAGGGAGGTGGGTCGTGCTCGCCGCCGAGCGCCACCGCAGAATCGTCGCCGAGATCGCCCGGCTCAAGTTCGTCACCACCGACGACCTGACCACGCTGCTGGGTGTCTCACACGAAACGGTCCGCAGGGACCTCGCGCTGCTGGAGCGGCGCGGGGAACTCGCCCGGGTGCACGGCGGCGCGACCAGCCCCCAGGCGCCCGTCGGCGAGGAGGCGTCCTTCACCGAGCGCAGCGGGACCCTGGCCGCGGAGAAGGAGGCCATCGGCCGGGCGGCGGCGGCGCTCATCGAGCCGAACCAGATCGTCGTGATCGACGTCGGCACCACCGCGCTGGAAGTGGCCCGCGCCCTGCCCGCCGACCACACCGGGGTCATCGCCACCCCCTCCCTGCTGGTGGCCGCGGAGGTCAGCACCCGCCCCCGGGTCGAGGTCCTGGTCAGCGGGGGCCGGCTGCGCCCCGGCGACCTCGCCTGCTCCAACGCCCAGGCCGTGGAGTTCTTCGGCAACCTGCGGGTGGACGCCGCCTTCCTGGGATCCGGTGGCCTCGCACCCTACGGGCTCACCGACTTCCACCTGGACGAGGTCGCCACCAAGCGGGCCATGCTCGCGGGCGCCTCGCACCGCTATGTGCTGGCCGACGCGAGCAAGTTCGGCCGCACCGCCGCGCACCGCGTGTGCGGACTCGGCGACTTCGACACCCTCATCACGGACGAGCCGTGCCCACCCGAACTACGCACCGCCCTGACCCACGCAGAAACCACGGTCATAGTGGTCCCAAAGCCCGCGTGACCACCCCGCCCACATCACCGCCCCAAAGCCTGCGCGACCACCCCCCGCCCACATCACCGCCCCGAAGACCGCGTGGCCCCCTGCCACAACAGCGCCCCGAAGGCTGTCTGGCCCCCTGCCGCAACAGCGCCCCGAAGGGGCGCGGGGAACCGCGCGCCCAGCCCCCACCCACCCGCACAACCCCCACAACCGCACGCACCCCTGCCGCACACCCCACCACCGCACACTTCACAACGCACCCAGCGGCAACGCACCCACACCCGCCAAAGCCAGCGCAGCGCTCACGTGTTGAGCCAGACCACGACCCCCGTAACCCCGCTCAACACGGCCGCCGCGCCCGCCCTGATCGCGGCGGCACAGCGCGCGGCCGTGAAGGAGTCCGCGTCGTACGTCGATGACATGCCCAGGCCCTCGCCCCTGAAGGACGCGCCGGACCAGTCGACCGCGGTGACGTTGTGGGTGGGTTCGGCCAGTTCGGCGCCCACGACGAGGAACTGCTGCGAGAGGTGGTGGGGGGTCACGGTGGCAAGCGGGTCGATCAGCTCGTTCCCGGCGCTGACGATGAGGTCCGCGCCCATCTCCAGTGACTCGGTGATGCTCGGCAACAGGTCGGCCGGGTGCTCGACGGCCACCGTGCGCAGGTCGACGTGTTCGTCCTCGGCCCAGCCTCTGACCGCCGCCACCAGGGTCCTGGTCGGGCGGTCGTCCCCGGCGGTCAGCAGGACCACGCGATAGCCCTTCGGCGGATGGACGCCGTTCCAGGAACCGGGCCGCGGGGTGATGGTCGCCTCGGGAGTGGGCGGTGCGGACGGATCGGTGAACCCCGCGCCGAGCGTGCCGACGGCGGTCGGGCTCGGGTGCGGACGCGACCAGTCGTCGCCGGAGCTGCATCCGGTGGCCAGGGCGACGGCCGCGGCCAGGGCGGCGGCGGCTCCGAACGGCGTGCGCAAGGCGATCGTCCTCCAGGTGGTGACTGCTGGTGCCTGCACATCCTCATATGCCGACGCTCGCCCGTCCTGTCCGAAAAGGGCTTGCCGAAGGGTTGTTCTTCCATGATTCGCCGCGGGGGCAGCACATGTTCACCCACGACGTGGAGCGTGCACGGGCAACCTGAAGGAGACACATGTCACGACACGTCCGCCGCGCCGTCATCGGGGTCATCGCGGCGGTGACGGCCCTGCTGGGCACCGTATCGCCCGCGCAGGCCCACGGGTTCACCTCCACCGTGTACGTCCAGGTCACCGCCGCGGACCAGGGCCGCATCCGGACGACACTGGACCTGGAGTACGACCTCCTCGTCGTCTCCGCCGCCGACGCGGAGGGGGACGACCCCCTCTTCCGGTCGGGGACCGCCGCGTTCGAGGCCGGCGACGCCAAGGGGCAGGCCGCGGCGCTCGACGCACACGCCCGGTCGGCGGTCGGCTATGTCACCCGGCGTTTCTCGGTCGGCGCGGACGGCCGGACCTGCGCACCCTCGCGGCAGGGCGCGTTCACGATGGGCCGGCAGGAAGGGGTGCCCTACGCGCGTATGACGCTCGACTGGGCCTGCCCCGCCGGGGCCGGCGATCCCGTGGTGCGCAGCGAGCTGTTCCCCGACGGCGAGGGCTATGTCCGCGACACCAAGACGATCATCACCTACGACCTCGGGGGCCGTTCGGGCAGCGCCGCGCTCGACGCCGCGCATCCGTCCTTCTCACTGGGCCAGTCCTGGTACGAACGGTTCTGGGAGTTCTTCCGCCTCGGCGCGGAACACCTGCTCGGCGGCATCGACCACATCCTGTTCCTGCTGGCGCTGATCGCCGGATCGCGGCGGCTGCGCGAGATCGTGCTGGCGGCCACGAGCTTCACCCTGGCGCACTCGGTGACGTTCCTGCTCGCCGCGCTCGGCGCGGTCGATGTGCCGGGACGGATCGTGGAACCCGTCATCGCGCTGTCCATCGCGGTGGTGGCCGGCTGGTACCTGTGGCGGATGTGGCGGCACGGGGGCCGCGCCGCCGAGGTCGAGTCCCTTGAGGGCGGGCGTCTGGGCCTGGACCGCGCGGGCTGGGTCCGGCTCGGCCTCGTGTTCTGCTTCGGTCTCGTGCACGGTCTCGGTTTCGCGGGCGCGCTCGGCATCCACGAGGCGTGGTCGTGGACCCTGCTGTGGTCCCTGCTGGTGTTCAACGTCGGTATCGAAGCGGTTCAGTTGGGGATCATCGCCGTGGTGTTCCCGCTGCTGGCGCTGGTGCGCGGCCGGGCTCCGGTGGCCGGGCTCCGGCTGACCGGAGCGCTCTCGGCGGGTGTGGCCGCGACGGGCCTGGTGTGGTTCGTACAGCGGGTGGCGGGCGTCTGAGACAGCGGGTGCCGGGCGGGTGGCGACGGGCCGGGCGAAGAGCCGCCCGTCTTTGGGAAGTTCAGCAGTTCCCAAGATCGCATTTATGACCGGTTTACCAAACGGAGAGACGTTCTTCGCGTCCATTCATGCACTCCGTGCACCAAAGGAACGAAATTGAAGAGATTGAGACCCTCCACGCAGGCTTCCGGGCCTGCGCGGCGCCGCGTGGCCACCGGGACCGCGGCGGCATTCCTGGGTGTGGCCGTCGCCCTCGGCAACGGTCTGGCGTCCCCCGCCAGTGCCGCCGACGGCACCACGCTCAGCGGGATCATCCTCGGTGTGGGCGCCAACGAGTCGCAGCGCACCGTGACGTGGTACTCCTCTGACGACACCGCTCAGAAGGTGCAGCTCGTCCCGACCGCGCAGCTCGCGAACGGTGAGTTCCCGGCCGGCGCCGCCGTCTTCGACGCCATCGGCGGCGCGAACATCGCCACCAGCGGCGGCTACAACCGGCACGCCACGATCACCGGTCTCAAGGAGCACACGGCGTACTCCTACCGGGTCGGCAGCGAGGGCAACTGGTCCACGACGTACTCGTTCAAGACGCAGGACTTCGAGGGCGACTACGACTTCCTGTTCTACGGCGACCCGCAGATCGGCTCGTCCGGCAACACCGCGAAGGACCAGGCCGGCTGGCAGGACACCCTGGACGTCTCGCTCGGCGCCAACCCCGACGCCGAACTGCTCGTCTCGGGCGGCGACCAGGTGGAGACCGCCAACACCGAGTCCCAGTGGAACGCCTTCCTCGCGCCCGACAAGCTGCGCCAGTACCCGTGGGCGGCCACCATCGGCAACCACGACGTCGGCGGCAAGGCCTACGAGCAGCACCTGTACACGCCGAACACCGACCGCACGGCCCCGTACTACTCCAACGGGAACCCGGCGTCCAACACGTCCGGCGGCGACTACTGGTTCATCTACAAGGACACGCTGTTCATCGACCTGAACAGCAACAGCTACGCCACCTCGCAGGGCGGCGGCGGTGACGCGGCACACATCAACTACGTCACCGACGTCATCAACAAGCACGGCTCCGAGGCCAAGTGGAAGGTGCTCGTCTACCACCACGCGATCTACTCGCCGGCCTCGCACGCCAAGGACAACGACAACAAGGTGCGCCGGACGGACTTCCCGACTGCGTTCTCCAAGCTCGGCGTCGACCTGGTGCTGCAGGGCCACGACCACAGCTACTCCCGTAGCTACCTGATCAAGAACGGTCAGAAGGCGAACCCGGACGAGCAGCCCGGTGCGGCCGATGTGTACGCCGGTCCCGGCGGTGTCCTGTACGTGACGTCGAACTCGGCGTCCGGCTCGAAGTACTACGACATCACCAAGCCGGACAGCAGCGGCACCAGCGGTGCCGGCAACGGCGCCGACCCGCTCAACCCGGACAGCTACTGGTACAACTCGGTGCAGAACCAGGAGCACGTCCGCAGCTACGTCAAGGTCGGCGTGCGCAAGGACAAGCTCGTCGTCGAGAACCTGCGCAGCGGCACCTGCCAGGCGCCCAACGCCGCGGTGGAGCTGGGGCAGGTCTCCTGCACCAACACCCCCGAGGGCAAGCCGGTGGGCTCGGTCGTCGACAAGGTCACCGTGCACCCGTACCACGGCAACGGCCAGGACCTCCAGGTCGACGTGCCCGACGCGCCCCCCGGTGAGTTCGGCTGGACCATCGACGGCTACAACGGCCTGGTGGACCTCGGCACCGCGAAGGACCACGACGGCGACTACTTCCAGGCGGGCGGCCGGATCAACCCGATCCTGGTGGCGGACAGCCGCCGCTCGCTCGCCCCGTGGTCGATCTCGGCCAACGTGAGCGACTTCAAGGACGGCGACAAGTCGTTCTCCGGTGCCTACCTCGGCTGGACGCCGAACGTCCTCCAGGACGGCGCCGGCGCCAAGGCCAGCGGACCGGTGGCCTCCGGCTACGACGACCACGGTCAGGGTCTGTCCGTCTCGCGCGGCCTCGCCTGGGCCGAGCAGGGCCACGCCAAGGGCAAGGCCAAGCTGGGCGCCGACCTGGACCTGAAGATCCCGGGCAGCGTCAACAAGGGCACCTACCGTGCCACCCTCACGATCACTGCGCTGAGCAGCTGACCGTACCCGTTCCAACCGTGGGGGCGGGCGCCGTCCGCTGCCCGCCCCCACCCCCAGACCGCCCGAGGACCCCAGATGCACGCGCCCACCCCGCGCCGGAAGACCACCGTCGCCGCCCTCCGTACCGCCGTCCTGGCCCTGCTCGCGGCCCTCGCGATCGCGGGCCCGTTCACCGCCCCCGCCCAGGCCGCCGGCGGCGATGTCACCTGGACGGTGCGCACGGCCCCGAACAGTTACGGGTCCGACCGGTCCAGCTTCGGCTACGGCGTCAACCCGGGCGGCCGGATCGAGGACGCCATGGTCGTCGCCAACCGCGGCAAGGACCCGCTCACCCTGGCCGTCTACGCCGCCGACGGCTTCACCACCGACGCGGGGCAGCTCGACCTGCTCACCAAGGACAAGAAGTCCGTCGGCGTCGGCGCCTGGGTGCACGCCGACCGCGACAGCGTCGTGGTACGGCCCGGCAGGACCGTCCGCGTCCCCTTCATCGTGTCCGTACCGGACAACGCCACGCCCGGCGACTACGTGGGCGGGATCCTGACCTCCCTGAAGCAGTCCGACGACGCCGCGGGCATCAACGTGGACCGCCGCCTGGGAATCCGGGTCAAGCTGCGCGTCAGCGGCGAACTCAAGCCGCGCCTGGAGATCGAGGACCTCAAGGTCCGCTACGACGGCACCCTCAACCCGTTCGGCCAGGGCGACGCCACTGTCAGCTACACGATCCACAACACCGGGAACGCGATTCTCTCGGCCCGCCAGACGGCCTCGCTGTCCGGGCCGTTCGGCTGGCTGCGCGCCGACGCGGGCGCCGTCGCCGCGCCTCCCGAGCTGCTGCCGGGCGAGAGCTGGAAGGTGAAGGTGCCCGTGCACGGTGTGACCCCCGCGGTCCGGCTGACCGCGACCGCCACCCTCACGCCGCTGCTCACCGACGCGTCGGGCTCCACCACCGCGCTCAAGAAGGTCGAGGCCACCGCGGGCGGCTGGGCCGTCCCCTGGACGCTGCTGCTGATCGTCGTCGTGCTCGCCGCGGCCGTCGCCGCCTGGCTGGTGCTCGCGCGCCGTGCCCGCGCCCGGCGCAAGCAGCGCGACGAGGCCCGGGTGCGGGACGCCGTCGAGCAGGCGCTGCGCGAGCAGGAGACCTCGGCCCCCTGAACCGGCACGCCGGGTGCGGCGACGACGGTGTGAGCGGCGTCAGCGTTCCACGGTCGGGTCCCAGGCCGGCCGCATCGCCTTGGCGAACTCGTCGATGACCGTGTTGCAGAACGCGGGCAGATCCTTCGGGCTACGGCTGGAGATGAGCTGCCCGTCCACGACGACCTCCTCGTCGAGGACATCGGCGCCCGCGTTGCGCAGGTCGGTGCGGATGCTCGGCCACGAGGTGACGCGCCGGCCGCGCAGCACGTCCGCCTCGGCGAGCGTCCACGGGCCGTGGCAGATCGTGGCGACCGGCTTGCCGCTCTCCATGAACGCCTTGACGAAGGCCACGGCGGCCGGGTCCATGCGCAGCTGATCGGGGTTCATGGTGCCGCCCGGCAGGACCAGCGCGTCGTAGTCGCCGACGGAGGCGTCGGCGACCTTCCGGTCGACCGTGAACGTGCCCGCGGCGTCGATGTCCATCTGACGTGCGCTGATCTCGCCGTCGTGCAGGGAGAGCAGTTCCGTGTCGGCCCCGACGCCGTGCAGGGCGCCGCGCGGCTGTTCCAGTTCGACGCGCTCGACCCCGTCGGTGGCGAGGAAGGCGACCTTGTGGCCGCGGAGTTCATCGGTCATGTTCGGCTCCTTGCGACGGCCCTGCGGGGCTTTGGCGGGGGGTGTGGCGCGGGTGTGCCATACGGTGTGCGGGGTATCCGCTGGCGCGCGAAACATGCACGGTGTGCGGGGAAAACATGGGGGCTGTGGGTGGAGGGTGCGCCGTGGGGTTGCGGTGAGTGGGTATGTGCCGGTGCGTTGTGGCTGGGCGCGCCGTTCCCCGCGCCCCTGGGTGGGTGCGGTCAGTGGGTTTGTGCGGGTGTGTGGGGGTTGAGCGCGCCGTTCCCCGCGCCCCTGGGTGGGTGCGGTCAGTGGGTATGTGCGGGTGCGTTGTGGTTGAGCGCGCCGTTCCCCGCGCCCCTGGGTGGGTGCGGTGAGAGGGCATGTGCCGGTGCGTGGGGGTTGAGCGCGCCGTTCCCCGCGCCCCTGGGTGGGTGCGGTCAGTGGGTTTGTGCGGGTGCGTTGTGGCTGGGCGCGCCGTTCCCCGCGCCCCCCGGTGGGCTGGGCCGGGCCCCCGGTTGTCAGGGGGACGGTTTGTACAGGGCCAGTTCTTCTGCGAAGGCCAGTAGGAGGGTGGCGTCTGGGTAGGCGGCCAGGGTGTGTACCCCGTAGGGGACCGGTAGGGGCGGGGCCGCCTCGCGTAGCGTGGCGAGGTCCCAGATGCGTACGGAGCCCTCGTCGCCGCTGACGGCCAGGGCGCGGCCGGCGTGGGAGGTGACCGCGAGGGCCGTAACGCGGCGGTGTCCGCGCAGGGCGTCGCCGATCGGGCAGCCGGTGGCGAGGTCCCAGACGCGCAGCGAACGGTCGTGGCCCGCGCTGGTGACGGCGACGGACCGGCCGTCGACCACGGTCGTCACCGCGCCGTCCACGCCGCGCCGGTGGCCGGCCATGGCCGGGCCGAGCGGGCTGCGGTCCACCAGGTCCCAGCGGCGGACGGTGTGGTCGGCGTGCCCGGTGACCAGGACCGTACGCCCCTCCACCAGGGCGCTCGTGATCACCCGCACACACCGCCCACCCGCCGTGAAGGGCGGACCGTCGGCTTCCCCGGACGCCAGGTCCCACACCCGTACCGTCCCGTCCCGGCCGCCCATGAGGACCCGCACCCCGTCCGGCACCGCGGCCATAGCGAGCGCCCCGGGCCACGCCTCGGGGCAGTCGAGCGGCACCGCGCTCTCCGCGCCCGCCGCGAGATCGCTGATCCGTATCACCTCGTCCTCGCCCGCCGAGAGGACGAGCGTGCGGCCGGCCACGACCGCGGTGGTCACGGCGTGGACCGTGCCACGGTGACGGGTCAGTGTGCGGGCGCCCCGCGGCCCGTCGGCCGCCTCCCAGACGCGTACGGTCCCGTCGAGCAGGCCGGCGACGGCCAGCCGGCGTCCGTCGAGGCAGGCCGGGGCCAGTGCCGTCACCGTCCCGTCGTGGTCGGCCGGCGCCTCCACGGGCCGGCGCCGGGCGGCCGGCTCCCAGCCGCGCACCAGGCCGTCGAAGGCCCGCGCCACGAGGACCGGCCGTCCTGCGTCCGATGCCACGGCCACCTGCTCGACCGGCTGGTGGTGACCGGTGAACGCGTCGGCCTGCTGCCGTCCGGTGACCGGATCCCAGGTCCGGACCGTACGGTCCCGGCCACCGGTGACCACCAGCGTCCGGCCGGCCCACCGGGCCGCCGTCATCGCCTCCACCGGCCCGTCGTGCCCGGCGAGGGGCCCGCCGAGCGGCCGGCCTGTGGTCAGGTCCCACAGCCGGGCGGTGGCGTCCCGGCTCGCGGTGACCGCCAGCACCCGGCCGTCGTCCTCGGTCACCGTGGCCACCGCCGTGACGGGGGCCGTGTGCCCGGTGAGCGGGGCGCCCACGGGGCGTGCGGTCAGCAGGTCGCGGACCAGCACGTCGCGGTCCTCCCGTCCGGCGGTCAGGGCGAGCGGGCGGCCCCGCACCACGGCGGTCGCCACGCAGGCCACCCAGTCGCCGTGGCCGTCCGCCGCCTCGGCGAGTTCCCGGCCGGTGGCCAGGTCCCAGGAGCGCACCAGGCCGTCCCAGCCGCCGGTCACCACGACGGTGCGGCCGTCCGCCTCGGCGCTCGCCGCCGTGGTGATCCGGCCCCGGTCGACGACCAGGGGTGCGCCGGCCGGCTCGCCGGTGCGCAGGTGCCAGGCCCGCACGGTGTCGCCGTACCGGCCGGCGTCGGGCAGACCGTCCGGGCCGCGCCGCTCATGACCCGTGAGGACGAGCGGTGTGCCGGCCGCGTCGAGCACCGCCACCACCCGGGCGCCGTGACCGGCCGCGAACCCGGCCATGCGCGCGCCGGTCAGCACGTCCCGTGCGCGGACGCCGCCGTAGCTGTCGGTGTCCACGGCCACGACACGTCCGTCCAGTTCGCCGAGGACCGGCCGGAGCGCGTCGCGGTCCAGCACGGCGAGCAGCCGTTCGTCCGCCTGCCGGCCGGTGGCCCAGGCCACCTGCCATGTTGCCGGCCGCTGCCCGGGCGGCCGGTCCGCCGCGTCCGCGGGCGCCGCCAGGGCGGTGAAGGCAGCGGCCAGGCCCATGCGGCCGAAGCGGGCCGCCTCAAGGGCCAGCAGCCGGGCGCGTTCGCCGGGGTCCGCGTGCCGCAGCAGGTGCGTCACGGAGCGGTAGACCGCCGCGGTCCGCCGCTTGTGTGCACCCTCGGCGGCCGGGGGCAGTGCGCGCAGCACCTCGTCCGGCTCCGCCCCGGCCCAGAACGCCGGTCCAGCCCATGCTGGTTCGTCCGCCGTCACTGGTAACTCCCTTGTTCTGCCGGGTACTTCCGATGAGTGCCTGACAGTCCATCAGACGGGCAGGCGCCGGTGCCCGCGGCGGGGGCCGCGGCCGGTGTCCGCGTCCAGGGCCAGCACGGTGCCCTTGTCGGTGCCGACGTAGACGATGCCCTCGGCGAGCACCGGGGCCGTCCCTGAGCCGTCCAGTGTGTGCCGCCACCGCACCGCGCCGTCCGCCCGCCCGACCTTGAACAGCTTGCGTCCCGCCTTGGCGGTGACCAGCCAGGCCGAGTCGCCGCTGATCGCGACGGACGAGGCGCCGTAGGCGCTGGGCAGATGCCACACCGGGGCGCCGGAGTCGGCCCGGCAGGCGTAGGCGCCGCCGTGGCTGTCGCCCACGATGACCAGGCCGCCGGAAACGGACGGGGTGCCGTCGATCACGCCGGCGGCCTGGCTGCCCCAGCGGTGTTCACCGGTGGCCGCGTCGTAGGCGTGGAGTTCGGCCCGTCCGGTGCCGACGTAGAGCGTGCCGTCGACGACGCTCGGGGTGCAGCACGTCAACTGCGTGTCGCCGCCGGCCCGGTGCCACAACCGCTCGCCGCTCGCCGCGTCGAACGCGCTCAACGCGCCTTTCGCGCCGTGCACATGGACCCGGCCGTCCGCCACGGCGGGGCCGGACCCCGAGCCGTCGGGCAGCGGGCGCTCCCAGCGGGGCTCACCCGTCGCCGCGTCCAGCGCGCGCAGCCTGCTCGCGTCGCGCAGCAGGTAGGCCGGGTGGTGGACGAGATACAGCAGGCCGCCGTCGACCACCGGCGCGGCCGAGTGCCCGACCTGCCGCTGCCAGCGTTCCCGCCCGTCGTCCGCGCCGATCGCGTGGAGGATGCCGTCCTGGCCGACGACGAACACCTGCCCGTCGGCGGCGGCCGGACTGCGCAGCAGCGGGCTTCGGGCCGCGAAGCGCCAGCGGGGCTCGCCCGTCGCCGCGTCCAGCGCGTAGCAGTGGCCGTCGGCGCAGCCGACCAGGACGGTGCCCGCGCAGACGACGGGTTCGGCGCGGACGGCCCCGGGCAGGGCGACGCTCCATGCCTCGAAGCCGGACGGCGGCCGGCCTTCGGGGAAGACACCGGTGTGCGCCGCGTTCCCGCGGACCATGGCGGAGGCGGCGGAGGTGCGGGTGGCGGCGGACGCGTTCTGCCGCGGCGGTGCGGCGGTCCGTGCGGCGGCGGGCGCAGGTGCGGTGTCGGGGGCGTCGTCCTCGGGGCGCGGGTCGAGGAGGTCGGCGAGGCGGATCAGTGACCGCAGGTGTTCCAGCGGGGCGATGTCGTCGTCCGTGAGCGGGTGCGGCGCGGGCGGCAGTACGTGGCACAGGTGGTCGCCGTCCACCCGCCACTCCAGCCAGGCCCGATCGTCCGCGAACTCCCGTACGGCGGGCGTCAGCAGCCGCTCGGCGGCCTCGGCGTCCGCCGTCTCCACGACGTGGGTCCGGTCGTAGGCCGGGTCGCCGATCTCGTACAGCCGGCGGTCGGGGCGGTCCCGGACCACTTGTTTCAGCAGCGGGACCACGGTGTCGACGCCCAGTCCGTGCCGGGAGACGGCGGTCAGCGGCAGGGCCGTGAACAGTTCCACCAGGCATACGGTCAGCACGCTGTGCCGTGGCAGCCGCGACCACAGGGGCGTGCGTTCACTGCGTACGCAGTCGAAGACGGTGACCCGCCGGCCGTCCAGCGTGCCGCCGACCGCGAACCGGGCCGCCCACTGTCCCGAGGCGGCACCGGTGACGGCCCCGCGCCAGCGCTCCAGCAGTTCGGGACGGTCGTCCTCGTACGTCCATCCCTGCCGCTCGGCCAACTGCCGCCTGCCCTCGCCCCGTCGGCGCAGATCCGCCCGCCCTGCCATGACCACCCCACCGTCTCGGAAATCCACCGTGTATCACGAGGTGTGTTCAGGTTCCGGTTCCCGGGTCCGCCCGGCTCAAGTGGCCCGCCGGTCCGCGGGTGGGGTAAGGTCGAACACGAGCGCGGCGGTCAACACCGCTCAAGCGCTTGGTGCGTTGGTGGTCCAAGGAAAGACGTCCCGCTTCCTGCGGGGAGATGCAGGTGCAAGGCCTGCCCGGCGCTCTGAACAGGCCCCGTCCCCGGCATGCCGGGGACGGGGCCTGTGGTGTTCCGCCGCGGCGGAGCAGGCGCCGCTTGTGTCCAGGCCGTCGGCCGGGGACATCCGACCGGGCCACGCGCTACGGCCGTGTGTCCAGGCCGGCGGGGGTCGCGGGCGCCGAGCGCCGGCGGGGGCCGGCTCCCCATCCGGGACGGACCGGTCGCCGTGGCGCCGGTGCGGACGCTCCGCCTCCGCGCCGGGCGGCGGCCCCTCACCCGGACACCCGACCGCCCGGCCGGCTGCCGGGTCCTCGGGACGCTCGCTGGACCACCCGGATGGCGGACATGTGTCCATGGCGGGCGGCGGGCGGGTGCGGTGCCCGGTTGCCGGGTGGGGCGGGTGCGCCTTGAGTGGAGCCAGCGCGCTCGGGGCGACGGGCGCGGCACGCACACGTACCAGCGGCAGACATGTACCAGCGGCACGCACACGTACCAGCCGGGAGCGGCCCGAACCGGAGGCATCATGTCCGACATCCCCCCGCCCATCACGCCCTACCTCGAACCCGCCGCCAGGGAACTGGCCGAGGCCACCGACGCGCACCCCCGCATCCACGAGGTGCCGCCGGAGAAGGGGCGGGACATCCTCACCGGGCTGCAGAGCGGCGAGGGGGTCCGGCGGCCGGAGGTCGACGAGGAGTGGGTGACCGTCGACGCCGGCAAGTGGGGGCGGGTGCGCACCAGGATCATCCGGCCCAGCGGGGCCACCGGTACGCTGCCCGTGGTCTTCTACATCCACGGCGCCGGCTGGGTGTTCGGCGACGACCAGACACACGACCGGCTCTTTCGCGAACTCACCGTCGGCGCGAACGCCGCGGGCGTCTTCCCGGTGTACGACCGCGCCCCCGAGGCGAAGTACCCGGCCCAGATCGAGCAGAACTACGCGGTCGGCCGGTGGCTCGCCGAGCACGGGGCCGAGCACGGCCTCGACCCGGACCGGGTGGCCGTGGCCGGCGACTCGGTCGGCGGCTGCATGTCGACCGTGTTCGCGCTGATGAACAAGGAACGCGGCGGCCTCGGCCTCAGGGCGCAGATCCTGCTGTACCCCGTCACCGACGCCGGCTTCGACACGCCCTCCTACCGGCAGTTCGCCGAGGGCTACTACCTCACCCGCGACGCCATGATCTGGTTCTGGGACCAGTACTGCACACCCGCCCAGCGGTCCGAGCCGTATGCCGCGCCCCTGCGGGCGGGCCTCGATCAGCTCAGGGGCCTGCCCGCCGCGCTGGTCGTCACCGATGAGGCGGACGTGCTGCGGGACGAGGGCGAGCAGTACGCCAACCGGCTGCGCGAGGCGGGTGTGGAGGTCACCGCGGTCCGGGTGGGCGGCATGGTCCACGACTTCATGATGCTGGACAGTCTGCGCGACACCCACGCCACGCGTGTCGCCCGCCATCTGGCCGTACAGGCCCTCCACCGGGCCCTGCACGGCAGCTGACCGCGCGCGCCGAGAAGGCGTGACCGGGTGCCGCCGAGGAGGCGTGACCGGGTGCCGCCGAGTGCGCGGCGGCGCCCGGCCCCGCCGGCCACCGGGGCGCGCGGCTCAGGCCGTCAGCCGGGCGAGCACCGAGCGCATCGCGTGCCGGACGGCCGCACGCGACTCCTCGGTCGGGTCAAGGGTCTCGAAGCCGTGCCGGCCGTGCGGCACGTCGACCACCTCGACGTCCGCGCCGCACCGTCCGGCCGCGGTCAGGAACTCCTCGACGGTGGCGGCGATCTCGGGCGTCTCCCGGCCCGCCCGGGTGAGCACGAGGGGCAGGGCGCCCGCGTCCCTCACCGCGGCGGCCGGGCGGAACCGTTCGCCGGACAGCCCCCAGTTGGGCAGCGGCGCCAGGACGGGGTAGCTGGCCGCCACGCAGCGCAGCCACGCCGGGGGCGTCCGCAGCCAGTCCGCCAAAAGCAGTCCGCCGCCGGAGAAGAACCACAGCGCGACCCGGTCCGCGGCCACCCGCGGATCGGCCCGTACCCGTGCCACCGCGGCGGCCACGTCCGCGGCGGCGCGCGCGTAGTCGGTCACGTCGTGCAGCCGGTGGTCGACGGTCGCGCCCACCACGCCCTGTCCGGCCGCGTACCGGGCGTATCCGACGAAGCTCGGCCAGTCCCGCGGCGTCGGACGGGCCCCCGCGGGCAGCGGGCCGCCGTGCACGAACACCACGGCCGGCCGCGGGCCGGGGGCGTCCGGCAGATGGAGGTCGACGTTCTCCCGGCGCTCACGCGGGCGTTCGGGCACGTCCAGCAGGAACGGCCGCAGGTGCGCGGGCGGTTGTGCGGAGCCGGCCGGCTCCAGACGGTGCCCCTCGCCGGCCGCGGCCCGCAGCAGGACCTCGGCCAGTTCGGCGGGGCAGGACAGCATCGGCCAGTGCCCGGTGGCCAGTTCGAAGAAGGTCACCCGCTCGTCGACCAGGGCCGCCAGTGCGGGATCGCCGAAGTCGACCAGTTTCTGCACCAGTTCGATGCCCGTGCCGTTGCCGGTGCACAGCACGCCGGTGGTGGGCAGCGAGGCGGCGGCGCCGGTCAGCCGCAGCGGCTGGAGCAGGGTGTGCAGCGGCTGCGGCACGGCGCGGGCCGTGAGCCGGTCGAGCGCCGCGTCGGGGATGCCCGCGGTGCTGCCCCAGCGCCGCCAGTCACCACGGGACGGTGGGTCCAGCACGTCGCCGGCGCCCGCGGTCGCGGCGCGTGCAGCGAGCCGTGCCCGCAGTTCCTGGTCGGGTACGGCGGCCAGGGCCGGCGTACCGTCCTGGGGCAGCGCCCCGTCCACGCACACGATCCTGGCGATGCGCTCCGCTCGCCGGTCGGCGGCGCCCAGCGCCGGATGGATGCCGTAGCCGTGGCCGACCAGGACGATCCCGCCGTCCGCCGGCCGGTCCACCGCGTCGATTACGGCGACCACGTCCGCGACATGGGTGTCCAGATCGACACGGCCTCCCGCCGTGTCGTCGGCCGCGCCCGGCCCGGTGAGGGCGACCGCGTGCGCCTCGGCGCCCGCCGCGGCCAGCCGCGCGGCCGTCTCCTCCCACACGTGTGCGCCGGTGAACACGTCCGGCACCATGATGAACACGGTCATGGCTCTCTCCTCAGCACGCGGTCGTCGCGGGCCGGCCCCGTGATCCGGCCCGCGCTCGCCGGTACCGTAGGAACTCCCCCGGAGGGAGATTCAACTGTCCATGTCGTACGACGGCCTGTGGAGCATCGGCGAACTCGCCGAGCAGGCGGGCGTCACCGTCAAGACCGTCCGTTTCTACTCCGACCGCGGCCTGCTGCCGGAGACCTCGCGCAGCGCCGGAGGACACCGCCGTTACGGCCCGGACGCGCTGGACCGGCTGCGGCTGATCCGTGCCCTGCGCGCCCTCGACCTGCCGCTCCCCCAGGTCCGCCGCATCCTCGACCAGGAACATCTCGATCCGGCACACGAGGACAACGACGGGGGCAGCGCGCTCGAAGGGGCCGTCGCGGAGCGGCTGCGCGCCCTCGGCTCCCAGCTCGCGGCGCTGCGCTGGCGCGAGGCGGCGCTGCGGCTGGTGCAGGAGTCGCCGCCCGGTCTGCGGGCCGAGCGGCTGCGGCTGATCGGTGCGCTGGCCGTGCCGCCGAGCACCGCTGCCATGGCCCGGTTCTGGCGCGCCTGGCTGCCGGCCCGGATGCCGGCCCGGGCGGTGGCCGCGTTCCTGGACGTGGCGGTCCCGCCCCCGCCCGACGACCCCACCCCGGAGCAGACGCTGGCCTTCGCCCGGCTGCACGCCCTGACGAGCGGCCCGTGCACCGGCGCCGGACCGACCCAGCCCGCGGCACACCGGGCCGCGGGGGCCGCGGGGTCGGCCGTGCTGTACGCGGGCCTGGCCGAGGCGTACGAACTGGCGGGCGTGCAGCTGCGCCGGGGCCGGCCGCCGCATCCGGGCGAGGCGCTGGACGGTTTCGTGGCCGCCTACACGGACGCGTACGGCACCCGGGACACCCCCGCGTTCCGCCGTCTGCTGGTCGGGCAACTCGCCGCCGATCCGCGGATCGACCGTTACTGGGAGCTGACGGCCGTGGTGCTGACCCCGCCGGGTGGCCAGCCGCCGCCGACCCCCGGCTCCGCACACGACTGGCTGCTCGCGGCGCTGACCACCCAGACCGCCGGCACGCCCCCGGGCCCGCCGACACCCCGCTAGGCGGGACAGCGCCCCGAAGGGGCGCGGGGCTGTATTGGATATGCGGCTCCGCCGCGCGGGCGCGCCCAGCCACAACGCCGCCGCAGACAACCGACGGCCCACCGCAGCACACCCAGCAGAGCGCTCCGCTGAGCGACACACCGCCCCGCAGGGGCGCGGGGAACTCCGCGACCAGCCACAAAGCCCCGCAGACAACCGACGGCCCACCACGGCGCACCCAGCGGAGCGCTTGTCATCTCTCGACGAGATGGCCCTCATCGGGATTCATCGTCGCGCGAGGGGAAGCAATCCGGGCCGCCGATTGCTGCTGCACGCGACGGCACCGACGACGCTGCCAGACCATCCCGCCGTGCCGCCCCCGGCCCGTCCCCGCGAAGAAGGCATCGTGTCCCACCCACCGGATCTGACCGCGCAGCGCCGCACTGCCGATACCTCCGGCTCCGTCGGCGTCCCGGGCTGGCTGGTCGCCCTGCTGGCCGTCGCCACCGGCATGACCGTCGCCAACCTGTACTACGCCCAGCCGCTGCTCTCCCAGCTGCGCGACGTGTTCCAGGTGAGTGAGGCCACCGCCGGCCTGCTGATCACGCTCACCCAGATCGGTTACGTCATCGGCATGATCTTCCTCGTCCCGCTCGGCGACCGGCTGGAGAAGCGCGGCCTGGTGACCGTGCTGCTCGCGGTGACCACCGTCGCCCTGCTGGCGGCGGGCCTCGCGACCGGGTTCCCCATGCTGCTGACCGCCTCCCTGGTCAGCGGCGCTACGTCCGTCGTCGCCCAGATACTGGTGCCGTTCGCCGCGAGCCTGGCCCCGGACCACACGCGCGGCCGGATCGTGGGCCGGGTGATGAGCGGCCTGCTCACCGGCATCCTGCTGTCCCGGACGCTGAGCAGCCTGGTCTCCGACGTGGCCGGCTGGCGCGTCGTCTACCTCGGCTCCGCGGTCCTGATGGCGGTGCTGGCGGTGGCCCTGTGGGTGGCTCTGCCGCAGCAGGCGCCCACCATCTCCGTGCCGTACCACCATGTGCTGCGCTCCACCGCCGCCCTGCTGCGCACCCACCCCGTGCTGCGGCGCCGCGGCCTGTACCAGGCGGCGATGTTCGGTGCCTTCAGCGCCTTCTGGACCACCGTCTCCTACCTCCTGACCGGCCCGCGCTTCCACTACTCCGCCATCGGCGTCGGCATCTTCGCGCTGGTCGGGGCGGCCGGGGCGGCCATCGCGCCGCTCGCCGGGCGCTGGGCGGACCGCGGGCTCGTGCGGCCCATGACCGGCGGCGCGTTCGCCGCCGCCGCGGTGGCCTTCGCCGTCGCGGGGTTCGGGCAGCACAGCATCGTGTTCGTCGCCCTGGCCGCCGTCGTCGTCGACATGGCCGTGCAGACGAGTCTGATCCTCGGCCAGCACACCGTCTACCAGCTCGACGCGCATGCCCGGGCCCGCCTCAACTCGGCCTTCATCGCCGTGTTCTTCCTCGGCGGCGCCCTCGGCTCCCAGCTCGGCTCCTTCGCCTACCGTGCGGCCGGCTGGGGCGCGGTGAGCGCCTTCGGCGCGGCCCTGCCGCTGCTGGCGCTGCTGTACTGGCTCACCGAGCGCCGCGGCACCACCGAGGGTTCGCCACAGACCGCCTGAACCGGCCGGCAGCCGACGTCGACGGTGCGGGCGTCATCGACAGGCCAACGTTTCTTGAGCGCTCGATCCAGATAAGTTACGGTAGGGCGCATGGCACGAACCCGGGAATTCGACACCGAGGCCGCGGTGGCCCGCGCGATGGAACTGTTCTGGACGCGCGGCTACGAGGCGACCTCCGTGCGCGACCTGACGGCCCACCTGGGCATCGGACAGGGCTCGCTGTACGCCGCGTTCGGCGACAAGGACGGCCTGTACCGGGCCGCGCTCGAGCACTACCGGGCCACCCTCGCGGCGGCGGCCCTGCGCAGCCTCGACGAGGGAGCCGACGCCCGGTCGGCGATCCGCACCATGCTGGTCGAGCGGATCCGGATCGCCGTCGACCACGGCGGCCGGGGCTGCCTGCTGGTCAACGCCGCCTGCGAACGCCTGCCGGGCGACCCGGCGACCGGCCGCCTCGTGCGCGACGTGCTGAGCGCAAGCCAGGAAGCGCTCACCGACGCGTTGCGCGCGGCGGCCGAGCGGGGCGAACTCGCGCCGCGGCACGACCCGTACACCCTCGCGGCCTACCTCGTCACCTTCCTCAACGGCCTGCTGGTCTCCTCCAAGATCACTCCGGACGCCCGCACCCTCGAACCCCTCGTGGAGGTCGCGCTGGCGGCCCTCGACTGACACCTCACGCCCACGGCCGACCCGCGGCCGGCCGGTTTCCCGACATCCGCCATCTCTTCATGCCCGCAATCTGGATCGTACGATCCAGATAATTCGGAGGAGCACGATGCCCCCTTCACCGACCCCGGCCGCACCCGCTGTCGGCGGCAGCCGCTGGAACACCTTCCCGGCGGCGAGCAGCATGACCGCCCGCGAGTTCTTCACCGGCGCCGAACCCCTGTTGCAAGGGACCATCGACGCCCTGCCGCGCCCTGACTTCGACGTGCTGCGCGCGCAGATCCACGCGACCCTCGGCCTCGGCACCCGGGAGACCTCGCTGCCGCTGGGCATCGGCCCCGACAGCGCCCGCGCGGCCCGTGAACTGGGCGCGCAGGCCGAGTCCATCGGTCGCGAGCTGGCGTCCTGGACGGCAGACGCCCTGGTACGGCTGCGCGGCCGGCGCACGCCACCGCCCGCGGGCCCACTGGTGGTGCGCAGCCACTGCTACGGCCATCTGCTCACCCGCCCCGCGGCCGAACTGCTGCTGGGCAGCGCCGGCGACTCGGTCGCGATGCAGCTCTACAACGAGTGGCTGCACCAGATCGTCCTGCTGCGCGACGCCCTGCTGCCCTTCGCCGACTGGCACGAGGTACCGCTGCTGGTCACCCCGACCGGGATGCGGCATACCGAGCAGGCCCGCGACCGCTTCCTCACCGAACTCCTGGTCCGTCAGATCCGGCACTCCAGCATCGTGGACTTCGCCCGCCACGTCGTCACCGGCGCCCCGGGGCCCAGCGGCTACGGGTTCGACGCCGACGGCGGCACCGTCCTGCCCGCCGTCGTGGACGGACCGCCCCGCACCGCACCGGGGTACCTGCTGACCTGGCGCCGTGACCCCGCCGCCGCGGGCAGCGCCACCTACGTCGCCGAGCCGCGGGACTACTACGCCGCGCCGCGCACCCCGGCCGAACAGCTGCCGCCCGCCACCGCGGCTCCTGGGCCCCTCACCGCCCGTGTCGTCACCGGTGAGGCCGTCGACGGGACCCGTACCGCCCGGATCGAGGTGACCCACGACGGCGCCACCGCCCGCGTCGACCTCGGCCAGGCCCTGCGCGGCCACCGCTTCGCCCGCCACCGCGCCGCCGCTGACGCCCCGGCCGCCGACGGCATTCCCAGCCCCGGTCCATGGGCCGTGCTGCGGGCGCCCGCACTGGTGTCGGCCGAGGCGAGCGGCGTCACCGTGGACGCCACCGGCCAGGCCGACCTCGTCGTGCTCGCCCTGCTCGGCAGGCTCTACCCGGACCACGTCGTCCTGCGCTCCCCCGGACGCGACGGCGACCCCGGCGGGCCGGGCGGCCTGCTCATCGAAGCGCGCGGCCAGGACCGCGGCGGGCGTCCGGACGGCCCGACGCCGGCCGCCCGCTGATCAACCGAACCGAACGGCTCCGGCCACATACCTGGAAGGACCAGCGAGACCATGATGTTCGACCACCGCCAAGAGCCCGTCCGCACCGGCCGTGCCGCGGTCAACGGCACACAACTGCACTACCGGACCGCCGGGTCCGGCCCGGCGGTCGTGCTGCTGCACGGCGTGCCCAAGACCGGCTACCACTGGCGGCATCTGGTGCCGAAGCTGACGCCGGCGCACACCGTCGTCGTCCCGGACCTGCGCGGCCTCGGCGACTCCGCCCGGCCCGCGGACGGATTCGACTCCGCGACCATGAGCGACGACATCGCCGCGCTGATGGCCGGTCTCGGCCACGAGACCTACGCCGTGATGGGCGAGGACTGGGGAGCGGTGGTCGGCTACCAGCTCGCCGCCCGGCACCGTGACCGCGTCGACGCCCTGGTGTTCGCCGAGGCGCTGCTGCCCGGCTTCGGCTTCGAGGAGCACACCGCCCTCACCCCGGAGAACGTCGCCAGCGGCATGCACCTGTGGCACCTGGGGTTCTACTTCCAGCCGGACGTACCGGAGATGCTGATCGCGGGGCACGAACGCGAGCTCATCACATACATGCTGAAGACGGAACGCAGCCATCCCGACACCGCCACGCCGGACGCGGTCGACGAGTACGTGCGCTGCTATTCCATGCCCGGCGGCATCCGCGCGATGCTCGCCGTGTACCGGGCCATGCTCGTCGACGCCGAACAGAACCGGCAGACGGCGCGGAAGAAACTGGACATCCCGGTCCTGGCGCTGGGCGGCGCGGCGTTCATCGGCGAGCGCAACGAGGCGCAGATGCGGCTCATGGCCCACGACGTCACCGGCCATGTCTTCGCGGCGGGCCACGACCTGGCCGAGGAGGTCCCCGACGAGGTGGCCGACGTGACACTGCCGTTCCTGGCCGCACGGAGGTAACCCGGCGAAGGTAGCCCAGCGGAAGTAGCCGCACGGAGGTCACCCAGCGGAGGTAGCCGGGCAGAGGTAGCCCCACGGAGATAACCCGGTGGAGGTAGCCCGGCGCAGGTAATCGCACGGCGGTAGCCCCGCTGCGGTAACCGGGCGGAGGCAACCCCGCGGGGGTGACCGCTCGGAGGCGGCCGGGCGGGGCCAGTTGGGGCACGGTCACCCGCCGTGGCCGGCCCGGGTGTCGGTCGTCGCCGGTACGCTCCACCCGGTGGGGGTGCCGGGGAAGGGAGTGGGCTGCGGCATGGGGGAACAGGACGGGCGGGACACCGGGCGGGCGGGAGCCGGTCCGTGGGCGCCGCTTGCGCACCGGCCCTTCCGCCGTCTGGCGGCCGGGCGGCTGCTGGTGTACTTCGCCAATGCGATGGCCCCGGTCGCCCTCGCCTTCGCCGTGCTCGACACGACCGGTTCGACGACCGACCTGGGCCTGGTGGTCGGCGCGCGTTCGCTCGCCAACGTGGCGCTGCTGCTGGTCGGCGGGGTGGTCGCCGACCGGGTGCGGCGCACGCTGGTGCTCCAGGGCTCGGCGCTGGCCGCGTCCGCGGTGCAGGCGGCCATCGCCGCGAGCGTGCTGCTGGGGGCGGCGTCGATTCCGCTGCTGATGCTGCTCAGCGTCCTCAACGGCGCGCTGGCCGCCATCTCGTTGCCGGCGTCCGCGGCGCTGACCCCGCAGACCGTGGCGTCCGAGCTGATCCGCCCGGCCAACGCCGTGCTGCGGATGGGCATCAACCTGGGCGCCATCGCCGGTGCTTCGCTGGCCGGCGTGGTGGCGGCCGCACTCGGACCCGGCTGGGGCCTGGCCGGCAACGCGGTCGCGTTCAGCGGCGCGGCCGTGTGTTTCCTGGGCGTGACGGTGCCCGGGGCTGACGGGAAGGCCGCGCCCGGCGAACGGGTCCGTCCCGTGCGCGAACTGCGCGAGGGCTGGCGGGAGTTCACCGCCCGCCGCTGGGTGTGGCTGGTCGTCCTGCAATTCATGGTGGTCAACGCGGTGATCGCGGGTGGCGTGCAGGTGCTCGGCCCGGGCATCGCGGACGACACCTTCGGCCGCGGGCTATGGGGCGCGGTGCTGGCCGCCCAGATGGCGGGGGCGCTGGTCGGCGGGGTCCTCGCCGCCCGGTCCCGGGTCCGCCACGCGCTGCTGCTGGGGGTGGCGCTGACGGCGATGGAGGCGGTGCCGCTGATGATCCTGGCCGAGGCACCGCACGCCCTGCTGCTGGGCGTCGCGATGTTCGCCAGCGGGCTGGCCCTGGAACAGTTCGGGGTGGCGTGGGACGTCTCGTTGCAGGAGAACATCCCGCACGACCGGCTGGCCCGCGTGTACGCGTACGACGCGCTGGGCTCCTTCGTGGCGCTGCCCCTGGGCGAGATGACCGCCGGGCCGCTGGCCCACCGCCTGGGCACCGGCACCACGCTGCTGGCCGGGGCCGCCCTGGTGGCCGCCGTCACGGCGGCGGCCGTGTGCAGCCGGCAGATCCGCACCCTGACGACGGGCCGCACCCCGGCGGCGGCCGGAACACCGCACCTGACCGGAACACCGAAGACACCGCACACACCCGAGACACCGGAGACGCCGGGGACAGCCGAGGCACTGCCGCGGTGACGCGCGCCGCGGGTGTCCCCCGCCGACGGCCCGTCGGGCCCGCGGCCGGGCACCGGGCAGCGGCCTTCTCGTCGGATAAGAAACAGCACGTGCGGTATGCCCAACGGCACGGTGGACGGCGGGGGCGGCCGGCCGGCGGTGTCAGACCTCGCTGGTCACCAGGGCGGCCCGCCGGGCGTGTTCCGCCTCCGCCTCGCGTACGACGCGGGCGCCGCGGTCGGGCGCGGTGTCCAGCCTGATCAGCGCCGCGGGTGTGGCGACGGCCGGCAGCATGTGGTTGTACAGGACGGAGACCCGCTCGCTGAGATCACCCCAGCGGGAGGCGGCCTCGGAGAACGCCTGCGTGCCCAGCCAGGCCCCGAAGAAGCACTCGGCGGTCTGCGCGGGCTCGACGTGCGGCAGCACCTCACCCCGCTCCCGTGCCTCCGTCAGCAGCGCGGTCGACTGCTCGACCCAGGCCGGCCAGGTGCTGCCGAACAGGGTGCGTCCCTGCAGGTCGCCGGAGAGCCGGATGCCCGCCCGCAGGATGACGTCCCGGGGGACCTGGTGCGCCAGCGTCATGCCGGTGTCCACCCACTCCTGCAATTTCAGTTCGCGCGGCACGCGGTGGTCGCGGGTGATCCGCGCCTCGATCACACCGCGCGCCAGCGCGTCCTTGGAGTCGAAGTGGAAGTACAGGGCGCCCTTGGTCACCCCAGCACGTTCCAGGATCTCCGCGATGGTCGCCGCGGCGTAGCCACGCTCGGCGAAGACCGAGGCGGCGGCCTCGACAACAGCACGGCGGGTCCGGACCGCACGCTCCTGCCGTGCCATGGGACCGCTCCTTTGGTGAAAACCAAACCGAACGTGATGCACCTTACCCCAATGAACCGCCACCGCCCCGGCGGTGATCGACGGCGACGGTCCGTCGGTCCTCGGTGCCGCGCCGGCCGCCGGGCGCGGGTCCGGTGCCCGCTCGGCGGATGAGGGAGCGGGCCCGGATCCGTCCGCCCCGCAGGACCGCCCGCCGCGTCGGCGCCCCGGGCGGCGGCCCTCGTGAGCGGGGTCTGCGTGCCGCACGGTCGGCCGACTCACCGCGCACCTCGTGGCGTTGGTCCGGTACCGCCACGGGCGCCGACCGGTGGAAGCGGTAACACAGCGGACACGCAGGGGCGTTGACGCGTTCCCGTGGTGATCATAGGCTTCCCGGCCATCGCCACCGGCCCGGTCGGCGCCCGCGCACCAACTCGCCGCGGGCGTACGGCCGTTCCGTCGCCGCCTTCGCGCGGCGGGCCGGCGGGCGCCGCTCGACCGGTACCACCTGCACCATCCCGTAGCCAGCACTCCGGAGGAGCATGTGAAGAGACGTCGCGCGGCCGCCTGGGCCGCCTCCACACTCGTCACCACCCTCGCGCTGACCGCCGCGCTCATCCACCCCGCCACCGCGGCGCCCGACGCCACGGCGCCCACCGGGACGGCGGTGGCCACCGCGACCGACCCCGTCACCCACGCGGAGAACGACCGCGTCCCGAAGGGCTCCGTCTGGACGCAGCACTACTTCCCGTCCTCCGACCGCTCCGGCACCGAACTGCACGCCGACGTCCTGCTGCCCGAGGGGCTGCGCAAGGGCGCGAAGGTGCCCGTCATCGTGTCGGTCGGCCCGTACTTCGGGCACTCCGGGCAGACCGGCCCCGAGGGCTGGACGCACACCGGCCCCTCCTCCCGGTTCCAGGACTTCATCGAGGGCACCGACCTGTTCGCCCACGGCTACGCCTTCGTCATGGTGGACCTGCGCGGCTTCGGCGGCTCCACCGGCTGCCTCGACTGGGGCGGTCCCGGCGAGCAGGCCGACGTCAAGGCCGCCGTCGACTGGGCCGCGCGCCAGCCGTGGTCCACCGGGGCGGTGGGCATGTACGGCAAGTCCTACGACGCCGTCACCGGCCTGATCGGCAACAACCTGGACCAGAAGGCGCTCAAGGCCGTCGTCGCCCAGGAGCCCGTGTGGGACATGTACCAGTACATCTACTCCAACGGTGTGCCCCGCCCGAACGTGACCGGCACCGCGAACGCCTACAACTCCATCGCCACGATCGCCCCGTTGGCGGACGACGACCCCCGCTACCGGGCCAACGCCCGATGGGAGGACTCCCACCCCGAGTGCCTGACGCAGAACTCGGCCGGATACCGGATCGCCGACCAGTGGGACGAGCACTGGACCTCCCGTGACCTGGCCAAGACGGCCAAGGGCTCCGACACCCCGCTCTTCGTGACCCAGGGCTTCATCGAGAACAACACCAAGCCCGAGGAGATGCAGGAGTACCTCGACAACCACGTGGGTCCGGAGCGCGGCTGGCTCGGTCAGTGGGACCATGTGCGCGGCGGCGACCGGACCGGCGACGGGCGCCTCGCCATGGGCCGCGAGGGCTGGTACGAGGAGACGCTGTCCTTCTACGACCAGTACCTCAAGGGCGTCAAGCCGAAGGTCCGCTACCCGGCCTACGCCGTCGAGGACTCCACCGGCGCCTGGCGGGCGCAGCGCACCTGGCCCGTCGTGGAGCGGTCCGCCACCCTGCCGCTCGGCGGCGGCGCGTACGTGGACGACGGCGGGGCCTCGGCTCGTACGGCCCTGGCCGCGGCCGGCGGTCCGGCGTCGAAGGCGCTCCCCCAGCCGTCGGGCACCTGGGACATGGAGAACGCGCCCGCGATCGAGCCGGCCGGCCCGAAGGCCCTGACCGACGCCACGGCGAGGCTCCAGAGGTCCGGCGCGGTCACATCGAGTTTCTTCGTGTGGTCAGAGCCGGTCCGCAAGGCGGTACGCGTCATCGGCACCCCGCGGATCTCCCTGACCGCCAAGGGCACGGGCAACATCATGCTCAAGCTGTACGACGTCGCCCCGGACGGCACGGCCGTGATGTTCGACGAGCAGGTCTCCCTGCTGGACTCGGGCCGGCTGAGCGTCGACCTCAAGGCGACCGACTGGACCCTCGCGGCCGGGCACGTCCTGGCCGTGGAGATCGGCTCCATCCAGACCGGCTCGTGGCGCGACACTCCCTCGGGCGAGACGATCTCGGTCAGGGGCGCGCAGCTGAGGCTGGCCCTGGACGACCCGGCGGACGACATCGCCACCGGCGGCGACCGGTCCCCGTTCCTGGACACCTATCTGCGCCAGTACACGGTGCAACTGCCCGCGGGACGCCCGACGTTCACGGTGCCCTCCGGCAGCCGCCGCTGACCCGCCGGCCGGTGCCGAGTGCCGCTTCGGATCGCGCCCGGAGCAGCGGCCGGCACCGGCCCCGCGCCCGTCGGCGCGACCGGCCGCTCCCGGGACGCGCGCCCGAGCGTGTCGTGTCAGCCTGGCCACAAGGCGTGGCAGGGCGAGCCGACCGGCGGGAGGAGCTGTGCACTCCGACAGACACGACCGACACAACCGACACGACGGGCACGACGGACGCGGCAGACACGACGGGCACGGCAGCGACCGCGGGCACGGCACGGCCGGCGCGGACGAGCGGACGCCTGCCGCGGCCGGCCCCGACCGCAGACGCTTCCTCGGAGTGTGCGCGGGGATCGGGCTGTCGTCCATGACGGCCGCCGCGTGCACGCCGTCCGCTCCCGCGCCTCGCCCCGCACCCGCCGCGCACCGGTCCGAAGCGGAGCGTGACCGCCCGGGCACACCCGATTGGCGCATCCGGTCCCGGGGCCCCGAGACCGCCATCGCCGGGTACGCGGACCGGTCCAGCGTGACGCCCGGCGAGAAGTGCGGACTGCATGTGTCGACGACCGCCTCGTCCTTCCGTGTCTCGGCCTTCCGCATCGGCTGGTACGGCGGTGCCCAGGCCCGGCTCGTGTGGTCGTCGGGGCGCGTGCCGGGCCGGGCCCGTCCAGGACCCCGCCTCCTGCCCGACACACGCACGGTGCGCGCCGCCTGGCCCCGCACCCTCACCTGCGACACGGCCGACTGGCCGGAGGGCGCGTACCTGCTGCGGCTCGACGCGGACACCGGCCACCAGCGCTACATACCGCTGGTCGTCCGCTCCACCGAGGGCACCGGCCGCACCGTCCTCATGCACGCCCCGGCCACTTGGCAGGCGTACAACCGGTGGGGCGGCTACAGCCTCTACAACGGCTCCTCGGGCGCGTACGCCACCCGCTCCCTGGCCGTCAGCTTCGACCGTCCCTACGACGGCGACGGCGCGGAGAAGTTCCTCGTGTACGAGCGCGCGGCGGTGGTGCTGGCCGAACGGCTCGGCATCCCGCTCGCCTACACCACCGGCACCGATGTGCACCGCGACCCGGCGGTCCTGCACGGCGCGACGGCGGTGATCACGCTGGGCCACGACGAGTACTGGACCCCGCAGCAGCGCGACCATCTCACCCGGGCCCGCGACTCCGGCACCAACATCGCCTTCCTCGGTGCCAACACCTGCTTCCGGCGCGTCCGCCTCGAACAGGGCGACACCGCGGCCGACCGCACCGTGGTCTGCTACAAGTCCTCCGTGCACAGCGACCCGTACTACGCGACCCACCCCGCCCTGGCGACGACCGACTTCCGCCTCGCCCCGGCGGCCGACCCCGAGTCGTCCCTGACCGGAGTGCTGTACGAGGGCTACCCCACGGATGCGCCGTATGTGGTGCACGCCGCCGACCACTGGCTGTACGACGGGACCGGTGTGCGTCCCGGCGACGCGTTCGCGCACCTCGTCGGCGTCGAGTACGACCGGGTCACGCCCGGGCCCTCGGTCCCCGCGCCCCTGGAGATCACGGCCCACTCCCCGCTCGTGTGCAACGGACGCCGCAGCCACAGCGATTCCGCCTACTACACGGCCGCCGGCGGCGCGGGCGTCTTCGCCACGGGCACCATGCGCTGGGTGGAAGGGCTCATGGCGGGCACCCCCGACGGTGGCCGCGACCACGGCATGGACGCCCGCACCCGCGACTTCGTCACCCGTACCACGGAGAACCTGCTGCGCGGCTTCGCCGGGGGCCCGGCCGCACATCACCGGCCGGCGCCGCGAGCGAACACCGAGGACGTGTACCGCGACGCCGGCGTGTGAACCGGCGCGTCGGCCGCACCGCGTGGGACGACGCGCGGGGACGGCTCAGACGCTGAGCGCGATCGCGGCCCCGACGCCCCCGAGGCCGAGGGCGACGGCGGCTTCGCGCCAGCCTCCGTCGCGCCAGGGGAAGTACCGGTCGAGGGCCAGCCGTCCAGGACCGATGGCGGCGACGGCGATGGCGACGACGGCGATGCTGATGTTGTACTCGACGCCGCCGTCCTGGTCCCACAGGCCATGGGCGCCGCTGACGGTCACCATGGCATTGATCATCACGCCGACGACCGCCGCGGCGGCGAGCGGGGTGAGCAGCCCGACGGCCAGACCGAGGCCGCCGACGAGTTCGGAGAGTCCGCCGATCACGGCGAAGACCCGGCCCGGGTGGTATCCGGCGCTGTCGAAGGTCTTGCCGGTGGCCGCGAGGCCCGGCCCGCCGAAGAAGCCGAACAGCTTCTGCGCGCCGTGGCCGGCCAGCAGCACTCCGAAGGTCAGTCTGATCAGCAGCAGTCCCCAGTCACCGGCGCACGGCCGGGACGCCGCAGGGGTACGCACCGCCGGTTCCGTGGAGTTCTGCGTCAACTGGGTACCGCGCTTCACCATCGCACCTGTGTTCCGCTCGGGTCGCCGGTACGGCTTCTGCTCCCCGCCCGAAGGCACACACACGCCCATGCGGCGGGACGCAATGCCTCTCCACACTCATGCTCCCGCAACACCCGCGACCCCGCACCTCGACGGCCCGGCCCTGCCCGCGAGGCAGGGACGCGGGGGCCCTGCGGCGGCGCCGTCGCGGTGATCGTCTACCCGGCCGCTGACCGGAATTCCCCCGTACGTCAGCGGGAGTTGAGCAACGAACCGTACGTTCCGCTCATGTCGAACCGATCGCTCAGCACCTTCTCGGCGGCGTTGCTCAGCTCCGCCGCACTCGTCCTCGGGGTCGTCGTCACCCCGGCGGGCGCCGACCCGACCGCGTCCGGCGCCACCGCACCGCAGAACCGGACCGTGGTGGCCGAGGACTTCTCCGGCACCGCCCTGCCCACGGGGTTCACCGCCGTGGAGGGCACCTGGCAGGTCAAGGACGGCCGACTGTACGGTACTTCGGCCAACGCGAACCAGCAGAGCCGCATCACGTTCGGCGAACACCTCAACGACTTCCGCATCGAGGTGACCGCACGGTTCGAGTCCGTGAACGACTCCGCACGGTGGACCGCGATGGGCCTCGACGTCCCCGCCGACGGCGCCGTGCCCTGGCAGATCGCCACCATGCGCAGCGGCACGACCGCCGCCAACGGCCTGGAGTTCGCCCAGCGCACCACCGCCAACGCCTGGAACGTCACCGACACCACCGCCGCGCCGTCGGCCGCCGGCACCGGCCGCGACGTACGGATCGCCGTCGAGGTGCACGGCGCCAAGGCGCGCTGGTACTTCAACGGCACCGAGGCCATGCGCACCAGCAGGCTCGCCCGTTCGGCGGGCGGCGTCGAGGCCCTGGTCGTCAACGGCGCCACGGTCTCCTTCGACGACCTGAAGGTGACCGAACTGCCCGCCGAGAGCCGCCTCCGTCCCGAGGGCTCCCCGCTGACCGTGATCGCGCACCGCGGCGCCTCCTCGGCCGCCCCGGAGAACACCCTGGTCTCCGACGAGATCGCCCGGCGCGGCGGAGCCGAGTACATCGAGAACGACGTCCAGCCGAGCAAGGACGGCGTCCCCTACGTGCTGCACGACGCAACGGTGGACCGCACCACCGACGGCATCGGTTTCATCCGGAGCCTGACGTCCGCTCAACTGGACGCGCTGGACGCCGGTTCGTGGTTCGCGCCGGTCTACAAGGGCACCCGTATCCCCACGCTGGCCGCCCAGTTGACGGATCTGAAGAGCCGCGGCGGCGCCATGCTGCTGGAGATCAAGGGCGCCCACACCCGGGACGAGGTCGCCACCATCGTCAGGACCATCCGTGACCATGGCATGACCGACCGGGTGTTCGTGCAGAGCTTCGAGGTCAGCGCGCTGCGGTACACCCACGAGCTGGCGCCCGAGCTGCCGCTGGGTCTGCTGCGGGACGCCCTGGACCCCGACCCGGTGGCCATCGCCGAGGAGCTGCACCTGTCGGCCTACAACCCGTCGGACGGCGCCCTGTCCAAGAGGCTCGGCGTGGTGCGGGACCTGCACGCGGCCGGCGTCGCGGTGAACGTCTGGACGGTGGACAGCGCGGCCCGCTGGCAGGCGCTGGAGGCCGCCGGAGTGGACGGCATCATCACCAACCGTCCGGCGGAGCTGGCCGGTTGGAACGCCGCCTGGCTGCAGCGCAAGAACGAGACCCCGCACGCGCCGGCCGTGAGCATCACCTCCCCGGCCGCCGCCGCCCGGCTCGACCGCGCGCAGGCCCCGGTCGCCGCGGTGCAGTCCACCGGCGCCGACAAGGTCACCCTCACCCTGGACGGCGGCCCCGTCGCCACCGGCAAGCCCCTCGACCTCGCTGGGCTCGCCGCCGGTGAGCACACCCTGCGCGCCGAGGCCACCGGCCCCGGCGGCACCGCCACGGCCACGTCGGTCTTCACCGTCGAGGCGTCCCGGACCGGACTCGCCCATCTGATCCTGACCTCGGGCGCCAAGGACCAGGTCGTCGCCAAGCTGACCGGCATGCTCGGCCGCGCCGACTACAAGCAGCTCGCCAAGTGGGCCGAGCGGCACGCCGGCCGGTCGGGTCTGTCCGGCGACCGCGCCGCCCTGATCGCGGCCGAGGCGTCCGCCCTGGCCAGGGCCTGACGCGGCAACCGGCCGGCCGCCGTCAGTCGGCGTTCAGGACCGCGAAGCCGGCCTCGCCCTCGTGGAACCGGGCGAACAGTTCCGCGAGGGCGGCAGGACCGACGTGGTCCACGAGCAGCACCGGCTGTTTCACGCCGTCCCGTTCGGGGGGTACGAAGTCGGTGACGAGCGTGCGGCGCAGCAGGGTGACCCGGTCGTCGCCCGCCGGGTCGGTGGCGAGGGCGGCCAGGTGTTCGTGCAGGGTGTCGGTGCGGTCGGCCAGATCGGCGGCGAGCACCTGCCGGGAGGCCCGGAGGCTGACCGACAGCCGGTCGCCGTCGCGTTCGTAGCGTGCCGACAGGTCGAACGGCAGCAGATAGAACACGCCCTCCTCGCCCTCGTGCCCCCGGTTCAGGAGCACACAGACCATGCGCTCCCCGGGGTCCTCGGACGTCACGTCGACACCGAGGAGCACACCGGTCTCCTCCGGGCCGAACGGCGGAACGTCCGTGATCCATATGCGGGGTGAGTCTGGTGAGTCGTTCATGCCGGGCATCCAAGCACACGCCGGTGACAGGGCTCCGGTGACAGCACGGCGGGGCGGCACCCCGCCGGCCGGCTCGGTCGTGGCCGCCGGCGGGGTGCCGCCCCGGGTCCGGTCGGGTCAGCCCCTGCCCGTGCGCGGCAGGACCTGGATCGTGTCACCGACGGCGCGCTCGCCGCTCGCGTCGGACGTGGTGTTGACGAGGGCGCCGTCGACCGCCATCGCCGTGGAGCCGCCGCCGTCGAGGTTGAGGGCCTGCACGGCGCCGAGGGAGCGCATGAAGCCGGCGGCCTCGGCGAGCGTGAAGCCCTCGCTGACGCCGGGCTGACGGCCGTCCACGGTCACCAGCAGGAGCCGTCCGTGACGGTCGACGCCGGCCAGGGTGCGGGGCTGGCGCACGTTCGACCAGGCGAACCCGAAGGAGAGGTCCAGCGGGTCCAGGGTGCCCTCGGTGGCGGCGTCGATGTGCACCCGGCCGTCCTCGACCAGGGTGGGCGCCGCGCTGACGATGCTGTCGTCGGGCCCGAGCCTGACCTGGCGCCCCGAGGCGTCCCGGACGACCTCGCGCAGCGACAGGCGCCGGCCGACGTCGGCATGCTCGGCGAGCCAGGCTGCCGCCGCCCCGGTGCCCTGGAGGACGGAGCCTTCCGAGGGCACGGCGCCGCCCCGGTCGCCCCGGGAGACGACGACACCGCGCTTGTCCAGGACCACCTGGACGCCCGCGCCGGTGGGCAGGGGGGCGTGGAAGGACGGGGTGAACTTCACCAGGTCGTCCGCGAGCGTGCAGGTGGTGTCGTGCCGGGGCCGCTCGGTGGGCACGGCGCCGGGACGGCCGCAGTTGCGCAGCTTGCCCGGGACCCGGTTGATGCCCTCGACCGCGTGGGTGGCGGCGCCGGCGCGCACGGTGACGGTGGTGGACAGGTCGGCGACGCGCGGGCGCCGTCCGCCGTCGCCGAGGATCAGTGCCGCGCGTGAGCCGACGGCCATCGACTCCAGTCTGCCGTGCACGGCGGACAGCCCGGCCATCGTGCCCTGGACGCCGTCCGCGTCCGAGGTGATGAAGAACCCGCCGTTGACGCCGAGCAGGGAGCCGAGCCGGGCGGCCACCGCGGAGGTCTTCTCGCGGTCGGCGACGTCACCGCCGTCGCTGACCTCGATCGTGCCCCGCAGCCGGTCCGGGTCGACGACGGCGACGTGGATGCGTTCCGCGTCGGCGCTCTGCCGTCCGTCGTATCCCGTCCACTCGACCGAGGTGCGGAAACCGGCCGCCGTCACCGAGGAGTTGAGCCTGCCCGCCTCGGCCTGGGTAGCGTACCCGCCGATCCTGACCTGCCAGCCCATCGTGCCGCGCGGGGTGTCGGAGTACGGGCCCCACACCACCCGTTCCAGCCGCGGTTCGAATCCGGCCGCCCGCAGGCGCCCGGCGGTGGCGTCGGCCCAGTCTCGGTCCCCGAGCGGAGCCCAGGTGGCGGCGCCGGTGAGCCGGTTGACGGCCGGTGCCTGGACGGTGACGGTCCACACGCCGGCGGCGTCGGGGTTGCGCAGCACGCCGCTGCGGACCTGGACACCGGGGGCCACCTGCTGTGTGGTCCAGGTGATCGTGCTGGTGGCCGGGGCGGCGGCCCGCGCGCTCGCGGCGGCCGGCGGGACGAACGCGATCAGGGCCAGCGCGGTCCCGAGCGCGATGCCTCGTCCGACTCCCTGCTTTCCGCGGCGCGCCCCGTGTCTCGGCGTCTCGGCTGTGACGGACATGCCTCTCCTGACGTACGGCTCCTGCGGTGCCGGACGGCATGCCGTCACCGCGCTCGCCACCATCCCAGTACCGCGGGGGGACGGTGGCGTGAGGCGTCGGGAACCTGCCGGGGAATCCTCGGTGACATCCATGCCCGGTCATCGCTCGGCGGGAGGACGACCCACGGGCGGCACAGCCGATATGACGGCCCGTCATATGGCGCCGGGCGCCGCCCCCGTCGGACCGGGGGTGCCCGCCGGTGACGGCCACCGGTGCGGGCCAGGCTTCAATCGGTGCCGGCCGGGCGTCAGTCGGTGCCTACCGGGCGTCAGTCGGTGCCGTCGTGCACGAGGCGGAAGGCGAGCACCGTGGCGTCGTCCGCCGTGTGCGGCCCGGTCAGTGCCCCGACCAGTTCCCGTACGAAGGTGTCCAGCGCCTCGTCGCCCGGCGGGATGCCGTCGCCCGCGCACGCCTCGGCCACCGCGAGCAGCCGGGAGCAGTCCCGGTCGAGGTCGGAGCCGCGGCGCTCGATCAGACCGTCCGAGTACAGCAGCACCACGTCGCCGGGCCGAAGGAAGGTCTCGGCCGCCGCGTAGACCTCCCCGGGCAGCACACCGAGGGGCAGGCCGGGACCGCCCGGCGGAGGATCGAGCAGGCAGGCGCGCCGGCCGCGCACCAGGACCGGCAGCGGATGCCCCGCGCACGTCCAGCGCAGCAGTCCGAGGTCGGGGAGGTACAGGGCGATGACCGCGGTGGCGGTGGACTCCGCCCCGTCGTCGCAGGCGACCGCGTTCAGCCAGCCGGTCAGCCGTTCGACCAGTTCGCCGGTGTAGGCGAGGCCGCCCAGCGCGTAGCGCAGTTTCGCCATCAGGGTGACGGCGGCGAGGCCATGACCGCGGGCGTCACCGAGCGCGATCAGCACCTTCCCGTTCGGCAGGATGCGGGTCTTGTACCAGTCGCCGCCCACCCGCGCCGCGCGTGCCTCGGGGCGGTAGACGGCGGCCGCCTCGATCCCGTGCCGGGCCAGTTCCGCCGGGAAGCCCGGCAGTACGGCCTCCCGCAGGCGTTCGGCCACCTCGGCGACCGCGTCCGCCCGCTCCCGCTGGGTGCGGGCCTCCCGGCTCGCCTGCGCGGCCAGGGCCCGGCTGGTGCGGTCGTCGGTCACGTCGTGCAGCACCGCGCGTACGGCCCACACCGGGCCATGCGCCAGGCGTACCGGCTCCGCGACGAAGCGGACGATCCGCTCGCCGGGACCGTACAGGGGCAGATCGCAGTCCGCGACCTGCGAGCACAGCAGGATGTCGTGGACGGACCGGTACAGCGCCTCCAGGCCGTCCGGTGTCACCATGCGGCCCAGTTCGACGAGGCCGGGAAGCGGCTGCCCGGCGGGCAGGCCCAGGACCCCGGGCAGCCCCGACGACGCGTCCGCGCTGCCGTCGCCGAGATTCCACTCGGCCCATCCGACCCGCACCAGGCGCTGGGCCTCCTGCGCCGTCAGGGACTCGTGCCCGCGCTCCCAGGTGAGCAGCAGCAGATCCGCGCAGGGGATCACCCGTACCTCGCTGCTCACCCGGATCACCAGGGAGTCGGGTCCGGGCAGCGGCCACTCGGCGGGCTCGGGGCCCTGCACCCGTCCGCTGCGGTGGGCCTCGGTGAGCAGGCGCGGCACGGCCGTGTCGGTGAGGGTGGGGAAGCGCTCGAACAGCGGCACCGGCCCGGTCCACGACGGAAGGGTCCCGGGCGGCAGCCGGCGGGCCATGTCCGCGCGTGCGGCCTGGTTCTGCCCCACGTAGTAGAACTCCGGCGGCCCGCCCCGCTCGCCGGGCAGCGGCAGGACGAGCGTGGTGGGCATGGGCAGGGCGTCCAGCAGTTCCCGGACCGGTGAGTCGACGCCGGGGGTGGGCCGCGGCAGCCCGCGGGAGCACAGCCGCGGGGTGGCACCGGGTACGGAGTGCGGGGTGGCACCGGGAGTGGAGTACGCCTCCACGTAGCGTGCGATCCTGAACCGCTGCTCGGTCAGCAGCAGTTCCAGCGCCTGGAGTCTGCGGCGGCTCGGCATGTCTGCGGTGGCCGCCGAGCCGAGCGGCACATCGGCCCCCGCCGGATTGTCCGCCATGCGCTCGCACGCCTCCTTCTCCCGGGGCCGAGCCGCGGCCGGGTGCGTCCGGCGCGCCGCGGTGTGCGGCACCGGCGCGTCCCCTTCAGTCCCATGCTCCGCGCCCCGTGACGGGCAAGCCACTCGACGCCCGCGCCCCGGTGCCCGCGCGGGGCCGCGCGGTGGGGCGTGGCGACCGCAGGACCAGCGGTTTCCGGCCCCGCCCCGCTACTCCCGTGCCGCCCGCAACTCCACCGCGGCCCGGGGACCCGCCAGACGCACCGGGTCCGCCGGCCTGCGCGCCGCCTGGCGCGTCGCCGCAGCGCGCGCCTTTCCGACCACCCCCGCCGGGTCGGCGTCCCGCTGCAGGGAGAGCAGGGTCAGATGCCACCAGTCGGTGAGGCGGTCGGTGACCGTGTGCGGGCCCTCCAGGGCCTCGGTCAGGGTGCACAGGCCGAAGAAGGCCCGCACCAGGGTGCGTGCGGTGGCGGCGGGGCGTACGTCGTGCGCGAGGTGGCCGGCGGCCCGGGCCTGGGCGAGCAGGCGCGTGGCGGCGGCGGTCCACAGGGCGAAGGGGTCGGGCAGCGGGGCGTCGATGGTGTCGCGCTCGGCCCACAGGCGTGCGCCCGCGCGCGTCAGGGTGTCCTCGGCGAGGGCCCGGGCGATCTCGTAGCTGAGGGCGACGAGGCGTTCCAGGGGCGGTACGGCGCGGTCCGTGTACCGCGCGGCGAGGCCCGGCCAGGTGGCGAACCGGTCCTTGACGACGGCGAGGGCGATCCCCTCCTTGCTGGCGTAGTGGAAATAGACGGAGCCGCTGGTCCGCCCGGACCTGGCACTTATGTCGTTGACGCTGGTACCGGCATATCCCTGTTCGGCGAAGAGGCAGGCCGCTGCCTCCAGGAGTGATCTGCGGGTTGCCCTGGCCCGTTCCTGCAACGTGCTGTCCACTTCCGCTCAACATTGCCCTGACGACGCAGAATGTAGTGCGCCCGCGCACGCCGGGGGCAATTCTCGCCTGCCCTGCGCGGTAAATGCTCAATTCTTTCGAAGGTGAACGCTTGCGGGTGATTTCGGGCCCGATTCGGCGCGGCTCCTGGCGGCGACACGACTTTTTACGGCTCGTCCGCGCCTATTCCGCATTGCCTCCCGCATATGCCTCAACTCGGCAGCATTTATGCAGCGTTGACGGAACCCGGGAACGGCGGACGAGCGCCGGGCATGCGATCCCGCTTACACCTTCTCTCCGGCCGCTGTCGAGCACTCGAAGTAGTGATTGCGTCTCGCTCCGAGCCGAAAATAGCGTAGCGACCGCGATGTTTCCCCTTTGCGACGGAATGACCTGAGTCCGGGCCGTTTCATCCGTACGACGACACCGATGGAGGCGCCCGCTCCGCGCGCGTCCGGCACGGGGAACCGCAGCACTCGCCCGCACCGCGGTCCGCCACGAGCGGGGCCGCCCCCTCCCGCAGGAGCCACCGTGACCACCCAGGCACCTTCCCTTCTCGACTGGTCCCCCGAAGCGGTCGTCTTCGACTGCGACGGCACCCTGATGAACACCGAACGCCACTGGCAGGACGCCCGGATGAGGGCCTTGCGCGCCTTCGGCCTGCGGCCGTCGCCCGGGTTCGCGGAGCGGGCCAAGGGTGTGCACTACACCGACTGCGGCCGTCTGATGGCCGAGGAGGCGCACAAGCCCGAACTGACCGCCGAGCTGACGCAGGCGCTGCTGGCCAACTTCCTGGAACTCGTCGCCAGCGATCCCGTGACCATGCCGGGTGCCGCCGAGTTCGTGCGGTCGCTGTCCGGCCGGCTGCCGCTCGCGGTGGCCAGCAACTGCCCCTTGGAGGTCGTGGAGGAATGCCTCTCCCGGGCGCGGCTGCGCCGCCACTTCCGGCACATCGTCGTACCGTCCGGCATGCCTCCGGACACGCCCGGCGCCGAACCGGCGGCCGGTACGCCGGGGGTGGTGCGGCCCAAGCCCTGGCCCGACGTGTACGCGACCGCGGCACAGCTGTGCGGCGCCCGGCCGCACGACGCGCTGGCGGTCGAGGACTCCCTGACGGGGATCGAGTCCGCGTGGCGGGCCGGGCTGCGGGTGCTCGGGGTGGGACCCCGGCCGAGCGAAGCGGACGCCCAGCGGGCCGACCTGTGGGTGCCGGCCCTGCACTCGCCGCTGCTGCGGGCCTGGGTCCGCGACCGGGTACCGCGCCCCGCCGGTCCCGCACCCCGGGTGGGCAACCAGCGGGGACCCGAGAAACGGGACACCGACTGAAACCGCCCAACCGCCGGATCAGGCCCCCACGGGGCGCCTGCCGACCGAGATACCAGCCGCCACCACCCGGCCGGGAACCCGGCCCCCCGCGACACCCGCCCTACGAGATGCCACCTGACGCCGCCCGGCCGGGAACCCGCCCTGCGCGTGCCGCCCGCCGTAATGGGATACCAGCTGACGCCGCCCGACCATCGGGTCCCGCCCCCACCCGGCGCCCGCCGCACGGGATACCGACGGACGCCACCCGACCAGGGACCCCGCCCCCACGCGACACCCGCCGAACGAGATACCGGCTGACGCCCGCCCGACCGGGGTCCGGCCTGCGCGCGGGACCCGCCGTACGAGATGCCAACTGACCCCGCCCGGCCGGGACCCGGCACCCGTCGTGCGGGATGCCGGCTGGAGGCGCGCAGCCGTCGGGGCCGGCGCCTGTCGTGCCCGGTTCCCGCGGCCCGCCGGTGAGGTCGCGTTCGGCGTGTGGCATGGCGTGCATTCCGGTCGTCTGCCCGGCGTGTCGGCGCTAGCCGCGCATCCGGGTGACGGCCCGGCCGTCCCAAGGGCCTCAGGGTCGCCCACCGCACCCCGGGGCGCACCCGGGCAGCCGTCTTTCACCCGAACGGCTCAGGGTTCGTCCGCACTGAGTGCGCGGTCACCCATCCGGACGCAGGCTGAAACCGTTCGTGCCACGGACACGCCACAGGCTGATCACTACTCCTCTGGGAGGTCACGTGATCCTGCTCGCCCTGCTCATCCCCGTAGCACTGCTGCTCCTGATCTTCGCCATGCAGGCCCTGGAAGACCTCCTCTTCCCCCCGCCCCCCGACCCTCCCGACCCCGAGCCTCCCGGACAGCCGCCGGAGGACTACGTTCCCGAGTGGTCGGCCTCGGCCTGAGGGGCCGGGCCGACCATGTGTCACGGCCGGGGCGCCCCTCCCCGAGCGGCCCTGCCGCGGCAGGCCGTGACACTTGTACGATCATTGCCGTTCTGTTCGTCCGGGCCGCGGGGCAGCGCGGCGCAGCGACGGGGAGGTCCGGTGGGGCGGTCCGACGGTGGCGGGTGCTGCGCACCGGCGAGCGGGGGGCGCGGCCGGCCCGCCCCTGAGGACGGCGCGGTGCACGAGAGGCGGCCGGGCACGGGGGCGGTCCGCGAGGCCGACGGCACCGTGGCGCTGCCCGGTGGCTCGTTCCTGATGGGGACCGAGGACGCCGAGGGGTTCCCCGCCGACGGTGAGGGACCCGTGCGTACGGTCAGGCTCTCGCCGTTCCGGATCGACACCTGCGCGGTGTCCAACGAGCGCTTCGCCCGGTTCGTCGACGAGACCGGTTACCGCACCGAAGCCGAACGGTTCGGCTGGTCCTATGTGTTCGCCGGATTCCTGCCCGCGGCCCTGCGCCGCGGCGCGCCCCGGCCGCCGCGGACCCCCTGGTGGTGCGGTGTGGAGGGGGCCCACTGGCGGGCGCCCGAGGGACCCGGCAGCGATGTGGCCGACCGGGGCGGCCATCCCGTCGTGCACGTCTCCTGGCACGACGCGGTCGCCTACTGCCGCTGGGCCGGAGCCCGGCTGCCCACCGAGGCCGAGTGGGAGTACGCGGCAGCTACGACACGATCTGCGTGGCGAAGACGAACGCCGACCGCACCCGCATCGAGGGCGAGGTCACCGAGGTCGCCCAGGGCCGGCGCATGGAGGGCGGCTTCGTCGTCCGCCGCGAGGGCTACTACTACCTCTTCTACTCCGACGCCGGCTGCTGCGACGGCGCCTTCAGCGGCTACCAGGTGAAGGTGGGCCGCGCCATCCGTCCGACCGGCCCGTTCACCGACGACCGGGGCATGGACCTGATGGCGCCCACCAGCAAGGGCGGCATCGTGGTGAGCGCGAACGGCAACGGCTGGATCGGCCCGGGCCACAACGCGCTGCAGACCGACCTGTCGGGGCAGGACTGGCTGGTGTACCACGCCATCCCGGTCGCCGACCCCGACCTCGCCCCGGTGCCCGGCGTCGACCGCACCCTCAGCAGGCGTCCGATGCTCGTGGACCGGCTGGACTGGATCGACGGCTGGCCGGTGGTCCGGGCCGGGGCCGGGCCGTCCACCGGCATCACGCGGGCACCCGTGACCGGCTGGGACGTCGGGAGCACGTTCAACGACGGCTCGCTCGCCCGGTGGCGGGCGCAGGGTTCCGGTACCGGCGGCTGGGCCACCGCGACCGAGGAGGATCCGGGCACGTTCGTGACCCACACCGGCAGCGACACCGACCCCGCCTTCCTGGTGTCGTCCGCGAACGCGCCCGCCCGGTTGCGGGCCGAGGCCGATCTGCGGGTCGCCGCGGCGACCGGCGCCGCCGGTCTGGTCCTCGCCTACCAGGACGCCGGCGACCACGTGGCCGCCTGGCTCGACCGGGACCGGGGCGCCCTGGTCACCGACGTCCGTGTCGACGGGATCAGCACCGGCGAGCAGGTGACGGCGCTGCCGGCCGGCTTCCCGTGGTCCGCCTGGCACAACGTCAGCGCCGAACTGCGCGGCGGCCGGCTGACCGTCGAGGTCAGCGCGGACCGGTTGCACGACGCGGTGGCCACCCAGCAGCGCACCGTGCCGCCCGCCGCGCGCCGGGCCGGCCGGGTGGGCGTCGCGGCCCGGGGCAGCGGCGCGGCGGCCGACAACGTGGGCGCGGCCAAGCTGTACACACCCGTCACACGGCGGGTCGCCGAACCCCGGACCGGACCGCTCCTGCCCGCCTACAGCGACGAGTTCGACGGCGGCACACTGTCCGACGCCTGGAGCTGGGTGCGCGGCCCGGCCGCCGGCGCCGCGCCGGGCGGCGGTGCCCTGTCCTGGCCGACGCAGAGCGCGGAACTCCACCTGGGCACCAACACCGCGTCCGTGCTGACCCGGCCGGCACCGCGGGGCGACTTCACCGTGGAGACCAGGCTGCGGCTGGCCTCGGGGCCGGCCAACCAGCAGGCGGGACTGGTGCTGTACGGCGGTGACGACCGGTACGTCAAACTCGTCCACGCCGTGCTGCCGCTGAGCCACACCGGCACAAAGGTCAGCCACGTCACCGAGTTCGCCAAGGAGGGCGCACGGCCCACCACGACGCCGCCGACCCCGGTCGCGTACGGGCCGATGTTCGGCGGCCCGGCCGCCGGGACGACCTGGCTGCGCCTGTCCTACCACGCCGACCGGGCCGGCGGTGAGCACGAGGTGCGCGCCGCGAGCAGCACGGACGGCATGCACTGGACCTGGACCGGTGTGTGGACCCTGCCCCACGAGCAGCCGCTCGGCATCGGCCTGGTGTCCCTCAACACGGCGGGCGCGACAGCCCGGTTCGACTACCTGCGCACCTACGGAGCACCGTGACCGCCGCCGGCACGGGCGGGGCCCGTCCCGACCGCGTACGGGTCGGTTCCCGCGGTGTTCACGAACTGGCCTTGTCCGGTGTCTATATGTGGTGTGGTTGATACCCATGTAGCCCCCTGACCCGCGAGCCCCCGCTCGCGGGTCCCTGTCAGCGGCTGTAGAGGACCAGTACACCCATGTGGAGATCCGTTTCGCGGCGTGCGCCGCGGCCCGGCGCCGGACGGCGCCGACTCCTGGCCGGCGCCCTCGCGCTGGGCACCGTCCTGTCGGGCCTGCTGCCCGGCACGGCAGCGGCGTCCAACAGCACCATCGACCCCTTCGACGCGGTCGACCAGTTCATCGGCACCCGGCTGGACACCAGCCAGAACAAGGGCAACAGCGCCTACGGAGACACCTATCCCGGCGCCACCGTGCCGTTCGGCATGGTGCAGTCCAGCCCCACCACCTACCGGACGAGCGACGGCGACCAGAAGGGCGGGTACGAGTACACCGCCGACCGGATCCGCGGCTTCGGCATGACCCGGCTGTCCGGCACCGGCTGCGAGGGCCGGTTCGGCGCGTTCGACTTCCCCGTCCTGCCGTACACCGGCGATCTGCCCGGCGGCGCGCTGCCCACGAGCCCGGCGACCCGCATCACCGACTACTACCTGCCGTTCAGCCACACCGAGGAGAAGGCCGAGCCCGGCTACTACTCGGTGCGCACTGATAACGATGTCAAAACCGAGCTGACGGCCAGCACCCGGGCCGCGGTCAGCCGCTACGACTTCCCCGGCAGGGCCGGCTCCACCCTGTTGATCGACGTCGCGGGCTCCAACAACCGCATCTTCGGCAGCCAGGTCAGCATCGAGGGCAACACGGTGAGCGGCTGGGTCGACGCCGCCTCCATATGCGATGTGGGCGGCCACTACCGCGCGTACTTCTCGACCACCTTCGACAAACCGATCCGCTCCTTCGGCACCTGGCAGGGCGGCACCGTCACCCCCGGGTCGACCAGCGCGCAGGGCACCGACACCAAGCACGGGGTCGGCGCCTACCTGGTCTTCGACAAGGGCGCCAAGGTGACCGCGAAGAGCGGGCTGAGCTACGTCAGCACCGCCGGCGCCGCCCTGAACCGGGACACCGAGGTCGGCTCGTCCGGCTTCGACAAGGTCCGCGGTCAGGCGGCCAAGACCTGGCGCAACGCGCTGAAGACCGTGACGGTGGACGGCGGTGGCAGGGACCAGCGGGTGAAGTTCTACACCGCGCTGTACCACGCGCTGCTGCACCCCAACGTCTTCGAGGACGTCGACGGCCGGTGGACCGGCTACGACGGCGAGATCCACCGAGTGGCCCGGGGACACCACCAGTACGTCACCTTCTCGGGCTGGGACACCTACCGCGGTCAGGCCCAACTGGTCGCGCTGCTGTTCCCCAAGGTCGGCGACGACATCAACCAGTCCATCGTGGACATGGTGCGGCAGACCGGCAGCTGGCCCAACTGGCCGCATCTGAACCAGTCGCAGCAGAAGATGAGCGGCGACTCCCTGCAGTCGCTGCTCGCCTCGGTGGACGCCTTCGGCAGCACCCACTACGACCGCTCCGCCGCGCTGGCCTCCATGGTCGCCACCCAGTCGCTGCCCGCCACCGCCACCAAACGGGCCAACGGCTACCAGTACTTCAGCACCGGGTTCATCGAGAACCGCAAGGGCAACTCGGCGACCTCCACGACGCTGGAGTACGCGATCGACGACTTCGGGATCGCCCAGCTCGCCGGGCGGCTCGGCGACCATGACGCCTACCGGACGTTCATGGCGCGGGCGCAGAACTGGCAGAACGTCTTCGACAGCCAGACCCAGCAGATCAGGCCCCGCGGCCGCACCGGCTTCGACCAGGGCTTCAACCTCGGTGAGCGCGGCGACCAGTTCGACCAGGCCACCGGCTACCAGTACGGCTGGCTGGTGCCGCAGAACGTCGGCACGCTGATCGAGAAGCGCGGCGGGGTCGCGAAGACCACCGCCGAACTGGACGAGCACACCAAGAACCTGGACGCCGGCGTGTACAACGTCACCGGTGCCTACCTCAGCAACCAGCCCAGCTTCTCCATGCCGTACGTCTACAACTGGCTGGGACGGCCCGACCGGACGGCCGACGTGCTGCGCCGTGCGACCACCGAGATGTACGACACCTCGCCGTCCGGACTGCCGGGCAACGACGACCTCGGCTCGCTGAGCGCCTGGTACGTGTGGGCGAACCTGGGTGTCTACCCCTCGATCTACGGCACCGCCAACCTGGTGATCTCCGCCCCGATGTTCGAGCACATCAAGGTGAAGAGCGCCGGCACGGGACGCACGATCACCATCGCGGCCGACGGCGTCGCCCACGGCCGCCCCCATGTCGACGCCCTCAAGGTGAACGGGCACCGCACCACCCGCTCCTGGGTGGGCGAGGACTTCGCCCGCAAGGGCGGCACCCTGAAGTTCACCATGGCGAAGACCCCCGGCGCCTGGGGTACCGGCGCGGGCGACGTGCCGCCGTCGTACACCGACGGCAGTGACGCCCGCAACAACATCGGGACCACTGCGGCGGGCCGGGGCAACCTCGGCTCGCTGGACCTGAGCGACAACTCGCTCTCGCGCGAGCAGTTGGCGGCGGCCGGTGCCACCCCGGGCGCGCGACTGCCCCTGGGCGACACCGGTGCCGTCTTCACCTGGCCGGACGCCGCGCCGGGCGAGCCCGACAACTGGATCCCGCACGGCCAGCGGATCGACCTGCACGACGCCCCGGCGACCGCCATCAGCTTCCTCGGCCTGGCCACCAACGGCCCGTCGCAGGGCACCGCGGTCGTCGAGTACACCGACGGCAGCAGCCGGCAGGTGCCGGTCCAGTTCACCGACTGGACCCCGGGCACCGCCTACCAGTTCGGCAACACCCCGCTGATCACCACCAATGGGCGCAACAACGTCTCCGGCGGCTCGGACAGCGCCCAGGCGAAGGTGTTCGCCACCGTGCCGACCGCGCTCGACCCGGGCAAACGTGTCGCCTCCGTCGTCCTCCCGCAGGGCTCGGACCGGGGGGTGATGCACATCTTCGACGTCACCCTGACCACCCGCTGACCGACCCGAGGCGCCCGCCCCGCACTGCCGCGGGGCGGGCGCCGCCGTTCCGGCCGGCCGACACGGAACCGCCGCCGCGGTCAGTGCCCGCGGTGGTCCTTGCGGTGCCGGTCGTGCGTGGTCTTCACGGTCCAGCGGTCGAAGTCGTAGACGACGCTCGTGCCGCCCGCCGAGGCCCTGAACCGGGCGCCCAGCTTGTCCTGGTGCAGCCAGGGCGTGCCGAACAGCGGGTAGGCGTCGTAGTCGATCGGTGTGCCGTTCACGAGGTGGGCGGCGCCGGGTGCGCCCGCCGCGGAGTCGAAGGTGAGGTCCAGGTCGTCGCGCTTCAGGCTGTGGTAGACGATCCGGGGACTGGTGTCGTCGATCCGGCTCACGTCCCAACTGGTCTTGCTGACAAGCGCGTTCGTGAAGGCGTCGAGGTCGGCGTACTGGGACCTGTCGGCGGTCTCCAGCACCCAGCCGTTCCGGTCGGCCTGGCTGCGCAGGATGTCGTAGCTGTAGCTGAGGGAGGCGGTGGGGTGGGTCTGCGCCGTCGTCTTCACCTTGTTGGCGGGGTCGTTCGGCGTCTGGTGGTACCAGGTGCCGGGCTTGACCGTTCTGTACGCGAAGTACATCGTGCCCGTGTCGGCGATCGTCCAGCCGCCGGCCTCACGGCGTTCCCGGATCGAACCGTTCGCGGGGAACAGCGCGTTGACGTAGTTCGACGTCTGGCCGCCGGAGGACCTGTAGACGCCGACCGCCGTGGGACCGTCCTGCATGATCCGGTGGTCGGCGGGCTGGTCGTAGGCGCCGATCGGGGCGTTGCGCTGGTCGGTGGAGAGCCGGAACAGCGGGTTGGCGGCGTCGGAGTGCCAGCGGAGCACCACCGGCAGGTCCTCGATCCAGTTGTCGACCCGGCGGTACTGGACCTCGGTGCCCAGGCCCCAGGTGGGCCGCACATAGGTGGTGCGGTAGATGTCCATGGCGCGCCCGCTGGAGTTCTGCAGGGTCGCCTTGTGCGAGGTGTACGCCTTGTCGGTCTTCCGGCCGATCCTCACCGCCAGTTCGGGCGGTGTGTAGGTCGTGCCCGGCCAGGCGACCAGCCCGGCGTATTCGAGGTTCGGGCGGTAGGCGGAGGGCGCGGGGTTGTCCGATTCGCCGACGCCCTGCTGGACGCGGTGGGCGCCGAAGTAGGTCCAGGCGAGCGTGGAGTGGTCGGCGGGCCGCCATGTCGGGTCGTTGACCGCGGCCAGGTCGCCCTTGGCCCGGCTCTCCGAGGAGATCATGTAGCCGTCGATCCAGTCGTTCGCCCACTCGAACCACATGACGTCCATCGCCATCTTCACCTGGCGGCGCAGTCCGTCGTCGTCGGCCCACTGGTAGAGGGCGTTGAGGCAGAAGTACGTCATGAACGTGTACTCGGGGCTCTGGTACTCCGCCCAGCCGCGGCGCACACCCGCGTTCACCATCTCCAGGACGTTCGCCTTGTTGATGGCCTTCAGCCGGTCCCCCGCGTTCCCGTTGAGGTCGACGAGGTCGGGGAAGTACTGGCCGACGAGGTATCCCGTGGCGTAGTTGCTCATCCGCAGGTTCTCGGTCTGCGGCAGCTTCTGGTAGGCGTAGGAGGCGAAGTAGTTCCGCACATGTCCGAGCATGGCGGCGTCGAACTGGTCGCCGGTCATGAGGTAGGCGTACATCTTCGCCATCGTCTTGTACTGCTCGTAGTCGTAGCTCTGGAACTGCGCGTCGAGTCTGGCGAGGTTCGTCGCCACGTTCTCGTGGTCGGCGAGTTGTGCGGTGTACGCCGCGACGTTGACGGCGCCGCTCTCCTCCTTCATGGCCTTGGTCTTGTCCCACAGCCACTGGGTCCGGGTCTGCCGGGTGCCGGGGTAGGGCGCGGGTTTCTCCGGCACGTACGGTCCGGTGGTGATGTCGAGGGGCGCGCTCATCGGGCTGACGTTGCCGCTGGCGTCCCTGGCCCGCACCGTGAACGTGTAGCGGGTGGCGGGCATCAGGCCGCCGATCGCCGCCGAGGTGGTGCCGCCGCCGACGGAGGCGGCCTGGTAGCCGTCGCGGAAGACGTCGTAGCCGGTCACGCCGAGGTTGTCGGTCGACGCGGTCCAGCCGAGCGAGACGGTGTCGGCGGACGCGCCCGCGCGGGTGAGACCGCCCGGTGCGGTCGGCGGCTCGGTGTCGGTGACACCCCCGCCCACCTCGTAGACACCCATGTCGTCGACGGTGATCGCCTCGTCGGTGCCGCCGGTGTCGACACGTACCGAGAAGCCGAGTTCGACCGTGGAGATCAGCCGCTGCCCGCCGTTGGGCACGATGGTGAAGCGGTACTGCTCGATGTCGGTGTCGTCGACGGAGGACAGGGCGCCGGAGGTGTCGGTGTAGGCGGAGGTGGTCGTGATGCTCACCGCCGGCACGGGGAACCGGGGCACCAGGTTGTTGTCGAAGTTGCCGAACTGGATCTGCGCGTAGATGTCCTTGGCGACCGGTTTGTCGCCGGCGGCGCTCCGCCTGAGGTCGTAGCGCAGGACGAACTGGCGCGCGGGGCTGCCGACGGGCTGCCGGTAGATCTCGTTGATGCGGTCCTTCAGCGTGCCGGTGGACCAGCGCCGGTAGAAGTAGCTGGAGAGATTGCTGCCCTGGGAGGCGTCGCGCAGTTCGAGGGCGTTGTCGCCGCCGACGCTCACGATCTGCTGGGACCCTCCCGACGCCGGGTTCAACAGGGTCAGCGGGCTCGTGCCGCCGTCGAGTCCGGTGTCCATGTCCGCGGCGAGGAGGTTGACGGGCGGGGGATCGTCCGCCGCCCGGGCGGCCGTGCCGGCTGCCGCGAGCAGCACCGCGGCGCACAGGCACGCCACCGTTCTCGTCAGGATGTTCATCATCATCCTTTCATTGGTGCGGGGTGAGCTACTTGACGGCTCCGGTGACCAGGCCCTTGCTCCAGAACGACTGCAGGGAGACGAACATGGCGACGACCGGCACGACCGAGACGAGGGCGCCGGTGACGACGGTGGTGTAGCTGATGGGGTAGCCCTGCAGTTCGCGCCAGCCGACGAGGCCCACGGTCACCGGCTGGAGCCGGGTGTCGGCGAGCATCAGGGAGGGCAGCAGGAAGTTCGTCCAGATCGCGACGAACTGGAACAGGAAGACCGTGACCATCGCCGGTGCCATGAGCCGGGCGCACATGGCGAAGATGCGCAGTTCCCCGGCGCCGTCGAGACGGCCCGACTCGATCAGCGCGTCGGGTACCGAGGAGGCGGCGTAGATCCGGCTCAGATAGACGCCGAAGGGGCTGACGATGCTCGGGATGAACACGGACCAGAAGGTGTTGATGGTGCCGGTGTAGCTGAACATCAGATAGAGCGGGATGGCCAGCACGGGCGCGGGCAGCAGCACCGCGGCGAGCACCGTGCCGAAGACCGCCTCGCGTCCGGGGAAGGGGAACTTGGCGAGGGCGTATCCGCACATGGCCGCCAGCAGGGTGGAGACGATGCCGCCGCCGACCGCGTACAGCAGCGAGTTGAGCAGCCAGCGCGCGTAGATGCCGCCCTGGGCCTGGAACAGTGTCTGGACGTTCTCCACGAGCGCGAAGTGCTTGCCGAACCAGAAGCCGTTGCCGGAGAAGATCTCTCCGTGGCCCTTGGTGGCGGAGACGACCAGCCACCACACCGGAAGCAGGAAGTAGACGGCGAAGAGGGACATGACGGCCAGGACGAGCAGCCGCGAGGCGGGATTGACGGTCGTGAGCGGATGGGTGCGCGGGCGCCGCGGTCGCGGCTTCCCGGTCTTGGTCTCTGGGCGGGTGGGCGGTTGCAGGGTGGCGGTCATCAGTCGACGCTCCTGGCCGATGCGCGGAAGACGAACACGGACAGCACGCAGATCAGGGCGCCGAGGAGCACGGACTGGGCGGCCGCGTAGTGGAAGTCGTTGGCCGACAGGGAGCGGAGGGCGGCCATGATCGGGGTGTATGTGGAGGACAGGTTGGGGGCCACCGACTTCATCGTGGCCGGCTCGTTGTAGAGCTGGAACGTGCCGATGATGGAGAAGACGAGGGTGAGCAGCAGGGCCGGCCGGATCTGCGGGACCTTGATGAGCAGGGCGGCCTTCCAGCCGGAGCAGCCGTCGAGTGCGGCGGCCTCCATCGTCTCCTCGGGGACCGCCTGGAGCGCCGCGAAGATGAGGATCGTGTTGTAGCCCGTCCAGGCCCAGGTCAGGATGTTGGCGATGGAGAACGGCAGGGCGCCGTCGCCGACGAAGCTGATGTCGATGCCCAGCGAGGCGAACCCCTTGGTGATCGGGCTGAGGGTGGGCGCGTAAAGGAACGACCAGACGAGGCCCGCGATCACGCCGGGCAGCCCGTAGGGCACGAAGTAGGCGATCCGGAAGAACCTGCGTCCCTTCGAGGCCGCCGAGTCGATCAGCAGGGCCAGGACGAGCGCGATGCCGAGCATGACGGGCACCTGGATGACGCCGACGAAGGCGACCCTGCCGAGGGAGGAGAGGAAGTCGCCGTCGTGGAAGGCCCGTACGTAGTTGTCGAAGCCCGCGAAGACGGTGTCGGCCCCGCCGAGGCCGAGGCCGGAGCGTTGCACGGTGAAGAAGCTCTGCTCCACGGAGTAGAGCGTGGGCACCAGGTAGACGATGACGAAGAGCAGGAGGAACGGCAGGACGAACGGCGCGGCTCGCCGGAACTCGCGCAGGCGGCGCCGCCTGGTCGTCACGGAGGACACGGTCACCTTTTCTGTGGAAGGAGGATGACGACGGCGCGGGGTCCGTGCGGCCGGCGGGCCCCGCGGGGGCCGGGCGGGCCGGGCACGGTCCGCTCCGGTGCGGCCGCGGCCCGCGGGCGCGGGTGACCGGGCGGCCGGCCATGACGGGCCGCGGACGGCCGACGGCGCGTCACGGCCCTTTCGCGGCGGTCATCCGCTGACGGAGAATCCCTGGGACCGCAGCGTGTCCAGGGTGCTCTTCTGGGCGTCGGTCAGTGCGTCCTGGATCGTGGACCGCCCGGTGTGCACCTTGCCGAGCCCGTCCCCGAGCGCGGTCGCGGTGGTGGACATGACCGGGCCCCACATCCAGCCGGTGTTCACCTTGGCCGCCTCGTCGCGGAACAGCCGGTAGATGGACTGGCCTCCGTAGTAGCTCTGCGGTGCGTCCAACGCCTTGTTGGCGAGGCCGGACTTGGAGGCCGGGAGGATGGCCGCGGAGGCGATCAGGTTGGACACGGACTCGGTGTCGGTCGACATCCACAGGGCGAACTCCGCGGCCTCCTCGGGCCTGTCGCAGTCCTTCATGACGGCCGTGGCCGATCCGCCCGAGTTGCCGACGGTGTCCGAGCCGTTCCAGCGTGGCATGGGTGCGACGGCCCATTTGCCCGCGGAACCCGCGGCGTTGTCGCGGATGAGGGAAGCGGACCAGACCGGGCCGACCTCCGCCCAGACCTTGCCCTTGCTCCAGGCCGAGTACAGCGTGGCGTCGAAGGCGGGGTAGGAGGTGACGAGTTTCTTGTCGAACAGCCCCTGCCAGTAGTCGGCGACCTTGGTGTTGGCGGCGCTGTCCAGCGAGACCGACCAGGCGTCGTCCTTGGCCCCGAACCAGGGGGCCCCGCCCTGCCAGGCGAAGCCGGCGTACAGATAGGGGTCGGTGGGGAGGTTCATGATGCGGGCCGACGGGTCGGCCGCCTTCACCGCGGCCGCCGCCCTGGTGAAGTCCTCCCAGGTCTTCGGCGGCGCTATGTGCGCCTTCTCGAAGAGGTCGGCACGGTAGAACATGGCCATCGGCGCGGTGTCGACCGGCACGCCGTACGCCTTGCCGTTGACGCCGACGTTGCCCCACACCCAGTCGGCGAACTCGGCCCGCTTCGGCTTCACGTAGTCGCTGACGTCCTTCAGGACGCCGGCGGCGAGGAAGCTGGCGAACGTCTCGTAGCCGACCTGTGCCAGGCAGGGCGCCTTGCCCGCCTTGGCCGCGGTGAACATCTTGTCGTAGCCGCCGGCCCCGCCGTCGGTGATCGCCTCGTACGTCACATGGATGTCGGGGTGGGTCTTGTTCCACAGCGCGACGGACTTCTCGTAGCCGGAAGCCCAGCCCCAGAAGGTGATCTCGGCGGGGCCGGTGGAGCTCGTCCCGGTGCTGCCGTTGCACCCCGTCAGCACGACGCCGGCGGCGACGGCCGCAGCGGCGAGTCTCGCCGTTCGCATGACCATGTCTGCCTCTTAACTCTCTGGTTTGTGCGGCTCTGGTCGAACGGCGGGATACTTGCATACAAGCAACGGGCATGCAACGATCCTGCCGTGAATTCCCCTGAAGAAGCACGCACTTGGGAGAGGTCGTCGGCCGACAGCGATCTTGCGCTGTCACCGGTCGTCCGGAGCCGGACGCGCACCCGGACGTCGGATCTCGTCTACGACGAACTGGTCTCGGCGATCCGCGAACTGCGGCTCGCCCCCGGGGCCTCCCTGTCGGAGACGGACCTCGCCAACCGCCTGCACGTCAGCCGCACTCCGGTCCGCGAGGCCCTGGCGCGCCTCGTCGACGCCGGGCTGGTCCATGTGGTGCCCCAGGTGGGCACCCGGGTGGGGCTGATCCGGCTGCGCGACGTCGAAGAGGCGCGCTTCGTCCGCGAGAGCCTGGAGGTCGCGGCCTTCGAGGTGGCGTGCGCCGAACCGGCACCCGACGTCACCGCGCTGCGCGAACTGCTCGACCGCCAGGAACACAGCTACCGCACCGAGGACTACGCCGCGTTCTTCGCCGCCGACGAGGCACTGCACAGCGAGATCTTCTCGCTCAGCGGCTACCCCGGGGCCTGGCAGGCCGTGCAGCGGATGAAGTTGCAGCTCGACCGGTTGCGCCGGCTCGCGCTGCCCGACGCCGACGCCATGCGGGAACTGATCGACGAGCACCGGCTGATCGTGGACGCGCTGGAGAACGCCGACGCGACCGCCGGCCGCGCCCTGATCAGCCGGCACGCCAGGCGCGCGCTGGAGCGCGGCCCGGCGCTGCGCGCCCAGTACCCGGGCTACTTCACCGAATGAGCACCACGACGGGCACCGCAGATCCGGGGCCCGGAAAGGACCTTGCCACGTGAGCAGATTCGACGGACGGACGGTGCTCGTCACCGGCGCGGGCTCCGGCATCGGCCTCGCGATGACCCGCCGGTTCCTCGACGAGGGGGCCACCGTGTACGCGGCGGACCTCGACCCCTCCGGTGCCCCGGACGGCAGCATCGCGGTGACGGTGGACGTGACCGCACCCGACTCCTTCGCGGCGGCGGTCTCCCGGGCGGTGACCGAGACCGGCGCGCTGCACGTCCTGTGCAACAACGCGGGCGCGTCCTCGACCACGGACCCCGTCAGCTGCACCGTCGAGGAATGGGAGCACACCTTCGCGGTCAACAGCCGCGGGGTCTTCCTCGGCACCAAGTTCGCGCTGCCGCACATGCTGGCCCAGCGGCACGGCGTGATCGTCAACACCGCTTCCGTGGCAGGGCTGGTCGGCCTGAAGGACCGTGCGGCCTACTGCGCCAGCAAGGGCGCCGTCGTCGCCTTCACCCGCCAGGTCGCCGTGCAGTACGCCGGAACCGGGGTGCGCTGCAACAGCGTGTGCCCCGGAACCGTCGACTCGCCCTGGGTGGGACGGCTGCTCGACGCGTCCGACGATCCGGAGCGCTCGCGCGCCCAACTCGTCGCACGGCAGCCGATGGGCCGGCTCGGCACCCCCCTGGAGATCGCCGCGGCGGCGCTCTATCTCGCCTCGGACGAGGCCGAGTTCATCACCGGCACGGAACTGGTCGTCGACGGCGGACTGCTCGCCGCCTGACGGCCGGCCCCTACCAGCGAACGGATCACCATGAAAATGATGCGGATCGGGCCGCCCGGCGCCGAACGGCCCGTCGCCCTGCTCCCGGACGGCCGGCACCTCGACATGTCGTCTCTCACCGACGACATCGACGGCACCTTCCTCGGCGACGGCGGACCGGACCGGCTGCGCGCGGCGATCAGCGCGGACGCCCTGCCGGAGACCGACGTCCGCGGGCAGCGCGTGGGCCCCCCGATCGCCCGGCCCGGCGTCGTCCTGTGCATCGGGATGAACTACGCCGCGCACGCCGCCGAGTCCGGCTCCGCCGCCCCCGAGTGGCCGGTGGTCTTCTACAAGTCACCGCACTGCGTCGTGGGCCCCGACGACGAGGTGCTGCTGCCCCGCGGTTCGCACAAAACAGACTGGGAGGTGGAGCTGGCGGTCGTGATCGGGCGCCGCGCCCGGTACCTCGACTCCCCCGCCGACGCGCTGCGGCACGTAGCCGGCTACGCCGTCTCCAACGACGTCTCCGAGCGCGCCCTGCAACTGGAGACCAGCGGCGGCCAGTGGTCCAAGGGCAAGAGCTGCGAGACCTTCAACCCGCTCGGCCCCTGGCTGGTCACCCCCGACGAGGTGCCCTCACCGCAGGCGCTCGGCCTGCGCTCCTGGGTCAACGGCGAGACCCGTCAGGCGTCCAGCACCAAGGACATGGTCTTCGACGTCGCCACGCTGATCCACGAACTCAGCCAGTTCACCGTCCTGGAACCGGGCGACGTCATCAACACCGGAACGCCCGAGGGCGTCGCGCTGTCCGGCCGGTTCCCCTACCTCGAGGAAGGCGACGTCATGGAGTTCGAGATCGACGGTCTCGGCCGGCAGCGACAGCGGGTCGGCCGCGCATGACCGTACGGCTCTCCCTCGGCCACATCGACACCTACGACGCCCGGATCGCCACCTTCGCCCACCAACTCGGGCTGTCCGGCGTGCAGTTGCACACCCCGGACGTGCTGCCCGGAACCGACGGCTTCTGGGGCCCGGCCGAACTGCGCGCCCTGCGGGAGCGCTGCGACGCCGACGGACTGGCCATCGACGGCCTGGAGAACGTCCCGCTCGCCCACTTCTGGAAGATCCAGCGCGGTCTGCCCGGCCGCGACGAGCAGATCGAGAACTACCAGCGGACGATCCGCAACCTCGCCGCCGTGGGGATCGACCTGCTCGGCTACAACTTCCTCGCCACCTACGTCTGGCGCACCGACATGTCCGCACGGGGCCGCGGCGGCGCCCGGGTCACCGCCTTCGACCTGGCCGACGTGCACCGGGGCAACGCGCTCGCCGGGTACCGGCTGACCCCGGACCACCCGGTGGACGAGCCCATCAGCGCAGAGCGGATGTGGGCGAACCACCAGTACTTCCTCGACGCCGTGCTGCCCGTCGCCGAGGAGGTGGGGGTGCGGCTGGCCCTGCACCCCGACGATCCCCCGACCGACGCGCCGCTCGGCGGCACGGCCCGGATCTTCACCTCGCCGGACGCCCTCGTGCGGGCCCACGGCCAGGCCGGCGGCAGTCCGTCCTGGGGGCTGAACCTGTGCCTGGGCACCGTGTCGGAGATGGCCGGCGAGCAGAGCGTCAACGAGGTCATCGACCGGCTCGGACCGGCCATCTTCTACGTCCACTTCCGGGACGTGGACGGCACCGTGCCCCGCTTCAGCGAGTGCTTCCTCGGCGAGGGCAACCTCAATCCGGCGCGGGTGATCCGCAGGCTCGCCGACGCCGGCTTCGACGGGTTCCTCATCGACGACCACGTACCGGCCATGATCGGGGACCTGGACACCTGGGGCGACATCTCGTCCGAGGCGTACTGCAGCCGCGGCCGGGCGCACGCGATCGGCTATCTGCAGGGCGTCCTGAACGGGCTGGGTCTCGACTGACCGCACCCGAACCGTCGGCGGGCACCGGACGATCCGTCCGGTGCCCGTCCGCGTTCCCGGCGGCTCAGCGGGCCCGTCGCAGCACCCGCGCCCCGCCCGCCGGCACCGTGACCGAGCCCTCGTGCGCCGACCCGTCCAGGAGGTCGGTCCCCGCGCCGGGCACCGTGGCGGCGGTGTCGCCGTGGTTGATCAGGAAGACGTAGTCATGGGCGGCCGAGCGGCGGGTCACTGTCTCCAGCCCGCCCGCGGACTCCACCGCCGTCGCCCCGGACCGCTTGACGAGCTGAGCCACCAGGGCCGCCCGCGCCGCATCCGGCAACTCCACACCCACGTACCAGGCTTCGCCCGCGGCGCGCGTCGCACGGGTGATCGCGGGGCCGCCCGCGATCTCACCGCCGGTGTACCAGCCCGCGGCCTCGGCGTCCATGAGCTGGATCTCCTCGTGCCAGGTGGCGACCTGAGCGGGCCCGGTGACACCGTCGATGTCCACTCGGTCACCGTCCACCAGCGGCCCGAACTCCTCCACGCGCACCCCCAGCAGTTCGCGGAACGCACCGGGGTAACCGCCGAGCCGCACCCGGTCGAGCGGATCGACGATCCCGGAGAAATAGGTGACCAGCACGGTCGCGCCCGCCGCCACGGCACCGGCGAGGGCCGCCGCGTCCGCGTCGGACACCAGGTAGAGCAACGGCACGACGATCAGCCGGTAGCGCGACAGATCCGCCGACGGCGGCACGACGTCGACGGTGACGCCCGCCTCCCGCAGGCTCCCGTACCAGCGCAGCGCGGTCTCCATGTACGACAGGCCGTTGTGCGGATGCGACTCGCGTTCGGCGGCCCACCACGACTCCTCCGAGAACAGCACCGCGCAGTCCGCGACCACCTCGCTGCCGAGCACTTCCGCGCAGGCGGCCAGTTCCGCGCCGAGCGCCGAGACCTCGCGGAACTTCCGGCTGTCGGCACCGGCGTGCGGCAGCATCGCGGAATGGAACCGCTCGGCACCCGCCCGGGCGGCCCGCCACTGGAAGAAGCAGATCCCGTCGGACCCGTGGGCCAGATGCGCGAGCACGTCCCTGCGCAGCCGCCCCGGCCCCTTGGCCGGGTTGACCGGCCGCCAGCTGGTGGCTCCCGTGGCCGTCTCCATGAGCAGCCACGGCCTGCCCTTCGCCAGGCCGCGGGCGCGGTCGGCCGAGAACGCCAGCTCGGCCTGGGCGTCGCCGGCCGGCCTCGGATAGTGGTCACTGGCCACGAGATCCATGTCGTCGGTCCACGAGCTGTAGTCCATGTTCTTGCCCGCGTCGAACAGCACCAGGTTGGTGGTGACCGGCACCGTCGGTGTGATGCGCCGCAACACCGCTGTCTCCGCCCGCAGTTGTGCGCGCAGCTGGTCGGAGCTGAACCGGTCGAAGTCGAGGACCTGGGTGGGGTTGGAGTCGGTGAAGGTCAGCCGGGGCGGCTGGATCTGCTCCCACGCCGAGTAGGTCTGGCTCCAGGCGCTGGTGTTCCAGGCGGCGTTCAGTTCCTTCAGCGAGTCGCCGTACCTTTCCCTGAGCCAGGCCCGGAAGGCCAGGGCGCTCGCGTCGCCGTAGCAGCGCGCGTTGTGGCCGCCGAGTTCGTTGGACACATGCCACAGGGCGAGCGCGGGGTGCTCGCCGTAGCGCTCCGCCAGCTTCTCCACCAGCGCGAGCGAGTGTTCGCGGTAGACGGCCGACGACGGCGACCAGGCCTGGCGTCCGCCCTGCGCCATGGTCCGCCCGTGCCGGTCGACGGGCAGCACCTCGGGGAACAGGGTGGTCAGCCATGGCGGCGGCGAGGCGGTCGCGGTGGCCAGATCGACGGCGATGTCGTGCGCGTGCAGCAGATCGAGCACTCGGTCGAGCCAGCCGAAGTCCCAGCGGTCGGGCGCCGGTTGGAGCGTGGACCAGGCGAAGACACCGACCGTCACCAGGTTGACGCCCGCCGCGCGCATCAACCGGACGTCCTCGGGCCACACGCTCTCGTCCCACTGCTCGGGGTTGTAGTCGCCGCCGAAGGCGACGGGTTCCCCGCCGAACCTGTCGAGGACGTTGACGGGCCATCGGATCCACTCACGCGGCACGAGTTGCTCTCCTTCGAAGTACACGAAGTGCACGAAGAAACCAAAGAAAACCCAGAAGACGAAGAAAACACAGAAAACACAGAAAGCCGAGAAAGGGGACATTGCCCCGAGGACCGCCGATGTGCGGACCGAGTACAGACTAGCGGGGCGAGACAACGTTGTTTAGAGTGTGGGCGGCGCCACCGGAGGCAACCGTCTGGTGCACACACCCAGGGAGTGGATCGTGGCGGAGTTCGACGGCAAAGTGGCCATCGTCACCGGTGGGTTGAGCGGCATCGGGCACGCGACCGCCCGGCTGCTGGCGGCGCGCGGCGCCACGGTGGCGGCCGCCGGCATCCCGCCCCGGCACGGCGGTGCGGCCGCCCCCTTGCCCGCCACCGTGCGCAGCGTCGAGGTGGATGTCACCGACGAGGCCGCCGTCGCCCGGCTCGTCGACGACGTCGCCGAGACCCACGGCGGACTCGACGTGCTGGTCGCCGCCGCCGGCATCCAGCGCTACGGCACCGCGGCGGACACCGGCGCCGACGAGTGGAACGAAGTCCTCGCGGTCAACGTCACCGGCGCCTTCCACGCCGTCAAACACGCCCTGCCCCACCTGCGGTCCCGTGGAGCGGGCTCGATCGTGATCGTCTCGTCGGTCCAGGCGTTCGTCACCCAGACCTCCGTCGCCGCCTACACCACCAGCAAGGGGGCGCTCAACGCGCTCGCCCGGTCGATCGCGGTGGACGAGGCGAAGCACGGGATCCGCGCCAACGCCGTCTGTCCCGCCTCGGTGGACACACCGATGCTGCGCGCCTCGGCCCGGGCCTTCTCCGACGGCAGCGACACCGCCGCCCAGGCGCTCGTCGAGGCATGGGGCGGGATGCACCCGCTGGGACGGGTCGCGCGGCCCGAGGAGGTCGCCGAGGCCATCGCCTTCCTGGCCGGCGACCGGGCCAGTTTCATCACCGGTGTCTCGCTGCCCGTCGACGGCGGTCTGCTCGCCAACGCCGCGGTGGCGCTCCCCGATTGAGCCGCACCCGGCACCCGGGCCGCTTCCGGCCGCCCGAGGACACCCCGAGACACCCCGAGACACCCAGGGACAACGGAGGACTCCGGATGACGCCCGAGATCGCGGTCCGCGCGCGGGCCCGCGTCGGTGAGGGGCCGGTGTGGGACGCCGGGCGTGGCCTGCTGCACTGGGTGGACATCCCCGCGGGGCACATCCACACCAGCGCCCCGGCGACCGGCCGGACCACCAGCCTCTCGCTGCCGACCCAGGTCGGCGCGGCGGTGCCCCGGCGCGGCGGAGGTTTCGCCGCGGCCACGGCCGAGGGGTTCGCCTCGGTCGACGCCGACGGGACCGCGACCGTACGGCGGGCGGTCCTGCCGGACGGCGAGCGCATGAACGACGCGAAGTGCGATGCCCACGGGCGGCTCTGGGCCGGGAGCACCGCGCTGGACTTCCGGCACGGCAGGGGCGCCCTGCACGTCCTTCTGCCCGACTGGACCAGCCGGGTGGTCCTCGACGGCCTGGCGCTGCCCAACGGGCTCGGCTGGAGCCCCGACGGCCGCACCTTCTACCTCGCCGACTCGATCGCCGGGGAGGTGTACTCCTTCGACACCGACCCCGGGGACACCGTCCTTCGCCGCCGCCGCACGCTGGTGCGGATCCCGGAGCGGGCCGGACTGCCGGACGGGCTCACCGTCGACGCCGCGGGATGCCTGTGGATCGCCGTGTGGGGCGGCGACCGCGTCGTACGCGTCTCGCCGGAGGGCGATCTGCTCGCCGAGGTCCCGATGCCGGTGCACCAGCCGTCCTCGTGCGCCTTCGGCGGACCCGGTCTCGACGTCCTGTATGTGACCTCCGCCCGCGAAGGGCTGGAACTCGCCGACGACGACGTGGCGGGCTCCGTGTTCGCCGTCGGCCGGACGGGCGCAGTGGGGCTGCCGTCGACGGCGTTCGCCGGCTGAACCGGGCCGTGGCGCACCACAGCCCCCTTTGAGACAACGTTGCCTCGAAGAGGACTGCTGCTCAGCCGAGCGGCATCGTGCAGAAGCCCCCGCCCACCCGGTGGTTGCGCGGATCCGCCGGGTCGTAGGCCGTGGCACCGGGGATCGACGCCGCGTACCGCTCGGCGTCGTCCTCGGGGTGGTAGCCGATCGCCTCCGCCTCCTTCAACGACCACCAGCGGCGGGTGTTGCCGGAGATCCCCCACAGCACCCGGAACCCGGCGGGAGCGGCGCGCAGGCCGGCCTCGACCAGCCGGGCCGCGTCACCCGGCGACAGCCAGACGGCCAGGTCCTCGGGGGCGAGCGGCAGCGTCCGGAACGCGCCGATCCGCAGGCAGGTCACGTCGATGCCGAACCGCGAGTGGTAGAGGCTGCCCAGCGCCTCGCACGCGGCCTTGCCCACCCCGTAGTAGGTGTCCGGGCGGGGCGGCACGTCCGCGGGCAGCGTGCCGTCGACCATGTAGTCCATGGCACCGCGGGTGTGGAATCCCACGGCGTGGATGCTCGACGCGAGCACCACCCGGGGCACCCGCCGCCGGCGCACGGCCTCCAGGACCCGCAGGGTTCCCTTGACGTTGGTCTCGGCGATCCGCTCCCAGGTCGCCTCGCCGGCGAGGCCGCCCAGGTGGAGCACCGCGTCGACGTCGCGGCAGGCCGCGTCGATCGCCTCCGGGTCGGTGAAGGACGCCCGCACGATCTCGGCGTCCTCCCCCGGCGCGGGCGGGCCGACCTCGGCGATGTCCAGCAGCCGCAGCGTGCGGCCCGGCCGGGCCAGGCGTGGTCGCAGTTCCCGTCCCAGGCGGCCGGCGGCGCCGGTGATCAGGATCCGCTGCCGGGTCACGGCACCTGCCCGAAACGGTCGGCGAGCGCGGGCAGCGGCGGGGGCGGGGCCTGTTCGTCGTAGGGCGGCGGGGTCGCGTGGGCGGGGACGTAGGGCGACTGGTTGTAGGTGTGCCGTCTGCGGAAACCCAGCTCCGTGGGCGGGTACCAGTGGCGCAGGGCCTGCGGGTCGGTGTCCACGGGGGCCGAGCGCGGGCCCACGCCGTTGCCGTTCTCGGCCGCGACCGCATACTCGTAGACGGTCACGTCCGCCGCCCGTGCGGCCGTGTCCGGCTCGCGGTGCCCGGGGACGACGCCGGGCGCGTCGTCGGTGTACCGGAAGCCGAGTCCCGCGAAGATCTCGCGATACGTGTGCTCGCCCCTGCGGCGCCGGTAGAGCCGGTAGCGGCCGGCGCCCAGGACCTCGCCCCACGTGAGGGTGACCGTGCCGGTGCCGAGCCGCAGCCGCAGCCCGTCCGGCGGTTCGGGTGCCTGCCGGCCGGCGTAGACCGGGTAGTCGGCGCCGGGCGCGGCGCGGCGGTCGGCGTTCTGGGCGACGATCCGGACGTGGTACTTCTCGCCGTCGGTGAGGCCGGTCAGCCGGCACGGACTGTGTTCGGCCTCGGCGACCGTCGTCCAGCCGGTGCCGCCGTCCACGCTGAGCTGTACGAGGTGGCTGTCGGCGGCGGCCGGTGCGGTGAAGTGCACGATCGCGCCGCCGGGAACGGTTTGTGTCCGCACGATCTCGGCGGGCAGGGGTTCCGGTCGCCGTCGCGTCAGCTCCCAGCGGTGCCGGCCGCGGGGCAGCCGCACGGTGACGGTGTCCTCGGTCAGGACGGAGTGTGCCGCCCTGGCACCGTCGATGTAGAAGGCGGCCGTCGGGTCGAGTCCGGTACGGATCCACAGACGGACCGAGCTGTCCGCGGCGGCTTCGAAGATGCCCCCGCACTCGGCGGGATCCCGGTAGCGGACGCCAATGGCGAGTCCGTCGTCGTCGGTCACAAGGAGCAGGTCGCGGGTTCCCACGGCGCTGCCGCGAAACAGTGTCAGTTCCCGCAGGCCGTCGTCGAAGAGCCGGATCGCGCCGGCCGTACCGGAAAAGCGCAGCCCGTCCTGTGCGAACTCGGCCGACTTCGGCTGGAGATGGGTCGCCGCCTCGTACCGGAACACGTGGTCGAGGCTGTGCGGGGTGCGGATGCGGGCGCCCCAGGGCGTCGTCCGCTCGAGGGCGATCACCAGGTCGTCGCGGTGGCTGACGACGGCCAGGGTGTTGCCGTTGTCGCCGTCGGCCCTGCCCTCCAGGCGCACGCCGCGGGACACGTCGGTCGTCCAGGAGCCGCCGTCGAGGGCGCCGTCGGTGCGTACCCCGCGCACCACGTGGATGAACGGCATGCGCTCCGCGAGGTGGTCGCAGCCGTTGGCGTCGTGCGCGGTGGCGGTGGTGAGCGCGGACCATGTCCACACCATGCGCTGGTTCGGCGCGAACGCGTCGTAGGTGACGAGGTAGTCGCTGCCCATGAGGAGCACGCCGCGGCTGCGGTAGAGGCCGCCCACGGGGCCGTCCGGGTCGGAGGTGATCTCCGCGTACTGGGCGCCTTCGAGGTCGTGGAGGGGCGAGTCGAGCGTGTGGGGGCCGATGGAGCGGTAGCGGCCGTCCTTCCAGATCGCGCACGAGGTGACGTAGGTGGCGTCGGGCGCCCTGCGGTCGCCGGCGTCCTCCGGGCCGTGACCGCTGTAGGAGCGGCCCGCGGCGTAGTAGTAGAGGTGGCCGCAGCCGTTGTCGTCGGCGACGCCCCAGCGGTAGTTGGGGCCGCGGTCCACCTGCTGGAGGAAGACCGCGACCTCGCCGGGGCCGTCGACGTCCGCGCGGAGCGTGACGCCGTACCCGGTGTACTTCGTGCTTCTCAGGCGGGGGTTGGTGCCCTGGTTGCCGGCGGTCCGCACGAGGGGCCGCCACGGGTCCGGCGCGCCGTGCGGGCTGTCGAGCCGGCGGGCGGACGCGTCGCTCGCCCACAGCAGGTGCTCGGCGACGAGCGGGCGGTAGCGGCGCAGAGCCTCGCCGAGCAGCCGCAGTTCGACGGGTGGGCGGCGCGGCCAGGACGCGTGGGCGCCCTGTGGGGGGTGCAGCCGGTGTCGCTCGCCGTCCGGGCTGGTTTCGACGGGCGCGGTCAGGGCGTCGACCAACCAGCCGCCGACCGCGGCGAGTTCCGGTGTGGCGAGGCGGTTGCGGCCGTCGGTGAGCTGTCCGAGCGCGTTGGCGTGGGTGGCGGGGCGCAGGAACGCCCAGACGTAGGTGGCCAGGCTCTCGGTCCAGCGGCCGGCCCGTGCGCCGCGTGCCGGCAGCGCCGGGCGGGTGTGGAAGACCCCGGCGAGTTCGGCGAACTTCTCGAACCCGTCGAGCCAGTCCGACGCCGCCTCGTGGTCCGGGAAGAGCCAGGCGAGGCAGGCGAGCGCGGCCTTCCCGTCGGCGAGGAAGTTCGGGTGGCCGCCGATCATGCGCCGCAGCGGGCCGATCTCCTCGCCCGCCGAGACATGGGCGGTCAGCAGGAACAGGGCGTCGACGCGGGCGCGTTCGTCCGCGTCGAGGCGGTCGGCGAAGCGGTCGTAGCCGTCGAGCAGCCGGTCGTAGAGCGGGCGTTGGCCGATGTTCAGGTAGCCGGGGAGTTCATTGACGCCCTGGGCGATGAGCCGCGGGCCCTCGGGGCCGGCGAACAGCGCGTCGGTGAACTCCTCGGGTGTCCTGAACTCCCCTTCCGGGCACAGCCGCTGGGGCCGTCGTCCCGTGTAGGTGAGGTTCCAGTCCTTGACGCGGTCGAGGCTGAGGGTGCCCTGCCAGTGGTGCAGGAACCGCATACGGCTGGACGGGTGGGCGGCGCCGGCCGGCTGGGCGCGCAGTACCTCCAGGTCGCGCTCGTGGTCGTAGAACGCGAGGGCGGTGGTGCGGGTGCCGGAGCGCAGGGGCCAGGTCCAGCGCAGTACGCCGTCGTACCGGAAGCGGATCCGCAGGGCGCCGGCGGAGGCCCAGGACGCGTAGGTGCGGTCGTCCCAGTGCGCGTGGTCGCGGATGAAGACGCCCATCGCGTCACCGCGGGCGGCGTCCCAGAACGTGGCGTGCGGCCGGACGTCGAAGGCGTGGCTCGGCGCGTAGGGGCCGACGGTGAAGGCCATGTCGACGTCCGGGCGTTCCGTCCCGCCCGGCCCGGAGAACGAGGGGTCCTCGCCGCTGTCGCCGAGGACGATGGGCTCGTCGATGCCGAGCCAGTGGTACAGCTGCGGCGATCCCGCGTCGGCGTGGTCGGCCGGGGACTGCGACAGCGGCCAGGTCGAGGAGAAGCGGTGGCTCGGCGTGACCCCGTCCCAGGTCAGCTCCCAGGCGGTGGCCGTGGAGTCGAGCGCGGTCATCTCCTCGGACAGCTCGACGTGGTCGCAGCCCTGGAGGCAGCGGACCGTGGCCGTGTACGCGGCTCCGCTGGTGAACCGGTAGCGGATCTCGTGGGTCGCGAACAACGGGCCCGCTTCGACGCGGCGCACGTCCAGGCGGGCGAGGCGTTCGCCGCCGCAGCGCAGTGCGGACGTGCCCACCCAGCCGTGTCCGCGGTCCAGGCGCAGGACGGGCCCCGGCACGGCGCCGTCTAGGTAGCGGCCCGGGGACGGCAGCCGGATCCGCAGCGGCCCGCCGTCCACGACGAGGCCGTCGCCGTCCGCGTCGACGCGCACCGGCCGCGGGACGTCGGCGTACGGCAGCGAGTCGTCGGCGCACAGGGTGACGTCGTAGGACCCGCCGGAGGGCAGGTCGGTGAAGAAGCACACGACGGCCGAGGCCAGGTGTCCGTCCGCGAGGCCGACCTGGGACAGCTGGAACGGCACCGGCCGGCCCGCCCGGTCCACGAGCCGCAGTTGTTCGGGCCGCAGGGCCGGCCGGGGCCAGCGGACCGGGTGGTGCAGCAGCGTTCTGGGCCAGGCGAACTCCGGATGGCGCAGCGCGTCGGTGTACCGGAACCGTATCCGGTCGGCGTCCGTGGGCCATAGTGTGACCTTGGCTGTCACGGTCGTTCCCCTTCCCCGGCGTCCGTGGCTGGCGGTGAGGCGGTGACGCCCTGGGTGCCGAACGCGGCGCCGCCCGCGACGCCTTCGACGAGATAGCGCTGGAGCAGGACGAACAGCAGCAGGATGGGTGCCGCCACGATGAAGGTGCCGGCGGCGATCAGCGGCCAGTTCTGGGTGTACTCGCCGAAGAAGGAGTACAGCCCGCGGGTCACCGGCCACAGTGCCGCGTCGGAGAGCATGACCAGCGGCAGGATGAGGTTGTTCCAGGCGTGCACGAACCCGAAGACGGCGAAGGTGGCCAGGGCCGGTTTCATCTGCGGGAGGATGATGGTGAGGATGAACCGCACATAGCCGCAGCCGTCCAGTGCGGCGGCCTCGTCGATCTCGCGCGGGATGCCCTTGATGTAGCCGACGAAGAAGAAGAAACCCGCGCCGGACAGGCTGGTCAGGATCAGGTATCCGGCCATGCTGTTGTACAGGTGGAGCGAACGGGCCTCGATGAACAGCGGGATGAGGCCGCCGGGCAGGAACCCGGAGAAGACGAAGAACGTGTACAGCAGGTTGGAACGCTTGAAGTAGCCGCGGGAGATGGGGAAGGCCAGGAAGACCCCGAGGATCAGGGTGACCGTGTCGGGGATGATGGCGTAGATCAGGCTGTTGACCATCTGCCGGCCGAAGTTCCCCTGTTTCCACGCGGTGGTGAAGCTCTCCGTGGTCCAGGGGTCCGGCAGTCCGGTGGGGTTCTGCAGGAAGCCGGTGTACGTCTTGAATGCCTGGAGCAGCATGTACACCAGCGGCAGCGCGAACAGCACGGCGGCGATCGCGAAGCAGATCAGGTTCACGCCGACGGCCTTGGCCGCTCTGCCGGGCGGGGCGGGGGTCTTCACAGCGAGATCTCCCGTCGGCGCAGGGTGAACAGGAGGCCGCCGCCGATCACCACGGTCAGGAAGAACTGGAGCATGGCCAGCATGGAGCCGTAGCCGAGCTGGCTGTCGCCGCCGAACGCCGACTGGTACATGTACAGGCCGAGCGTCTTGGTGCCGAAGTTGCCGCCGGTGAGGACCATGATCAGCGCGTATTCGCCGAGCGTGCCCATCGCCGTCAGGAACACGGTCACCGTGGTGGCCGGGGCGAGCAGCGGCCAGGTCACGTGACGGAAGACACGCAGCCGGCCCGCGCCGTCCATGGCCGCGGCCTCGTAGACGGAGGGCGGGATGTTCCGCAGCCCGGCGATGTAGATGAGCATCGAGTAGCCGGAGAACATCCAGACGTTCACGAGGATCACCAGCGGCAGGGCCAGGGTGCCGGATCCGAGGAACGAGGACGTGGTGCCGAAGACGCCGTGCACGATCTTCTCCACCGGGCCCGAGTAGGGGTCCAGCATGAGGGAGAAGACGGCGCCGACCACCGCGACCGAGAAGATCTGCGGCATGAAGATGATCGCGCGGTAGACGGTGTACGAGCGTCCTGGCCGGTTCAGCAGCAGGGCGAGTCCCAGCCCGAACGCGGTCTGCAGCACCGTCACGCCGACCACGTAGATCAGCGTCACCCGTAGCGCGTCCCCGACGGCGGACGACAGGGAGGTGAACGCCGCCTGGTAGTTGCACGGACCGCAGATGTTCAGGGGGGTGCCCGGCAGTCCGGAGTACCGGGTGAACGAGTACCCGATGGTGGCGAGCGACGGGTACAGCCCGAACAGGAGCCATCCCGCTCCCGGTATCGCGATGCTGGCCCAGGGGATGAACCGCCGTGTCCGCCGCGTTCCGAAGGGGCAGCGTGCCACTTGGGCCTCCTTTCCGAGGGTGCGTGCGCTACTTGCCGACCGACTTGCGGTACGCCGAGGCGGAGCGGGACAGGATGGTGTCGATGCTGTCGCCGCCGATCGGCGCCAGCTTGTAGAAGTCGGGGCCGAGCGCGTCCTGGGGTGCCCCGGCCGGTGTCCAGGGGTTGGTGAGCTGCGGGAAGGCGTCGTCCATGTGGGAGTTGAGCCAGTCCATCCACGGCAGGCCGGTGTTCTTCAGCGCGGGCTGGGTGGAGATGGAGCCGGTCGCGGCCAGCCACTCCTTGTAGTTCTCCGGCTCGGAGAACAGGGCCAGCCACTGCATGGCCAGGTCCTTGTGGGGTGCCGTCTTCGGCACGACCCAGGTGAGGTCCGGTTTGAACGCGACCCGGTTGGCGGCGGGGTCGTCGGTGCCGGGCAGGGTGAAGAACCCGATGTCGAGGTTCGGGTTGGCCTGTTGGATGGTCAGCCCGTCCCAGGAGCCGTCGAGCAGGAACGGGTAGTCGTCGCTCTTCGCCGCCCACACACCCGGGGCGGTCTGCTGGGACACACCCGCGGCTCCCGGCTCGATGTACTGCAGGACCTTCTGGTGCCGTTCGGAGATCTCCTTGTAGACGGGGTCCTTCCAGGACCGGGTGCCCTTCCAGAACGCGACGGCCCGGTCCTCGGACACCTTGACGGACTCCGTGGGCCGATGCCCCTTCATGAGCGTCTGGTTGGCGACGCCCTGCCACACACCGCCGTGCATGCCGTCCTTCGCGGACACGAAGATCGGTGTGATGCCGGCCTTCTTCAGGGTCTCGCAGGCGTCAAGGAACTCCTGGAAGGTGGTGGGGAGGGAGATGTGGTACTTCGCGAGGAGGTCCTTCTTGTACCAGAGGGCGCCCGCACCGACGTACTCGGCGGCCATCACGCCGTACACGCCGCCCTTGTGGCCGACCGCGGCGGCCTGCACCGCCGGGTCGTAGTTCTTCATGAACGGCTGGTCCTTGAGGTCGGTCAGCTGTCCGGACGTGATGAGGGCGGCCGCTCCCCCGGGCTTGATGTCGGTGTAGTCGGGGGCGAAGCCCTGCTGGGTGGGGGCGAACTGGGCGAGCACGTCGACCGACTTGGACTGCAGCATGCTGTTCCACAGTTGCTGCCAGGTGCCGTTGACGGTCGGCGCGGTCTGCAGTTTGACCTTGACCCCGGGATGTTCCTTCTCGAACCGGGCGTTGAGTTTCCTGGTGAACTCGACGGCGCCGGGGTTCGTCCACTCGGCGACGGTCAGGGTGACGTTCTGCTGCGAGCCGCCGCCGGTGTCCGAGGACGGGGTGGTGCAGCCGCCGAGGACGACGGCCAGGGCCGCGGTCGCGGCGAGGATCGAGGCGGGTGTGCGGGTTCTCATGCCTGGTGCTCCTTCGGACGTCGGTCAGGGGCGTTGCAGGGCGCCGTCCGCTCGGCGCGGCGGCCGCCACGCCCGCCCGGGTGCGGCGGGCCGGGGCGGGAACTTCCGGGCCAGTCCTTCGTCGAGGTCGATGCCGAGTCCGGGCGCGTCGCTCGGCCACAGGTGGCCGTCGCGGATCTCGGGGCAGCCGGGGAAGACCTCGCGCACGGCCGGGGCGAACAGGTGCTGCTCCTGGATCCCGAAGTTCGGGGCGGCCAGGTCCAGGGCGAGGTTGGCGGCATGACCGACCGGCGAGACGTCGCCGGGCCCGTGCCAGGCGGTGCGCACGCCGAACAGCTCGCACGCGCCGGCCAGCCGCCAGGCCGGGGTGATGCCGCCGATCGCGGAGATGTGCACACGGATGAAGTCGCACAGCCGTTCCTGGACGACGGGCCGGTACTCCGCGGGGTTGGTGAACAGTTCGCCGATCGCGATCGGCGTCACGGACCGGGCGCGCAGGATCCGCAGCCATTCGATGTCCTCCGGCGCGACCGGGTCCTCCAGGTAGAACAGGTCGTACGGTTCGAGGTCCCGCGCGATGCGGACGGCGTCCGTGGGGTGCACCCGCTCGTGCACGTCGTGGATCAGCTCGACCTCGGTGCCGATCTCCTGCCGCAGATGCTCGAACAGGCCCCGCACGGTGCGCCGGTAGGCGGCGGGGTCCCAGGCGTTGGGGGTCAGCGGCGGGCGGGCACCGGCGCGGGCCTCGGCGGCCGGCGCCCCGTAGGTGCCGGCCCCGGGCACGGCGACCTGGCAGCGCACATGCCGGTAGCCCTCGGCCATCAGGGCCCTGACCTCGTCGGCGGTCTCCTCGGCGTCCCGTCCGGCCGCGTGCGCGTACAGCGGCACGGCGGTACGGCACCGGCCGCCGAGCAGCTGCCACACCGGCAGGCCGGCCTGCTTGCCCTTGATGTCCCACAGCGCCATGTCCACTCCGGACAGGGCGTTGTTGAGCACCGGACCCGAGCGCCAGTAGCCGCTCACATGCAGGGTGGCCGCGATGTCAGTGATGTCCGCGGGGTCACGGCCGATCAGCTGGGGTGCCAGATACTCCTCGACCGTGGTGGCCACCGCCGCGGCCCGCTGGGTGAAGGTGGCGCAGCCCAGTCCGTACAGACCGGGTTCATCGGTGTCGACCCGGACGACGACGAGGGTCGTCCCGGCCGGCGCGGTGAGAACCGCACGAACAGAGGTGATCCGCACCCCACCCGAGGCCCCCCAGGGCGGCTCGACGTCCTTGTCACTGACATCACTCACAGGGAGGACTCCTGTCGTCAAAGCCCCCGAAGGGACAGAGGATGAAAGGGGCGCGGGGTTCGGGCAGCGCCCCGAAGGGGCGCGGGGAACTGCGCGCCCAGCCACAACGCATCCGCACCCGACCGACGACGCACACAGCGGCCCCCCAAACAGGCGCGGGCTCTTCAGATATGAGGCCGCGGGCACGACCAGCACAACGCACCCGCAGCAGACCGACGACGCACAACGGCCAAGCCCAGCGGAGCGCTCAGTGGCCGATGCCCCACCGCGTATCCACCCGCCCGCCGGTGAACTGCGCTCCCGTGCCCCAGAACGGGGCGAAGTTGTAGCAGCCGGAGACCGGGGGCGCCGACTGGGTCGTCCAGTAGGTGGCACCGCGGCCGGTCGGACCCGAGTCCTGCACCTGGACGGCGAAGCTCATCGGGGTGACGCCGGCGGGCGGTGCCTTCTTCACCGCCGTGGCCAGTTCGGGCAGTTGGCTCCAGGCGAGCGCGATCTCGTACCTGGTCAGCCTGTTGCCGTCGTCCCGGGAGACGAGCACACGGCCTTCGGTGCCGTCGGCCGGCCCCGCGTCCATCGGGCCGAGGGGGGTCGGCAGCACCGCGTTGGTCGGGTAGTAGGTCTGGTAGTTGGTGCCGGGCGCCAGCAGCCGGTGCAGTTCCGACCGGCCCCCGGTGGCCAGGGTGGCGGCGAACAGGTGGGACAGGGACCGCAGGCACTTCTCGTGGTGCGCGTCGCCGGCCAGCAGGTCCTCGGTCTTGTCGGCGACGGCGTCGAAGGCGAGCTGGATGCTGTCCGCCTTGAACGGAAACTGGTACTGGTCCTGCTCGAACGGCGGGTTCGACACCTGCGCGTCGTCCTCGATCAGGGCCCTGAGGTACAGGAAGGCGTCGTCCCAGGCGCCCTGGAACGTGTAGGTCCTGGTCTCACCGGCCGCGGACACGTTGGTCATCGTCACCGGCAGCACGTCGTTCCACTGGCTCGCGCTCCCGCCGACGGTGATCTGCCGGAACGGGAGATAGGCGACCTGCACGGTCCGCGAGCCCGTCTGGTGCAGGCCCGGGCGGTCGGACACGGTGACGTCGTAGCCGATGGTGTACCGGTTGTGCGCGTCGAGCCGGTGGCGCGTGACGGGGAAGGAGACGACACGGGCCTCGCCGGGCCGGATCCCGCTGACCGGCGCGGTGCGCCGCGCCGTGCGCCAGCCCTGAGGCAGGGTGACGGTCAGGGACGCGTCCATGGTCTTCGGCGACACGTTCTCCACGCGGATGTCGACGGTGCTGCCGGCGCCCAGCGGTCTGACGAAGGACAGCGGGCTGATGTGCAGCGGGGTGTCGTAGTCGAAGTGCGCGTCGCGGGTCAGGGCCCGCCTGAGCGCTTCGGGTGTCAGGTCGCTGTCGAAGTAGACGACCTCCCACGGCTTCAGGGTCAGGGTGACACGGCGTGCTGTGCCGTCGGTGAGCCGGCGGCCCAGGTAGTCGTAGGCCCGGATGCCGCGCGCGTCGTGCAGGGTGAGGGTGCCGGTGTAGCCCGCGTCCTGGTGCTCGTCGGTTCCGTCGTAGATCTGGTCGGCGTAGAGGGCCGCCCGGCCCCTGCCGTCGGTGCCGCGGAACAGGAAACCCCATGTCGACTTGGCGTCCGGGTACAACTCGGCCTGCATCTCGGCGTCTTCGAGCAGGCTCGTCATCGTGGCGTAGGCGACGACGGCGGGCAGCGGGGTCTTCGTCGTCACGTCGTAGATGTTGAAGTCGTCTCCGGAGTACCCCTTGTCGTAGGACAGGGAGAACCAGAAGATCCGGATGGGTGACTGTTCCTCGGCGCCGGCCAGCATGTGCAGCAGATAGGTCGGGGCCAGCGTCCTGGCCACCCCGTAGTCGGCCTCCTCGCGCGGCAGGTCCGCGAAGTTGTAGCGGGTCGCGGTGCCCAGCTCGGTCTGCCACTGCCCGCCGCGCCCCTTCGTGCGCGACCAGAGCTTGTCCATCCTGATCTGCGTCTTGGTCATGGCGTACTGGGTCGCGTCCGGGTAGCCGTAGGCGTGGTTGACGGAACCGTCGATGTACCCGGTGTCCTTGGAGCCCTGGGCGTAGACGATGTCGCGGTTGTAGGAGACCGAGCCGCCGCCGATCAGGTGCACGTCCGGGAACTCGGGCTTCACCCGCTCCCAGATCATCCTGCACATGTCCCGGTAGTCCTGCGCGTCGCCGGTCTTCCAGGTCCAGCCGTGCACCCACGGCTCGTTCCACAACTCCCAGTAGTGCACGAGGTCCTGCAAGGGGGCGATGGCGTGGTAGACCATCTCGACGTGCGCGGCCATGTCCTTGGGCCGGTTCTGGTACAGCTTGAGCGGTTCCCCGTTGGGTCCCGGCGCGACGTTCCACGACATGTTGTAGTTGATGCCGCCGAGGGTCTCGATGCCGTGCCGGTGCCATTCGGCGATCTCGGCCCGGGCGGCGTCGATCCTGGGCTGCTGCCAGAACACCCCTCGCGAGGGGGACACGATGTCCGGCTGGACGGCGTCGATGCCTCTGGTCCACTTCACGCCGATGCGCTGCGCGATCGTCTTGGTGATGGCGGGTGTCGACTCCGGCCGGATGCCCATGCCGAACACCGACCGCGGGCGCCGTCCCTCGGCCGCGGGACGGATCACGCCCAGTCCGAGGGTGTCGGCGAACAGCCGGGTGCCCGCGTCGTCGGTGACGGTGACGGTGACCGTGTAGTGGTCGGGGCCGAGGGAGCCGAGCGGGACGGTGACGGTGCGGGGGGTTGCGGCCGCGGCCGAGAACGGCTCGGTTCCGCCGTGCAGCGGCGCGCCGAGCCGGGCCGATATCGACCAGGTGATGGTCCCGCTCAGCGCGGTGGTGCTGTTGACGGTGACCAGCAGGTCGGGGGTCGCGGCTGTGTCGCCGCTCACCGGGTAGAGCCCGGTGGGATCGGAGAATCCGACGGTGACCGGGGACGCGGCGAGCGCGGCGGCCGGGGCGTCGGCGGCGCGTGCGCGCGGGGCCAGGGCGCCGGCGGCGGTGACGCCGAGGGCGGTGGCCGCGCCCAGACCCACGAGGGTGCGGCGGGACATCTCGCCGGGCGCCGGCGATGCCGCGGTGCTGCGAGGACGTCGATCTTGGCTGTCTGACACGAGCGGACCTCTCCAAACGTCAGCGCGGGGATTGCTCGGATGACACCGGCCTGAGCACACACAGGCCGGACGGGGGTACGGGGACGGTGTTCGGGCCGGGAACCAGGGTCTGCACGGCCGATCCGGCGGGCCGGCCGCAGGCGTCGTGGGCGTCGAGCCGGACCTCGGCGGCGCGCCCGCCGACGTCGAGGACCACCTGCGCGGCGGCGGTTGAGTTGACGAGGGCCACCTCGGTGAGGCCGGCCAGGTCCAGTGGCGCCGAGCGGTGTTCGGCGTAGAAGGTGAGCACGGCCCGCCGTCCGTCGGTGGCGAGCACCGTCTCGTACAGCTGGTCCGGGCGTCCGGCCCGGATCTCGCCCTGAGTGAGGACGTCGCGGTGGTCGCGCCAGAAGCCGAGCCAGAACGCCGTCAACGCGCGGTGTTCCTCGCTCTGCCCGGCGAGCCGGACGGAGATCTGGGGCGTCGCGTACAGGGCCGAGTGCAGCTGCCTGGCCGCCGCCCGCGCCGAGGCGCCCGGGTCCCACATGAGCATGTCCGAGTGGACGGATCCGGCCCTGGCGGCGGCGCGGATGTCGAGCGTGCGCACCCGGTTGGCCGTGGCGTCGGCCGGGCAGTCGCCTGCCCGCAGCAGGTTGCCGAAGCCGAGCATGCCCGGGCCCGCGTAGGGCTGGCGGAGTTCGACGAGCAGGTCGTCGCCGCGCAGTGCGCGCAGCCGGTCGCGCAGTTCCGTCAGGAGTCGGTGCATCGCCCGGCCGATGTCCTCCTCTGCCGGGGTGCCCTCCTCGTCGGCGTAGACCGTCGCGAAGTCAAGGAAGTCGATCTTCAGTCCGTCCAGTCCGTACCGGTGGACGAGGCCGGCGCAGGAGTCGACCACGTGCCGGCGGACCTCATCGTGCCGCGGGTCGAGGACACGGCAGCCGAGCCGCGCCACGGCGTGCGGGGCGTGGCCCTCCAGCGCCTGGTAGGCCTCGGTGCGCTCGCCCAGGAGCAGCGGCGCGATCCAGGCGACGTAGCGCAGCCCGAGCCCTCGCACGGTGCTGACGTGCGCGGCGAAGTCGGGGAATTTCGCCGGGTCCGGCGTCCAGTCGCCGCTGCCGGAGTAGCCCGGGCCCTCGGCGCGCGTCTGCCAGCCGTCGTCCAGCAGGAGCACCCCGCAGCCGGCCTCGGCCGCGCGCCGTGCCTCCGCCTCGACCCTGGTCGCGTCCATGTCGCGGTGCAGCGAGTACCAGGTCGAATAGGCCGGGGTGCGCGCCGCATCGGGCACCGGGAGCGTGCCGGGGGGCGTGAGCGGCCCGGTCAGGGCGCGCAGCGCGTCGGCGAAGGGCGCTCCCGGGGCCCCGATCCGGATACGGCAGTGCTCGTCCGGCGACAGGTCCATGGCAAGCCAGACGCCGAAGCGGGCCGATGCCTCGTTGAGGCCGAAGCGGATCCTGCTCGTCGCCGTGACCCGGTCGGACGCGAACGCCAGCAGAGTCAGGCCCGCCGAGTCGTACAGGCAGCCCAGCGGCGCCGAGTCGACGAGGCCGACGGTGCGCCAGCGGCCGGCCCAGTCCGCGGTGAGATGGCGGTCCCAGCCCACCGCGGGGTGCCAGTAGCCGACGGCGTCGCCCAGCGGAACGTCCAGGCGGAGCACGGTCGTTGCCGACCCTGCGGCCCGCACATGGAGCACCGCGCCGGCCGCGTCCTGCTCCAGTTCGAGGGGCGGGCCCTCGGTCAGCCGGCTGACACGCACGCCGTGCGTGTGCAGTGCGTCATGGTCGGCCCACAGCCGCGCCAGCTCCATGATGTCCGCCATTGCCGTTCCTCTCCGAGGTGCGGGTCAGGGACACAGCCCGAGTCGAGACAACGTTGCCTCGTCGCCCAGAGGGCTCCCCGGTGGGCTGATGGCGACGAGGTGGACGTGCCGGATCACACCGGCGAGCAGCCCGCCGTGCCGTGCTGCGGGGGCCAGTCGTGAACCATAGCCATCCGGGACAACGTTGCCTAGGGCTTGGACAAGCTCCGTGTCACCGGCCCGAAGTGGATCAACCCGCCGCGGGTGCGCCGGAACTGCCGCGCTCGACCAGCGTCGTGGGGATCACGACCGTCTGCGGCCGGGACGTGTCGCCCGCTATCCGCTTGAAGAGCAGTTCCGCGCCGATCCTTCCGATGGCACGGACGTCGTACGACACGACGGTGAGCGGACGGGCCATCAGACCGGCGGTCTCGAAGTCGTCGAAGCCGATCACGGCCACGTCCCGCCCGAGCCGGTTCAGCGCGCCGAGCGCGCCCAGCGTGATCCGGTTGTTGAGCGCGAACAGGGCGGTCGGCGGCTCGGGTCCGGCGAACATCTCCACGATGGCCGCCTCGGTCTGAGCCAGGGTGTGCAGGCCGTACCGGATCAGGTCGGGCCGGTAGGGCAGCCCGCCCCGTTCAAGGGCCTCCTCGGCGGCCGACAGGCGCTGCGCCATGGGCTGGATGGTCAGCCAGTCCGACAGCACACCGATCCGCTCGTGCCCGCGGGCCACCAGGTGTTCGATCGCGGCCCGCGCGCCCGCCTCGTTGTCGATGAGCACGGTGTCGGCGCGCAGGTTCGTGGGCGGGCGGTCGAGGAACACGGCCGGCGTGCCCATCTCTATCTCGGCGCGCAGATAGGCGTGGTCGGCGGTGCTGCCCGCCGGGACGATCAGCAGCCCGTCCACCCGGTTCTCGCACATCCGCAGCAGGAGCCGGCGTTCCCGTTCGGCGTCCTCCTCCGAACTGGCCGTGATCAGCAGCGTGTCGTTCTCCAGGGCGCACTGCTCCACGGCCGCCGCGATGCCCGCGTAGAACGGGTTGGCCAGATCCTCGATGAGCAGTCCGACCGTCGCCGAGGTGCTGCGGGAGCGCAGGTCCCGGGCCATGTTGTTGCGGCGGAACCCCAGCCGGGCCACCGCGGCCAGCACCCGCTCCGCCAGTTCCGGGTCGACGGTGGAGACACCGTTGACCACGCGCGAGACCGTCTTGAGGCTGACACCTGCCTCGCGTGCGACATCGACCATCGTGGGGCGCCGTGGCCTGGCGGTGTTCGGCCTCGGTGTGGTCATGGACGGAACGCTCCTCTCGGCGGCACGGCGCCGAGAGGCTGCCGAGGCCGCCCGCTGGGCGAGGGCACAGCCGCCGGGGCCGCGAAGGTCACCCTACGCCATGGCGGGCCCCCGCTCCGCCGGGTCCGCGTCCGGCGCCGAGGTCAGTTGGCCTGCGGGGGCGGGGCCGTCGAGGCGCGCACCTTCAATGTGCTCGGTACGACGTTCTCGCGCTGCGTCGGCGGGTGACCGGCCAGGATGTCGAGCAGGATCTGTGCCGCGCGCCGCCCCACGTCGACGCTGTGCGGGCTGACGCTGGTCAGCGGCGGGTCGACGAGTTCCGCTGCGGTGGTGTCGTCGAAGCCGGCGACCGAGACCTCGCCGGGCACGGCCCGGCCGTCCTCCCGGAGCCTGCGCAGCGCCCCGAACGCCATGCCGTCGTTGAACGCGAAGATCGCGGTGGGCGGCTCGGGCCGGGACATCAGCCGTCCGGCGGCCGCATGGCCGGACGCGGCGGTGAAGTCGCCGTGTTCCATCAGGTCGTCGGGGACCGCGCGGCGCGCGTCGGCGAAGGCACGGCGCAGCCCGCGCAGCCGGGCGGCCATGGCGAGCCGGTTCTCCGGCGGTCCGCCCACGACGCCGATCCGGCGGTGCCCGAGGGCGAGCAGATGCTGGACGACCGCGTAGGCGCCGCCCTCGTCGTCGGGGTGGACGCAGTGCAGGTGTTCGTCGGTGTAGCCGATGACGACCGTGGGATAGCCGGCCCACCGCAGCGCGGGCAGTGCCTCGCCGCCGACCCCGGCCTCCACCAGCAGGCCGTCGACCTGGCGGCGCCGGGTGAAGCGGCGGTGGGCGGAGGCCGCGTCGTCGGGCACCTCCCGGGTGGACAGCAGCATGCCGTACCCGCGGGCGGCCAGTTCCTGGTCGGCGCCGCCGACCAGGCGGATCAGATGGTCGTTGGAGAACGCGAAGTCGGGGTTGTGCGGCAGGACGACGCCGATGACCTCGGTGCGCCCGCTCGCCAGGGCGCGGGCGCCCGCGCTCGGCCGGTAGTCGAGCCGGCGCATGGCGTCGAGCACCTTGCCGCGGACGCCGTCGGTGACCGTGGGGTCGCCGTTCACCACCCGGGAGACCGTCTGGTGGGAGACGCCCGCCTCGGCGGCGACGGTGCGCAGGGTCGGCCGTTGGGGCACGCGTACGTCCTGTCCGTGATCGCTCACTTGATCTCAGGCCCATCTTAGGAATCACGGTCGCCCAAAGGGAAGGCGGTGCACATGGATTGACGCGTCGCTCGGCGGGTTCTAGCTTCAACTCAGTCACGTGAACGGTCACTTACCTCTGATCAGCCGGAAGCGGCTCGCCGAACAAAGGACCCTGATCATGAGCGACAGGAAGCCGGACCGGAACCTCACCTCATCCGCGGACAGTGCGGTCACCCGCCGTCAGGCGCTCGCCTACGGCGGGAACGCCGCGCTCGCCGTGGGGCTGGCCGGTGTGTTCACCGCGCAGAGCGCCGGCGGCGCGGCGGCGGCGCCGGGCACCGCACGGGGCGGCCTCACCGCGGCGGGGGCGGACCTCTCCCAGGCCGCCGGCACGTCCGGCGTCGTCACGTCCTGGATCGGGAACTCCTTCTCGGGTGCCACCGAGTGGATGCAGGACTTCGTCTTCGACATCGCGGTCGCCGCCGACGGCACTGTCTACACCGTCAGTTTCTGGGACGAGGGCGGCAACTACGCGGGCATCTACAAGGACGGCCGTCTCGTCGGCAACTGCAAGGGCGCCAAGGGAGACGCGGTGGCCGTCAACGGGTCGTACGCGTATCTGTCCGTCGGCAACGGCCTGACGCGGTTCAACCTGAACGGCACCGGCACCTCACTGACGTTCCCCGTGGGCAGCCCGCCGGCCGCGGCGGCGGCCTCGGCGACCCAGGTGGTGGCCACCGACCGGGCGGCAGGCCAGGTGAAGGTCTTCGACGCGGCCACCGGAGCGCTGCAGCGCAGCTGGAGCGTCAACCAGCCCGGCGCCGTGGCCATCGACGCCGCCGGGGGCATCTGGGTCGTCGAGAACATCACCCGGGACACCAACGACGGACACTTCTGGCATGTCGACCCGGCACGGCCGGCCCGGATCCTGCACTTCTCCAGCACCGGCGGCGCGCTCCCGGGAACCATCAGCGGGCCGTCGAAGGACTGGATCCCGACCTCACTGGCCATCGACGTCCACGGGGACCTGCTGGTCGGCGACAACGGCCCGCTGCGTCAGGTCCACACCTACGGCAACCTGTCCGGGACGCCGGTGCTGACCCGCAGCCTGGGCCAGGCCGGCGGCATCGGGGCGGGCACCCCGGGCCGGAACCTCTCCGACAAGTTCTTCGGCATCAGCGGGGTCGGCGCCGACTCGGCCGGCAACGTGTATGTCGCCCTGTGCGAATTCGGGTCGTGGATCCGCAAGTTCGACTCCTCCGGCACCCTGGTCTGGCAGCTCATGGGGAGCGCGTTCGTCGACAGTGCCGACTTCGACCCGCAGTCCGACGGGCTGGACGTCTACACCAAGCAGTGTCACTACCGCCTCGACGTCGGCAAGCCGCCGGGCAAGGACGCGGCCTGGCGCGGCTACTCACTGGACTCGGTGAAGTATCCGCAGGACGCCCGGCTGTTCCTGACGGGGCATCAGCATCATGCCGCCTCACCGTTCCTGGTGCGTCTGAACGGCTCCCTGTACATGTACCTCACGGGCATGTACTGCTCGCATCTGCTCATCTACCGCTTCGACGGTGAGATCGCGAAACCCTCCGGGGCGTTCTTCAAGCAGCACTGGAGCGGCGACGACCCGAGCTGGCCGCCGTACCAGCCCGCGCAGGGCCAGTGGATCTGGCGCGACATGAGCGGGAACGGCGCGTTCGAGGTCGGCGAATACCTCCAGCCGGGCACCGGTCTCAACTCCCCCGGCAACTGCTGGGTGTGGTTCGTCGACACCGCCGGAGACATCTGGGAGGGCGGGGACCGCGATCTGCGGCGCTACCCGCTGCGGGGCTTCGACACGCACGGCAACCCGGTCTACGACTATGCGAGCATGGTGACGATCCCGCTGCCCGCGCCCTTCACCACCGTCCGCCGGCTGCGCTACGACCCGGCCACCGACGTCATGTATATGGCCGGGTACACACCCGCCGCGCCGTTCGAGAACGCGTACTGGAAGGAGGCGGGCAAGGTCCTCGCCCGCTACGACCGTTGGAGCACCGGCAACCGCACACCCACCTGGACCGTCCCGCTGCCCTGGGACACCGCGGCCACACCGGCGGTGACCACCGTGAGCCTCGCCTGGGCGGGCGACTACGTCTTCAGCGTGGGCGTCCAGACCCGCGGCAAGGTCTGGGCCTGGCGGGCCGACAACGGCGCCGCCGTGGGCAGTTGGGAACCGGACGGCACCGTCGGCGGGGTGGACCGTACGGGATGGGTCGACATCCCCTACGGCGTCTCGGCGGTCCGGCGCTCCACGGGTGAGTACCTGGTCACCGTGGAGGAGGACCTGTTCAACAAGGTGCTGGTCTACCGCTGGGTGCCGTAGGAATGCTCGCGCCGGCGCGGCGCGGCCGGTGTGTGTCCGCGGACCCGCAGGGGCAGCCGGACGGCCGGTGGGAGCGGGGCCACCGCCTCGGGCCTGGCCCGGAAGGACTGGATCATCAGTGCCGCGAAGCGACGGGAGGCCGCCACCGCGGCGGCGGGGGAACCGGCGTGGATGCCTCCGTTGGCCATCACCACCAGAACGAAGTCGTCCAGGACGAAGTCCGGCCGCAGCTCCCCCGACTCCTTCGCGCGCCGGATCAGCTCCAGGAGCGAGCGCAGCGCCCGGTCGCGCTCGGCGCCGAACGCGAAAGCGTGGGGGAACCGGGCCATGAGGGCCGCGGTCACACCACGGTCGACGGCGTGCGTCGCCAGCAGTTTCTCGATCACCAGGCAGAAACCCGCCCAGGCGTCGGCCGCGGCAAGACCCTCGTCGAGGATCGCCGTACACACGGCCATCTGTTCCGCGAAGGCCGCCGTGACCAGCGCCTCCTTCGTCGGGAACCGCCGGTAGAGGGTCGCCGCGCCGACCTCGGCCCGCCGGGCGATCTCCCGCATCGGCGCATCGAGGCCCTCGGTCGCGAAGACCTCACGGGCCACGGCGAGGATGCGGTCCCGGTTGTCCCGGGCGTCGGAGCGCAGCTTCCGGGTCATATGTCCGCTCACCGCCCTCACTCTAGCCATCAGGGCGGGGTGTCCCCCCACGGCCCGGCACCGCCGCCCGGTGGTGCCGGGCGGCGGTGCCCCGGTCAGGGGACGAGGATCGCGCGGCCCCTGACCCGTCCGGCGTCCAGGTCGTCCAGGGCGGTCTGGAAGTCGTCCAGGGCGTACTTCCGGGTGTGCAGACGCACATGTCCCTGCGCGGCGAGGACCATCAGCTCGCTCAGGTCGGTGTACGAACCGACGAGGTTGCCGATGAAGTTGATCTCCGCCGAGATGATGTCGATGGTGGGTACGTCGATGTTCTCGCCGTAGCCGACGACGTGGTAGTCACCGGCGCGGCGCAGCATCGCCACTCCGTCGCGCGTCGCGCCCGCCTCGCCGACGAAGTCGATCACGGTCTCGGCGCCCTTCCCGCCGGTGAGGTCGAGGACGGCGGCGACATGGCTGCCGTCGGCGACGATCCCGTGGTCGGCGCCGACGTCGGCGGCGAGCTTGACCGCGTCGGCGTTGCGGTCGACCACGACGATCTCGGCGGCGGTGAGCGCGCGCAGCACCTGCACGCCGATGTGGCCGAGGCCGCCCGCGCCGATGACGACGCAGCGGTGCCCGGGCCGCAGCTTCCGGGCCGCCTTGGCGACGGCGTGGTACGCGGTCAGTCCGGCGTCGGCCAGCGCGGCGACGTCGGCCGGCTCCAGGGAGTCGTCGATCCGTACCACGCTGCGCGCCGACGTCTTGAGGTATTCGGCGTAGCCGCCGTCCGTGTCGATCCCGGGGAACCGGCTCTGCTCGCAGTGGACGTCGTCGCCCAGGCGGCAGGCCGGGCAGAGCCCGCAGGTGACGAGGGGGTGCACGATGACCTTGTCGCCCTCGGCGACGTTGCCGACCGCGCTGCCGACCGCGTGCACCCAGCCGGCGTTCTCGTGCCCGATGGTGTACGGCAGGGCGACCCCGCTCTTCTCGGCCCACTGTCCCTGGAGGATGTGGAGGTCGGTGCGGCACACTCCGGCGCCGCCGATCCTCACGACGACGTCGTGGGGGCCGGTCGCCTCGGGTACGGGCACATCCGTCATGCGGAGGTTCTGATGGTAGCCGACGACCTGTACTGCCTTCACGAGACGTTCTCCTTCACCGAGTCGGAACACACCGGAGCCTCCGGGAGGTCCGCGGAGTGCTGGGGGCGGGTGGCGTCCCAGGCGCGGGGTGCCTGGTCGGCCGACGAGTCCGGGTAGCGGGTGCGCAGCAGCCCCCGGCAGAAATGGGCGTTGCCGTCGACGGAGATCCGGGTGGACCGGGCGCGGCGCAGGCGCAGCGGGATCTCCGCGGGCGCCGGGCGGCGCCCGTCGTCGTCCACGAGGACGGCGTCGGTCGGGGCGACACCGAGCCCGGCCGCCGCGCGCCGCCGCAGCAGGGCGCGGGTGGCGTCGTCATCGGGCAGGTCGCCGAGCACGATGCCGTACAGCGCCTGCTCGGACAGGCCGGGGCGGGCGCGCAGCAGCCGGGTCAGGGCCCGTTCCATCGCCGCCGCGTGTGCCTTGCGCCGGAAGGTGCGGCGCAGTTCCTCCAGGTCCTGCTCGGCCTCGGGCCCGAAGGTGCCGCGGTAGCCGGCGTCCGCGGCCAGGCCGCGGTTGATGGTCTCGGAGTCGTGGTGGTCGTCGAGGAGCACCGTGACCGCCGTGACGCCGGGCAGCGCGGTCAGGACGTCCTTGGCGTCGGCGGCCATCAGGTAGGCGAAGTTGGGCGCGCAGAAGGAGGTGGGCAGCCGGAGGTGGACGGTCAGCCGTCCCGCGCCGTCGGCGGTCAGGGACCGGACGAATCCGAGGTCGGTGACGGGTTCGTCGAGTTCGGGGTCGAACACCTGGTCAAGGGCCCGGTACGCCCGGTGCTCCAGGGTGTCGGGTGTCATCTCACACCCCCGCCGGTTCGGGCAGGGCGCACTGGGCGGGCACCGGGATGTCGTACATGGCCGCCGCGTTCAGCCCGAGGATCTTCTTCTTCTGCGCCACGGTGAGCGGCGGGTACTCGGTCATGTCCGCGGGGATCTGGAAGTCGACGAACCGCTCCACCAGCCAGCGGGGCGTCCACAGCGCGTAGTCGCTGGAGAACTGGATGCGGTCCTCGTCCAGCCAGTACAGCAACTCGCCGATGATCTGGGCGAAGTAGCGGGGCCTGGTGTGGATGAACGGCATCGCGACGGCCAGTCCGGCGTGCACGTTCGGCTCCTGGGTGGCGATCCAGCAGAAGTCCTCAAGGCGGGGCAGCCCGCAGTGCTCGACGACGAAGTTCAGCTCGGGGAAGTCCGTGGCCACCTTGTCGACGTCGGCGACGTCGAACGCGTCGCGGTCCAGCGGGCGGATGGTGGGGCCCTTGTGGATGTGGATGTTCCTGATGCCCAGTTCCTGGGCCGTCTCCAGATAGCGGTACGACCAGGGGTCGTCGAGCCGGTAGCCGCGGGAGTCGCCGAACCACTCGGCGGTGTACAGCTTGACGCCCTTCAACTGGAAACGTTCGGCGTCACGGCGCAGTTGGTCGAGCCCGCCCTCGGCGAACCGGGGGTCCCAGCAGTGGTTGTAGGTGAGCTTGTCGGGGTGCTGCAGGGCGAGAGCGAACGCCTCCTCGGTCTGACCGAAGCCGTTGCGGTAGAAGGCGCCCAGCCGTGCGGGCTGGAAGATGGCGTGGTCGACGTGACCGTCGGTGAACAGGTCCTTCATCAGGCGTTCGCCGCCGTAGTACAGGTACTCCTCGTACGGCCACAGCTCCGATTCCGGGCTGAGGTTGCGGTGGTAGTCGTAGAAGCAGTCGATGAACTGCTTGCCGTGGATGTTGAGCTGGTTCTCGGGGCGGGCGTCCCAGAGCGCTATGTGTGCGTCCACGATGAAGTAGGTTTCGCCGTCCTTGGCGTACATGTGCGGCCTCCATGTCCGTACCGGCGGGGCGGGTCTGCTGTGGACGCTAGGCAGCACGTCGCGGCGCGGGGAGACGGCGCGTGTCTCACTTTGAGACGCCCGGCCATGTGCCCTTCCGGGCCGCCGGACCTAGGCTGGCCGAGCAGACGCAAGGACGCGGCCTGTGGAGGTTTCGATGGACGAGTTTCGGTGGACGGCGCGATGAGCGGACCGCGCGGCGTCCACACGGCCCGGCCGGCAGACGGCGGCGGGATCGACGCCCTCGCGCCGCGGTTGCGCGCGTCCTGGCAGCGCAGCCGGCGCTACGGTGTGGCGGCCGACCGTGTACAGCCCGTGTTCACGGGCTCCGTCGACACGGAGTCGCTGCTGTTCGAGTGCGGCCGTGAGGTGCTGCAGGGGCTGCGGGCGACCCTGGCCAACGAACCGGTCAGCATGATGATCACAGGTGGTGACGGGCTGGTCCTGTGCCGGATGTCGGACGATCTCGCGGTCGACCGGGCCCTGGACCGGGTCCATCTGGCGCCCGGTTTCTACTTCGCCGAGCAGAACGTGGGCACCAACGGGCTCGGCCTCGCGCTCGCCGACCGGGCGCCCTCCCTCGTACGGGCCGACGAGCACTACTGCTGCGACCTTCGCGGATTCACCTGTGCGGCCGTTCCGGTGCTGGATCCGGCGACGGGCGACGTGGCCGGCAGCGTCAACCTGACCACCTGGTCCGACGCCTCCTCGGCGCTGCTGCTGGCGCTGGCGCAGGCCGCGGCGGGCAACACGGCGGCGCTCATGCAGGCCCGGGGGCGCGGCGGCGGGCGCATGGCGCGGTCCGCGCCACGCGGTGAGGTGTTCCGGGTGCAGACCGCGAGCGCGGCGGAGCAGGAGGCGGTGGAGCCGCTGTCGCCGCGCTGGACGCATGCGGTCGACCGGGCCGAGGCCGCGATGGTCGCCGGTGACGTCGTCGCCGTCGTGGGCGAGCCCGGGGCGGGCAAGACCGCGCTGGCCTGCCTCGCGCGCCGGGCGGCCCGGCCCAGGGAGCGGCTGCTCGGTGTCCGGCCGCCGAGCGACACCGATGTCGAGCCGTGGCTGAGCCTGTGGGCTCCGGAGCTGGCCAAGGACGACACGTGTGTGGTGCTGGAGGCGGTGGACTCGCTCCCGGCACCGGCGGCCGGCCGGCTCGCCGAGGTGCTGACGGCCGCCCGGCGCCCGGCCGTCGCGGCGCCGCTGCCCTCGCCGCAGCCGTTCGTGTTCACCGCCGAGGCGTACGACCTGATCCCCGAGGCGCTGCGGCACCTGGTGGGCGCCGTGGTGGAGGTGCCGGCGCTGCGCGTGCGTCCCGACGACATCCTGCCGCTCGCGCATCTGTTCGCGCGCCGTCACCGCGGCCGGGCCATCGCGTTCACGGCCGCCGCGGGGCGGGCGCTGACGGCCCATCAGTGGCCGGAGAACGCACGGCAGTTGCGGCGCGTGGTGCGTGAGGCCGCGTCCCGCACGGACACCATCGACGTCCAGCACCTGCCCGCCGAGGTGTTCACCGACCCGGGCCGCCGGCTCAGCCGTCTGGAACGTCTGGAACGGGACGAGATCGTGCGGTGCCTGACCGATCCCACGGTCACCGTGGCCCAGGCGGCCGAACGTCTCGGCATGAGCCGCGCGACTGTGTACCGCAAGATCGCCCACTATGGCATCCAAGTACCTGGGCGCTCCGCGCGGGGCGCTCCGCGCGAAGGGCCGTGACACGCCGTCAGTCGGCTGCGGCTGCGTCGTGGCTGGTCGCGCAGTTCCCCGCGGGCCCCTGCGGGGTGCTGCCTGCAGGGTGCTGCCTGCGGGGTGCTGCCTGCGGGAGGTCGTCGGTCAGCTGCGGCTGCGTCGTGGCTGGTCGCGCAGTTCCCCGCGCCCCTTTGGGGCGCTGCCGGCTAAGGGTCGTCGGTCAACTGCTGCGCCGTCGTGGTTGAGCGCGCAGTTCCCCGCGCCCCTTCGGGGCGCTGGACTTCAGGGCGTCGGTCAATAGGTCGAGTAGGCGGGTGGTCTGGGCGGGGGTGGCGTCGTTCGCTGTGGCCAGGAAGACGCCGAGGAGCATCAGCGTGGCGTCCTCGGGAGCCACGTCCGCGCGGAGCGTGCCCGTGCGGGCGCCGGCCGCCAGGAGTGTGCCGAGCGCGCCGGTGATGCGCTCCCTGGTGGCGGAGGTCGCGATGCGTCCTGAGGCCCAGCCCGCGCGGAGCGTGTCGAGCATGCCGCGCTTGGTGACGACGAACGCCGCGTAGCGGTCCATCCAGGCGCGCAGGGCCACTTCGGGCGGGAACGCGTCGAGCAGCGCGGGCGCGCTCGTGGCCACGTCGTCCAGTTCGGCGGCGTAGACGGCTTCGACCAGTGCCTCGCGGGTGGGGAAGTTGCGGTAGAGCGTGCCGATGCCGACGCCGGCCGCGCGCGCGATCGCTTCCAGCGCGACGGTGTCGTCGCTGGCCGCGAAGGCGGCCCGAGCGGCGTCGATCAGCTTGTCGCGGTTGCGGCGTGCGTCGGCGCGGACGGGGCGGCCGGCGTCGGCCGGCCGATCGGCTCGGGCGCCCGTGGGCACCGGTTCCGGCGGAGTCAAAGCGGAGGAACCTCCGGTTGTGTTACGGTCAGACAAGCGGAGGATCCTCCGCTTCACCCATCATCGCACGGGGACGGTTCTCCCATGACCTCTGCCGACACCCCTTCCATCGACGTCACGGCCGGCGGCGCCCCGCGCCCCGGCGGCCCCGGCCCGCTGGCCGGCCGCACCGTCTCCCGCATCGGGTACGGGGCCATGCAGCTGGAACGCCTGCACGGCGACCGCAAGGCCGGCGTCGCGCTGCTGCGCCGCGCGGTCGAGCTGGGCGTCGACCACATCGACACCGCCCAGTTCTACGGCAACGGATTCGTCAACGACCTGATCCGCGAGGCGATCCGCCCGCAGGACGAGGTCGTCGTCGTCAGCAAGGTCGGCGCCGACCCCGATCCGGACGGCCCCCTGCCGCTGCGGCCCGCGCAGCGGCCCGAGCAGCTGCGGGCGAGCGTGGAGGCCAACCTCACCGCCCTCGGCGCCGAGCGGATCCCGGTCGTGAACCTGCGGCGCCTGGACGCCGGCCCTGGGCTGCGGGCCGAGGGCGACCAGGCGGTCGACCTGGACGACCAGCTCGCGGTGCTGACCGGGCTGCGCGACGAGGGCAAGATCGGCGCGATCGGGCTGAGCGGCGTCAGCTACGACGTGCTGCGCCGGGCGGTCCCGGCGGGCATCGTCTGTGTGCAGAACGCCTACAGCCTGGTGAGCCGCGTCGATGAGGACATGCTCCGGCTGTGCGCGGCCGAGGGCATCGCCTGGGTTCCGTTCTTCCCGCTCGGCGGCGCGTTCCCCGGCATGCCGAAGGTGACCGACGAGCCGGCCGTGCGCGACGCCGCGCGGTCGCTGGGCCGCACCGCGTCCCAGGTCGGCCTGGCCTGGCTGCTGCGGCACGCCGAGAACGTCCTGCTCATCCCCGGTACCGCGGACACCGGTCACCTGGAGGAGAACATCGCGGCGGGCACGGTCCGGCTGGACGACGCGACGCTCGCCGCCCTCGACGCCGTTCCCTCCCGGACGACCGAGATCCCGCTGGACTGAGCGGCCCCGGCAGAAACCGCCCGCGCCGTCGACGGGGACACGTGGCAGGAGCGGCCCCGGGCGCCGAAGGCACCCGGAACCGCCCCGCGCAAGGCCCGGGAGTCACTCCTCCCGTTCGTACTCCGCCTGGGCATTGCGGTTGAGCAGGTCCTCCTGGGCCGAGTGGTAGATGCCGCTGACGAACTGGCGGGCGTGCTCCCGGTCCATCGCCGTGCCCTGTTCGCTGACCAGGCGGTCCGTCCACTCCTGGACCGTCTTCTCCATGTTGATGTCGTCACCCTTGGCCATGGTTCTCCTCCTCCTGGGGCCGGCGCCGGCGCGGCCCGCGGGGCCGGCGGGCTTCCCGGTCATGGGAGAGCGTCCGTACGCCTCACACGCTAGGTCCACGCGCCGCGCTCGGCGACTCGTGTCCCGTGCGGCGGCCGGGCGGGCGCCGGCCCGTGAAGAGGTGCCGTGAAGAAGGGTCAGGACCGGGTCAGTGCCGAGTGGAAGGTCCAGCGGCCGGAGCCCACCGCGTACACCGCCTCCGAGCCCTCGGTGCGCAGCAGGCGTGCGCCGCGGGGAGCGTCGGCGTGGCCCGCGTCCGCCGGGACGTGGATCTCCGCCGTGCTGCCCGCGGGTACGTCCACGGTCAGCCGGAAGCGGCCGGAGTCCCGCCGCCAGTCGGTGCGCGCCACACCGTACGGGGTGGTGTACGAGCCGGAGGCGGACGTCATGTCGCCCTCGACCGCGGGATCGATGAGCAGCTTCGCGTAGCCGACCGAGTCGGCCGTCTGCCCGATGCCCGCGACCTTGCCGGTGAACCATCCGTCGATGGCGCCGAGCATGAAGTGGTTCTGCGACTGGCCGGGGCCGCCGTCCCAGGATTCGCCCAGCGTCGTGTTGCCGGCGCGGACCTGGTAGCCGTAGCTGGGGCTGGTCGTCTGGGTGGCGATCCGCCAGACGATGTCGTCCCGGCCCGCCGTGGACAGCACGCGGAAGGCGGCCGGCAGGGATATCTCGCCGAGCACCAGATGGTCTCCCGCGTCCCGTACGGACGTCGTGAAGTGGCCGAGCAGACGGTCCCGCTCCCCCGCCGGGTAGGCGCCCATGTCGAGTGCCAGGGCCTCGGCGCCCTGCCCGCCGCCCCCGAAGGTGCCGGTGGCGGTGTCGTAGTACTTGGCGGCGAGCGCCTTCGCGCTCGCGTCGGCCTTCGCCCGGTACTCCTCGGCCGCCGCCCGGTCGCCGAGGACGGTGGCGATCCGGCCGAGGGTGTCCACGACCCGCCAGTAGCCATAGGTACCGGCCACCGCGCGCGGGAAGGTGCGGTCGGGGGTGAACCAGTCGCCGAGGCCGTAGTCCAGGATGCCGCCCGAGACCTGGTTCTCCAGGAAGGCCGCGTACTGCCGCATGCGCGGGTAGTACGTGCTCAGCGTGGACCGGTCGCCGTAGGTGGTGTACAGCTGCCAGGGCACGAGCACGAAGGCGCCGCCCCAGTTGGCGTCGTTGCGGTAGGCGCCGGGCAGGTTCGTGTACTCCGGCACGGTGCTGGGCACCAGGCCGTCCGCGGTCTGCGCGTCGGCCATGTCCCGGACGATCTTGCGGAGGTGTGCCTGCATGTCGTAGTTCCCGGCGAGCGCGGGAAAGACCAGCTGGTCCTGTTCAAGCCAGCCCAGCTTCTCCCGGCTGGGGCAGTCGGTGAGGACGCTCATCATGTTGCCCTCGATCGCCCGCCGGATCAGCCCGTGGATGTCGTTGACCAGCGGGTCGGAGGTGGTGAAGGTGCCGGCGGACGCGTTGTCCGTGCGCAGGACCCTGCCCCGTACGGTGACCGTGGCGCCCTGGGGGACGCCCTTGAGTTCCAGGTAGCGGAAGCCGTGGTAGCTGAACCGCGGATGCCAGGTCTCGGTGCGGTCGCCGCGCGCGGTGTAACTGTCCCACAGCGGGGCGCCGACGTTGCTGATGGACTGGAAGGCGTGGCCGGCCTTGAGGCTTTCGGCCGGGTAGACGCGGATCTCGGTGCCGGCGGGCGCGGTGACGGTGATCTCCGGCCAGCCGGCGATGTTGCGCCCGAGGTCGAAGACGCGGCTGCCGTCCGCGCCGTCGACCTCCTTGCCCGTGAGGGTCTCCACGACCCGGATCGGCTCGGTCTCCCGGGCGCTGAGCTGGGCCGGCCGCTCCGTGCCGCCCGGTCCCGGCACGGTCACGGCGCGGCGCCAGTCGTGGCGGTCGCCGCGCGGCTCGTCCCAGCGCGGGATCTCCCGGCGCGCGTCGTAGTCCTCGCCTCCGTACCAGTTGGACGAGGTGGTGGGTCCGAGCGTGGTGCGCCAGTCGTCGCCGCTGGTGACGGTGCGGACGCTGCCGTCGGCCAGGGTCACTTCGAGCCGGGCGATCAGCTTGGGGTCGCTGAGGTTGCCGTACAGCTTGCGGTAGCGGTCGGCGGTGCTGACGACGTTGGACATGCCGTTGCCGAGGGCCACACCGATGGTGTTGGCGCCGGTCCGCAGCCGGTCGGTGACGTCGTAGGTGGCGTACTGGACGCGGTCGGCGTAGTCGGTGTTGGCGGGTTCCAGGACGGCGTCGCCGACCGGTTCGCCGTTGATCGTGGCGTCGTAGACACCGAGTCCCGCGATGTAGAGACGGGCGCTGCGCACCGCGCGCGGGAGGGTGAAGTCGTCGGCGAGCAGCGGCAGTCCGGACGGCAGGTAGGGCTCGGGCGGGCGCTGGCCGGTGACGTGGGCGAGCGGGGTGAAAGGTCCGGACGGATCGTCCGCGCCGGCGAGCGCGTAGTCGACGGGGAAGCCGGGGACGCGGCCGTCGTCGGTGAGGACGTCGGCGCGCGGGTAGAGCGCCACCTGGTCGAAGGTCTTCGCCGTCTTCAGGTCCAGGGTGAGGATGACGGGGGTGTCGGCGACGTCGGGGCCGGGGTGCGCGGCGCTGGAGTATCCGGCCGCGGTCTGCAGTGCGCTGTTGGGCAGCCCGTCGACGGCGAGGGCGGGTTCCCAGGTCTTGCGGACGGTGTTGCTCTCCGACGCGGTGACCGCGGCGCCCTTGGCGAGGCCCGTGGCGGCGGTGACGGAGTCGCGGACGTCGATCTCGCCGAGTTGCAGGCGCCAGGTGCGGGCGGGGAAGTCCTCGGCGAGCGGCAGGCCGAGCCGGGTGACGTCCAGGCGCAGGTAACGGGCGGTGGTGCGCGGCACGTCGACCACGACCGGCTGGACGGTGCGCCGGCTCAGCTGCCAGTCGGGGTGGGTGATCCAGTCGGCGTTCCAGTCGGACCGCCGGGTCAGTCCGGTCTCGAAGACGGCGGTCTCGCTCCAGGCCGATCCCCGGGTCCCGTGCTGCGACCACAGCATGACCCGCCAGTACACGCGGGTGCGGGAGCCGAGTGCCCGGCCGGCGTAGGTGGTCTCCGGGGTGGCCGAGCGGACCTTTCCGGAGTCCCACAGGTCGGGCCGGCCCGCGCGCAGCCGCTGCGGGCTGGTGGCGGCCTGGACCCGGTAGGCGGACTGGAGGACGTTCGCGGTGCGGGCGGTGGTCCGCCAGCTGAGCGAGGGGGTGGTGTCGTCGATGCCGAGGGCCCCATCGAGGTGCTGGGTGCGCAGCAGGCTCGCGGCGAGCGCGCCGGTGGCCGTGGTGGCGTCGGCGCTCACGGCGCCGGCCAGCACGGTCGCGAAGGCCGTGAGCGCGGCGGTCAGCAGGGGCAGGCGGCGCCGGGGGCCGCCGGGTACGCGGGATCTGTGCATGGTGCTCCTACGGGTGGCGTCGGGGGCCGGACGGGTCAGACACGGGTGAGCCGGGCGGTCACCCGGCGCCTGAAGCGCAGCGTGACGGGGCCGAGCAGCCCGGACGGCAGGGGTTTGTTGCGCTCGTTGGACAGGGTGTTGGAGACGCGCACGTCGAGCCGGTTGCGACCCGGGGCGAGCAGTCCGGTGACGTCGGCGACGAAGGGTGCCCACAGCAGCGGCCCGAGTTCCCTGCCGTTGACGGTGACGGCCGCCACGTCGCGTACGTCCCCGAGGTCGAGCAGCACCCGCCGCCCGGCCAGAAGCGAGGGCGTGACGTCGACGGTGGTGCGGTAGGTGCCGCTGCCGGAGAACAGCCGGTCCACGTCGGTCCAGCTGCCGAGGGGGCCGGTGACGGGGGCCGCGCCGTCGCGTTCCAGGGTGAGGGTCCAGTCGTCGTCCAGGGTGAGCGGTGCGAGCGGGTCGTCGACGCGTACCGTGCCGTGGTAGGTGTGGCCGCCGTCGGTGCCGGTGAGTCGGTGGACGCCGGGCGCGGCGGCCTCCGCCGTCACCCGCAGGGCGTGGCCGTCCCTCTCGACTTCGAGCACGGGCAGCGTGGCCTGCGTCAGGTGCGGCGGGGTGGGGCCGGTGCGGCGGACCACGACGATCCGGGTCTGGTACGGCTCGAAGCCGAGCGGCACGTGCAGTCCGCGCCCGGTGCTGCGGTACACCGGCGCGGGCCCGGTGTCTCCCGTCGCCGGGTCCCACAGTTCGGGCACCCCGGTGGCCGGGAGGGTCGCCACGGTCTCGACGGGCTCGCCGCTCTCGTTGTTGAGGAGGAACGCGGTGTCCGTGCCGCGGTGCACGCGCAGCACCCGGATCGCGTCCCGCGGGGGGTCGAGCACGGCGGCCGCCGCCTGGGCCCGCTGGGCGACGGCGCGCAGACCGGAGACGTCGGCCACGCGTACGGCGTGCCCGGCGCCCAGGGCACGGCTGCCCGGCAGCGCGTCCCCGAACAGGTCGGACAGGGCGCGGGTCAGGGTGCGGTCGTTGCCGTCCGCGGCGTCCTCGGGGAACGGGCCCACGGCGACGGCGGTGCCACCGGAGCGCACGAACTCCCGCAGGGTGCGCACTCCGGCCGCGTCCAGGGTCAGGGACCGCGGGACGACCACCAGGTCGTAGCGGGCCGCGCCGACGGCGAGCCGGCCGCCGCGGGCATCGGCCCGGTGGCGCAGGTCCGGATCGTCGCCGAGGGCGCCCTCGTGGAGCAGGTCGAAGTCGACCTGGGCGCGTTCCAGGGCGTAGGCGGCGTCCGCGAGCGGGCCGTCGACCTCGCCCTGCCGGGCCGTGCCGGTCCACTGCTCGGCGGCGCGCTGGGGTTGCAGCAGGGCGGTCCGCGCGCCGGATGTGCCGCGCCCGGCCTCCATGACCCGGCCGATCCACTCGGCGAGCGGGCGCATGGCCCACCACCAGGGGGCGCGCGGGCCGAACGGCGGCGGGAAGTACACCCGGCTCTCGTCGGTCCACAGGGCGTGCAGCACCGTCAGGTTGATGCCGCGGGCGGCCTGGGCCCCGACGGTCGCGTGCACGAAGCCGGGTGTGACCTGCCAGCCCATGTTGCCGAACATCTCCAGCAACGCCCGTTCGCGGCCCGCCTGGTGGGCGGCGGTGGCCGGGTTGCGGGGAATCATGGTGGGCTGCCCGGCGACGTACTCGGCGGTGATGATGTCACCGCCGGGCACGTGCGCCCACTGGTTGACCTTGTGCAGGTCGCCGGTGGAGGGGATGCGCTTGGCGGGGGCCGTCTCGTCGTACAGCGGGTTGGTGATGAGGGCGACGCCGCGGCGCTCGTACCACTGTGCCTGCTTGCGGAAGTACTGGGCGAAGCGGTTGGAGACGGCCTGCCAGTAGCGGCCCCGGGCGATGCGTCCCGCACGTCCCAGGTCGTCGAAGGCGCTGGCGTAGGCGGTGCCGGGTGCGGCGCCCACGGCGCGCAGCGCCCTGTCCAAGGCGGGTGACCACGGCAGCCGTTTGAAGTGGGCCTCGGCGGAGCCGAAGAACGGCTCGTCGTCCCAGAAGCCGGGGACGACGGTGCCGAAGTAGCGGGCGAAGCGCCGGTGGTACTCGCCCGGCACGATGTCCAGGAAGAGGTCGACGGGTTCCTCGTCGAGCAGGTCGAGGTAACCGCGGCTGTAGCCCTGGGAGTCGTCGACGAGCGGCACCCCGCCGAACAGGTCGATCTGCCAACGGCCCGCGGGCACCTGCCAGGTGTGGCCGTCGGCGAGCTGCGCCGTCAGGTCGACGGCCTCGGTGGCGTCCGCGGAGCCGGCGGGCCGGGCCGCGGCGGCGACGGCCTCGGCGGCCAGCGGGGCACGCTCGGGGAAGTCCCCGGCGGCGGCCGGGTCGTCGAAGGCCGACCTGTACAGCGTGGTGCCGTCGGCCGCCGTGACGGCGAGGGTGTCCCACAGGCCGCGCTGGTCGCCGACCGCCCGCACACCCGCGCCACCGGTGGGGTGGCCGGTGTCGTCGACGCCGCCCTTGTCCTTGCCGTCCAGGGTGACGGACAGGCGCGGTCCGCGCACGGTGACGGCGAGGGTGTGGAACTTGGTCTTGTTGAAACCGTCGGTCCGGCTGCTGCGCAGCAGTTCGACGGGTTCGGCGCCGCGGGCGAGCCGCAGCACGGTGACGACGCCGGTCTGGTCGAAGGTGACCGCATAGCCGTCGAGGCCGTCCTGCGCGGCCCGCACCACGACCCCGGCGGCCGTGTGGTCGGCCTTGCCGTCCGCGGTGAGCGTGTAGTCGCCCCAGCCTTCGCTGTCGCGGAGCACGGCGGCGCCGTCGAGGAGCGCGGCGTCGGCGACCAGGCGGCCGGCCTCCACTCCCACGCCCGTCGTGCGGCGCAGATCGACGCGGGCGGGTCCGGACACGACGGTGGTCGACCGCCACAGTGCCTTCAACCGCAGGTCGGGGCGGGGCTCGTAGGTGCGGGAGCCGACGGTTCCGCCCTTGACGACGTACTCGCCGGCCCGGCCGGACGGGAAGTGGTCGTCGTTGAACAGCCACACCCGCATGCCGGTCCGCTCCGCCGTGCGCAGGACGTGTCCGACGATGTCGAACCACTCCTCGGTGAAGAACACGGGTTGCATCTCGGCGTTGTCGAACGGGAACAGGACGACTTCGTACATGCCTTTGGAGCGCAGGTCGGCGAGCTGGCGGTCGACCAGGTCGGCGGTGACGGGCCCGTTCCAGTACCAGTAGACGGTGGGGCGGCTGTCCCTGGGGGGATCGGCGAAGTGCCGCGCCGGGTACCCGGGGGTACCACCGCCGTCCCGGGGCTGCCCTGCGTCGGCGCCGTGGGCGAGGCCGGGCAGCCCCGCCACGAGCGCGGTACCGGCCGAGGCGGCGGCGACGAAACGGCGTCTGGACAGGTCGTGTTCGGGCATGCGGGAACTCCTCGGGAGGTACGGAAGGGCACGGCGCGGCGTGCCGTGGCGGGGCGGGTTGCGGGGCCGAAGGCCGGTCAGCCGACGGCGAGTCGCGCCACCTCGGCGGCGGTCAGGGCCCGGTTGTGCAGCCGGAGGTCGCGCACCACACCCCTGAGGTAGGGGTGGGTGGTGTTCTGCGAACGGCCGAGGAAGTTGCGGCTGGTCGTGCCGAGCAGCAGCGGACCGGCGGCCATGGCCGGGTTGCGGCCTGCTTCGACGCCGTCGAGGTAGAGGACGCCGGTGCCGCCGCCGAGCGTGAGGGCCACATGGGTCCAGCGGCCCACCGGGAGCGGGCCCGCCGCGTCGACGACGTCCTCCGCGGCCATGCCGGCGATCTTCAGCGCGGCGCGGGCGCGTCCTGCGCCGGTGGTCGCGGCGAGGAACAGATAGGTCTCCTTGTGGAATCCGAAGTCGAAGACGCGGGCGGAGGCGGCGAGCGCGTCGACGCGTACACGCACACTGACGGTCAGCTCCGTCAGGCCGGTCAGCAGGCCCTTGGGCAGGGCGACATGGCCGCTCACGCCGTCCAGGGCCACGGCGTCGGAGGCGCCGTCCCGGATCCAGGAGGCGCCCTGGGCGAGCAGGGCGTTCGGGAACGCGCCGGTGCGGTCGGCGGCCGAGGTGCCCGTGCCCTCGTCCAACGGATAGCGTGCCACGTCCCGTTCGCGGCCCTGCCTCGGTGTCACCGACCAGTACACGTTGTACCGCTGGTGGTGCACCTCGTGGAACGGCCGCAGGGACACCGGCCGGCCGTCGGCGACGGCGGTGAACGCGGTGGCCGCGCCGGGCACGCGGCGCAGCGTGTCCGGGCGGATGACGGGCGGCACGGCGAGCGGGGTGTCGCCGTACTCGCCCGCCAGGACGAGCGGCCCGTACGACACCGTTTTCACCTGCGGGTTGTCGGGCGCCGGGCGCCAGACGGGGGTGCGGGGCAGCACGAGTTCGACGGTGTCTCCGGTGCGCCAGTGACGCCGGATGGTCGCGTACGTCCCCGGCCGCGGGTCCGCGCCGGCGCGGAGGCCGTTCACCTTGAGCCGGGCGGGACTGCCGCTGTCCGCCACCCAGGCGGGGATGCGGATCTTCAGCGCGAAGCGCGCCGCTCCCTGGGTGACGGTGATCCGGACGCGGTCCGAGTCCGGGCGGCCCGTCTCCTGACGGAGTGTCACTCCTGTTTCTTGCCAGCGTACTTCGGAGGGGATGAACAGGTTGACGTACAGCTCGGCGGCGCGGGTGTCCCGGGAGCGGAAGTAGATGCTGTCGGCGAACTTGGTGTGTGTCTCCAGGCCGGTCCCGTGGTCGCAGGAGAAGTTGTCGTAGTCGCCGCTGTAGCTGCCGGGAGCCGCGCCGAGCCCGCCCTTGGGCTGCCGCCGCGAACCCGCCCACAGCCCGGTGTAGTAGGTCACGAAGCCGTGTGCGGAGTCGGGGTCCTGCTCGCCGAGCATCTGGTTGTAGAGCGTCCACTCGTAGTGGTCCATGTAGGCGGCGCGCGAGGGGCGGTGCCAGAAGAGCTGCCGGCCCAGCTTGAGCATGTTGTAGCTGTTGCAGTTCTCGCAGGTCACCTCCGACAGCCGGCTGACGATCTCACCCGGCGGGCCGAACAGTTCCTGGTTGGAGTTGCCGCCGATGGCGTACGAATGGTCCCGTACGACCACCGTCCAGAAGGTGTCGGCGATGTCCAGGTAGCGCCGGTCCCCCGTGGCCTCGAAGGCGGGCACCGCGCCGACCACCTTGGCTATCTCGGTGTTGGCGTGGCGCCCGGCGAGTTCGTCGCGGCCCGCCGCGAGCGGCGCGTACAGCTCCTCGTGGTCGAAGCGCCGCGCGGTGCGCAGATGGGCCGGGTCGCCGGTGAGCAGGTGCAGCCGGTCGAGGACGTCGTTCATGCCGCCGAACTCCACCTTGAGCACGGTCTGCATCCGCTCGTGGGACAGCGGTGCGGTGCGCGCGTCCACCCAGGCGGCCATCTCCAGCAGGACCGTCAGCGCCTGCCGGTTGCCGCTGAGCTGATACTGGTCGAGCAGCCCGGCCATGATCTTGTGAAGGGTGTAGTACGGCGCCCAGGGCTTGCCGCCCGCCTCCAACTGGTCGAACACCGACTCGGGGAAGGCGGAGAGGTAGCCGCGGTGGAATCCGGCCCGCTCGGCGGCCTCCTGGCACTCGGCCAGCGCGCGCACCAGGCCGTCCGCCTTGTCCGCGTAGGCCCGGTCGCCGGTGCCCGCGTGGGCCTGCGCCAGGGCGCTGAGCAGATGGCCGGTGGTGTGACCGCGCAGTTGGACGTCCGGGGCCTCCCACCCTCCGCAGGGCTGGGCCGCGGACGGCAGCCCCACGTTCAGCCGGAAGGTGTGCAGCAGCCGGTCGATGTCGACGAAGAGCAGATAGGCGCAGGTCCGGCGCATGTTGTCCAGGAACGGGCTGTCGAGCAGCCGGACCGATCCGAGCGCGAAGGGGGCGAGCACCGGTTCGGCGCCGGACGCCCCGGCCGGCGGCCGGCCGGCGGCCGCGGCCGAAGGAGCCCACCCGAAGGTGGACGACAGGGCGGTGGCGCCGGCCGTGGCCGACGCGGCGAACAGGATCTGGCGGCGGGACGGGCTGGAGGTGTCACGCGGTGCGGGCACGTGCCGGATTCCCTTCGGACGGACAGACGGGGCACCGGATGTGCGCGCGGCTCGGGCAGGTCCGGTGGCGGGGTTTTGAATCGTTCTATTTCATTCCGCCGGAGACGCTAGGTGTGGCCACCGTCGGCGTCAAGGTTTCTCACAGGACGAGCGCGAAGACCCTTGCCCATGTTGGTGATTGATGACGCAAAGTGGCAGGTGGGGCCGGGTCCCCACGCCGAACGACGGACGGGTGCCCGCCAGTTGACGGCACATCATCCAGCTTCTGTGCACGGGGAGTTGAAACGTTCAAGCGGGCGACGATACACAACGCGGGTGTGTCCCCCGTCGGAACACGCCGAAGCACCCGGCGGCGATGTGTGCCGCCGGGTGTGTCGGGTGTGCCGGGTGCGCCCGCGGGGGTCAGGCCACGGTCGCCTGCACATGGGGCACGAGACGGACGGGCCCCATGAGGCCGTGGGCCTGCCGTGCGACGCCGCCGAACACGGCCGGCTGAACCACCCTCAGCCGGTTGATGAGCGGTGTCGCCACCTCGATCTCGATGACGTTCGTACCGCGCCGCAGCAGGGCCCCGACGTCGGCGACCGGGTGCAGGCGGTCCACCGGTGCCGTTCGCGTGCCGTTGACGGTCACCCGGAACGTGTCGCTGACCTGCCCGAGTTCCAGCAACGCGCCGTGGGACGCGTCCCAGCCGGCCGGCAGCACGACCGTGGTGCGGTACCGGCCCACCCCGGCGCAGTCCGCCAGTTCGGTGATCTGCGACCAGGGCAGCAGGGTGTCGAGGGTCAGCGTGCGGCGCACCCGCTCGGTCCGTGTCGCATCGGCTCCGGGACGCCAGTCCTCGACGTCCAGCTGCCAGCGGTCCGGGATGATCGGCGCGGGCACGGCGGGGACGACCGTGGTGACCGTACGGCCCCGGGACAGCCGGGTCGTGTACCTGCCCGCGCTGGTGGCCCGCACGGCCAGCCCGCCCCGGGTGAACAGCACCGCATCGGCGTCCGTGGCCAGGGCGTGCGGGCGGGCCCCGTTGCGGTCGCCGAACAGACCGGGCCGCCCGAGCGCCACGATCATCGCCTGCCCCGGCTGGAGCGTGACCCGCAGGGTGAAGTCGTCGCCGTCCTCGGTGTACTGGGCGAGCCGTACGCCCTCGCCGGTCCAGGGGTCGAGGAGATACGGCACGGTGGCGCCGCGTCGCGTGCCGCGCAGGGTCACCTCGTGGTCGATGGCCGCCACGGGCGGCTTGACCGTCTCGGCGTGCTTGCCGTTGCACAGGTAGTAGTAGTCCGCGTCCGGGGTGGCCCGGTGTGCGTTCAGCAGCGTGGAGGAGGTGGCGTAGCGCACGTCGGGTGTCACGCCGAGCCGGGCGAGGGCGTCCCCGACCGCCGTCTTGTCGGCGACCTGGAGCACATGGGGCAGGGCGAGCAGCTTGGCCAGGATCCCGCGGAGCCGGTCCGTCTCGCCGGGGGCGGGCACGCCCGGAGTGAGCGCCTGGTCGAAGGCGCCCAGCAGGACGATCGGCAGGCCGGCCCGGGCCAGTTCGAGCAGCTTGCGGGCGTGCGGCTCCGCGAGCGTGGGGGTCGAGCCGTAGAAGAAGTCGCCCTCGACGAACAGCGCCTTGTACGCGGGCCCGTCGGGCGCCAGCCGGCCGCCGGACACGGTGGCGGAGGGCAGATCCAGCAGCGGGCCGCTGAGGAACTGGTGGGTCCAGCCGAGCGGGACGCCGGTCGAGGTGAGCCAGGACGCGCCGATGCCGGTGGCGGTGTAGCCGGTCTGCCGGAAGACGGCGACGTCCGCCCGGGCGGTGCCGGACTGCAGGACCCCGTGCACCCGGGCGAGATACCCGGAGATGTCCTCGATGTGCCGCCAGGTGGGCTGCCGCGGCCCCCAGGACTCGCCGTAGCCGGGCGTCCCGTTATACGGGCTGAACGCGGCGAAGCCGGGCCAGCTCACCTGCGGCGCGGTCGCGTAGGAGAAGCCGTGCACCACGGTCTGGTTGACGCCGGCCGCGTAGGCGCCGCCCATGGTGCGCAGGAACCTGTCCCATGTCGTGCTGTACGCGGACCCGTTGTACGCGCCCGCCTCGCAGGACAGCACCGTGTGCCCCGCCATGTCCCGGCCGCCCGCCAGGCAGCGGTAGTCGTCCAGGTTCTTGAAGCCGAGCGACTCGCCCTCGGAGACGTCCAGGATGGCGGCCGACGCGATGGCGTCGGTCTGCAGGCCGTACGGCTGGGAGCGCAGTCCCATGCCGAGCGAGTGCGCCCAGTCCCGCAGGGCCCGCAGATGATGGCGGTTGAACAGGTCGGAGACGGTCTCCCAGAAGTCGTGTCTGATCTGCCGCGTCACCTCGGCCTCGAAGGCGAAGACCTGGTTGCTCTTGTCGAGGACGAGCGCCGGCAGATACGGCAGCAGCGGGCGGCCGGTGTGCTTCTCGAATGCCTCCGGCAGCAGCGGCGTCCAGGTCAGCCCGTCGGTCTCCAGTTCCACGGAGTCCTCGAAGAACGTGCCGCCCGCCGCCTTCAGCAGCCGCCGCAGGTTCGGCGTCAGCACCTGCCGCGTCCAGTACTCGGTGACCGCGGCGGTGCCGTCCGCGGAAAGGTGGTCCACGGCGTACGCGGCCGGATCGGAGTGCGGGCCGGACTCGGGCTGCTGCCCCGAACCCCGCTGCCAGTACGAGACCAGCACCCAGTCGCCGTCGTCGGGTGCCGTCCAGGTCAGTGTGCCGTCGGTGACGGTGGCGGTGAGGTCGCGGACGCTGGCCAGGTCGAGCCCGGTCTCCTTGCGCGTGGAGTTCGCGGGTGCCACCCGGGCGGCCTGCACGGCGAGGAGTCGCTGCCGGGTGACACCGGCGGCGGCCTCGCGCAGTGGCGGCGGCACCGGGCCCCGGTAGCCGGCGCCCGCGGTCAGGTCGACCCGGCCGTGGACGAGTTCCTTGGCCGCCGCCGCGTCGTCGGGTACGACGCCGGGCACGGCGACGGGCCAGCTCGGGCCGAGGGTGAGGTCGACGGTGACACCGCGGCGCGCGGCGCGGCGCAGCGCGGCCTCGACGCCGTCCCGCCACGGTCTGCTGCCCCAGCCGTGACGAGCGGTGTCCAGCACCGACTTGTCCTTGATGCTGTGGTGGACCGCGGCGATCTCGACCCCGCCGAAGCCGGCGTCGGCGATCTGGTCGATCTCGCGGGCGATCTCGTCGGGGTCGACCAGGCCGTCGGGCCACCACCAGCGGAATCTGGGGCGCACCGACCGTGCGGGGTCGGCGAACCAGTCGCCGCGGGGACCGCTCCCGGTGGCGGGCGACGCGAGCGCGCCGGGGGACGCGGTCCAGAGGGCCGCCGCTGTGCCGGCGGCCAGTCCGGCGGTCAGGACCGAGCGGCGTGAGATCCCGCCACGCTGCGAGAAGTGTTCATGCATGACTGCGCCCCAAAGGGAGTTGGTTCCTGGTGGTGATGGTGACCAGGGATTGAAACAGGGATGTTGAATCGTTTCAATCACCGTGGACGCGGGAACCGTAAGCCGCTGGTTCGAACAAGGTCAAGATGTCGGCAACACGTTTCTGACCGGCGGGGGCGCAACGGGTGTCCTTGGAACCTGGTGGAGCATCCGACTCTTGAGTCGCTCCCAGCCGTCCGCTGCGAGGCCCGGTATTGCTGCAGCGGGGACTCGCGCGGCGTCCTCCGCAACTGAAAAAGGCGACGAACCCCACTCCCCGAGGTGGGGTTCGTTCGTGGCCCGCGGAGCCCACGAGGGGTACCGCGGCCTCCGGATCGGCCGCCACGATACTCGGCCGGCACTAAGGGGTTGCCGGGAAACAAGTCGTGGCTTCCAACTCTGTGATTCGTTTCAGTGGTATGGGGAAACCGGAGGGGATCGAGGCCGTCCTGGCCGCGAA
>NZ_JBIWKB010000023.1:90837-130060 GCF_044765425.1 Streptomyces sp. NPDC102462 | reverse complement strand
CGAGATCCTCGCCAAGGTCCGACTCGTCCAGACCAGCGTGAAGAAACTCGTCAATAACAACTCGAAGTAACTCAATCAGGGTCACGAGACACTAGTGCATATCCGTCATGAGGCCGCGTAGAAAGGCCAGGTCGACCTCTTCGAGGGAGCCGACGACGGTGCGGCGGGCGGCCGGGGCGATGGGCGCGACGGACGGTACGGCGACCACCCGGCAGCCGGCGGCCTCGGCCGCCGCGACGCCGGTCGCGGTGTCCTCGACGACCGCGCATCTGGCCGGGTCCACGCCGAGGCCGGCCGCGGCGAGCAGATACGGGTCGGGGTACGGCTTGGTGCGGGAGACCTCGTCGCCCGCGATGGACAGGCCGAAGTGGTGGGGGCCGAGGGAGACCATGACGCGGTCGATGATGCGGCGGTGGGAGGCGGAGACCAGGGCCGTGGGGATCTCCTGCTCGTACAGCTCGGCGAGCAGCCGGATGGCGCCGGGCATCAGCGGCAGGGTGCGGCCGATGCGGTCCTCGAACCCCTCGTTGAGCAGGACCGACAGCTCGGCGAGGGTGATGTCGGCGCCGGTGGCCTCGATCAGGAAGCCGGCGCTGCGGGTCATCGGGCCGCCGACGACGACGTGGCGCCAGGACTGGTCGAGGGTGTGGCCGAGTGCGGCGAACACCTCGACCTCGACCTCCCACCAGAAGCCTTCGGTGTCCACCAGAGTGCCGTCCATGTCCAGGAGGACGGCCTGCAGGGCCGAGCCTTCCGCCGAACGGGTTCCGAGCGCGGGGACCGTAGCGGTCATCCTGGCGCACCTCCTTGAGGGACGATCAGGCCGGTTCCCATGCGGGGAACCGGCCTGCGGTGGACCGACCAGTGTACGTCCCTCCCACCCAAACCGCGCACCACGACCCGCCCGCCCCCGCTACCCCAGGTAACCCCCACCCACCCCCACCCACCGCCCTTGACCAGCCAAAACCCACCCCCACCACCCACCACGCCGCCACGGGGGGGGCGGGCATGGTGCGCCGGCGCGGGGCGCGGTGGGCGGAGGTGGTGGGCGGCCGAGGGCAGGCGCGGTGGGCAGGCACGGGCGCGGTGGGCAGGCATGGGGGCGGTCGGGGGCGGGCATGGTGGGCAGGCACGGTACGGGGCACGGGCACGGCGGGCGGTCACAGCGAGCGGGGCGGGCACGCGGTACGCGGGTGCAGGCACGGTGGGCGAGGGCGCGCATGGTGTGCGGGCGCGGACACGGTGGGGGGTCACAGCAGGCCGGGGGCACGCGGTACGCGGATGCAGGCAGGGTAGGCGAGGGCGGGCACAGCGGGCGCGGACACGGTGGGGGCACAGCGGGCCAGGGGCACGCGGTACGCGGATGCAGGCAGGGTAGGCGAGGGCGGGCACAGCGGGCGCGGGCACGGTGGGGGGCACAGCGGGCCAGGGTCACGTGGTACGCGAGTGCAGGCACGGTGGGCGAGGGCGGGCACAGCGAGCGGCCATGCACGGGCGTGGTGGGCGGCGTGGACGTAGCTGGCGGGCGCGAGCACAGCCGCCGGGCGGGCGTGGGTGCAGCGGCCGGTTGTGGGAACGGCGGCCAGGCGGGCGCGGGCAGCTGGCGGTCGGGCGCGGACGCAGCGGGGGCGCGCAGGCGCGGATGCAGCGGGTGAGTATGCATGGTCAGCGGCCACGGCACAGCGGCCCGAGTACAGGCGCGCGGGCACAACCGCTGCTGGCAGGTGCGGGCGCGGCGGTGGGTCTGGGCGCCGTGCGGGTGCCGTCGAGCTCCCGGGACAGGGCCGACATACGATGACCTTGAGGGACCCCTCGCAAGGGCCGGCCGGCTTCAGGCGCCCCACATGGCCCCCCGCCGCGCCCCGAAGACGCCCCACAGGGCAAGAAGCCGGCCCCTGTAGGAAGCCAGCCCAGGCAGGAACCCGCCCACGCGGGACGGCCTGACCGAGAAAGCGCCCCACGCCGGAAGCCGGCCCCAAACGGAAAGCCGCCCCACGGGGGAAGAAGCCGACCTCCGAGGGAAGCTGGCCCGCGCAGGAAGCCACCCCCTGTGAAAGCACCCACCCGGAAAGCCAACCCACGCGGGAAGGCGGCCCGCCCCGGGGGACGCCCCCGCGGAGGAACCAGCCCGCGCGGCAAGCCACCCCGCGCAGCGAGGCACCCCCACCCGGAAGCCGCCCCGCGTTGAAAGCCCGTCCCACCCGGGAAGCTGGCCCGCATGGGAAGCCAGCCCGCCCGGAGGCCGCCCCGCGTGGGAAGCCGGCCAGCGTTGAAAGCCCGCCCATCCGGAAAGCCGGCCCACTCGGGAAGCCGGCCCGCCCGGAAGCCGCGCCGCGCGGGAGGGCACCCCCACCCCGGAAGCCGGCCCGCGTTCCCCGGAAGCCGGCCCGCGTTGAAAGCCCGCCCATCCGGAAAGCCGGTCCGGCTCGGGAGGTGCCCCCGTGCTGGGAGCAGCCCGTGTGGGAGCGCGGGCGTGTCCCGGGGCGGGGGTCAGCGGGCGTTGAAGTACTTGGCTTCTGGGTGGTGGATGACGATGGCGTCCGTGGACTGTTCGGGGTGGAGCTGGAACTCCTCCGAGAGGTGGACGCCGATGCGCTCCGGACGCAGCAGTTCGGCGATCTTGGTCCGGTCCTCCAGGTCGGGGCAGGCGCCGTAGCCGAGGGAGAAGCGGGCGCCCCGGTACTTCAGGGCGAACATGTCCTCCATGTCCGCCGGGTCCTCCCCGGCGAAGCCCAGCTCGGAGCGGACCCTGGCGTGCCAGTACTCGGCCAGCGCCTCCGCCAACTGCACGGACAGGCCGTGCAGTTCGAGGTATTCCCGGTAGGAGTCGGCCGCGAAGAGCCGCGCCGTCTCCTCGCCGATCCGCGAGCCGACGGTGACGACCTGGAGGCCGACCACGTCGGTCTCACCCGACTCCTCCGGACGGAAGAAGTCGGCCAGGCACAGCCGGCGGCCACGCCGCTGGCGCGGGAAGGTGAACCGTGTGCGTTCGTTGCCCCGGTCGTCCAGGATGATCAGGTCGTCGTCCTTGGACACGCAGGGGAAGTACCCGTAGACGACGGCGGCTTCGAGCAGGTTCTCCGTCTGGAGCCGGTCAAGGAGGCCCCGCAGCCGCGGCCGGCCCTCGGTCTCCACCAGTTCCTCGTACGAGGGTCCGTCGCCGGTGCGGGCCTGCTTCAGTCCCCACTGCCCCTTGAACAGCGCGCCCTCGTCCAGCCAGCTCGCGTACTCCTTGAGCTGGATGCCCTTGATGACGCGGGTGTCCCAGAACGGCGGCGCGGGCACGGGGTTGTCGGTGGCGACGTCCGAGCGTACGTGGCCCTCCTCGGGCCGTTCCTCGGTCTCGACGGCCGCCACCGGCCGCACCCGGCGCTGCCTCAGCTCCGGCAGCTTCGCCCCGGGCAGGCCCCGCTTCACGCCGACGAGCGCGTCCATCAGGCGCAGGCCCTCGAAGGCGTCGCGGGCGTAGCGGACCTCGCCCTCGTACAGCTCGTGCAGGTCCTGCTCGACGTAGGCCCGGGTCAGGGCGGCGCCGCCGAGGATCACGGGGTAGGTCGCCGCGAGGCCCCGCTGGTTCAGCTCCTCCAGGTTCTCCTTCATGATCACCGTGGACTTGACCAGCAGCCCGGACATGCCGATGACGTCCGCCCGGTGTTCCTCGGCCGCCTCCAGGATGGCCGAGACCGGCTGTTTGATGCCGAGGTTGACGACGTTGTAGCCGTTGTTGGACAGGATGATGTCGACGAGGTTCTTGCCGATGTCGTGCACGTCGCCGCGCACGGTGGCGAGCACGATCGTGCCCTTGCCCAGGTCTTCCTGCCCGTCGGCCACCTTCTCCATGTGCGGTTCGAGGTGGGCGACGGCTGCCTTCATCACCTCGGCGGACTGCAGGACGAACGGCAGCTGCATCTGGCCGGAGCCGAAGAGTTCGCCGACGACCTTCATGCCGTCGAGGAGGGTTTCGTTGACGATGTCGAGGGCCTTGCGGCTGCGCAGGGCCTCGTCGAGATCGGCCTCCAGGCCGTTGCGTTCGCCGTCGATGATGCGCCGCTTCAGGCGCTCCTCCAGCGGCAGGGCGGCCAGTTCCTCGGCCCTGCCGGCCTTCAGTGACTTCGCGGTGGCGCCCTCGAACAGCGCCATCAGCTTCTGCAGCGGGTCGTAGCCCTCCGCGCGGCGGTCGTAGATCAGGTCGAGGGCCGTGCGTACCTGCTCCTCGTCGAAGCGGGCGATCGGCAGGATCTTGGAGGCGTGCACGATGGCCGAGTCCAGGCCGGCCTTCACGCACTCGTCGAGGAAGACCGAGTTGAGCAGGATGCGGGCGGCCGGGTTGAGCCCGAAGGAGATGTTCGACAGGCCCAGCGTGGTCTGCACGGCGGGGTGGCGGCGCTTGAGTTCGCGGATCGCCTCGATGGTGGCGATGCCGTCCTTGCGGGACTCCTCCTGGCCGGTGCAGATGGTGAAGGTCAGGGTGTCGATGAGGATGTCGTCCTCGCGGATGCCCCAGTTCCCGGTCAGGTCGTCGATCAGCCGTTCGGCGATCTCGACCTTCTTCTCCGGGGTGCGGGCCTGGCCCTGCTCGTCGATGGTCAGCGCGATCAGCGCGGCGCCGTGCTCCCGGGCGAGCTGAGTGACCTTCGCGAACCGGGACTCCGGGCCGTCGCCGTCCTCGTAGTTCACGGAGTTGATGACCGCACGGCCGCCCAGTTTCTCCAGGCCGGCCCGGATGACGTCCACCTCGGTGGAGTCGAGCACGATCGGCAGGGTGGACGCGGTGGCGAAGCGGCCGGCGAGTTCGTCCATGTCGGCGACGCCGTCGCGGCCGACGTAGTCCACGCACAGGTCGAGCATGTGCGCGCCCTCGCGGATCTGTTCGCGTGCCATCTCGACGCAGTCGTCCCAGCGGCCCTCCAGCATGGCCTCGCGGAACTTCTTCGAGCCGTTGGCGTTGGTCCGCTCCCCGATCGCCAGGTAGGAGGTGTCCTGGCGGAACGGCACCGACTGGTACAGCGAGGCGGCGCCCGGCTCGGGCCGCGGGCTGCGCTCGGGCGGGGTGAGGCCCTGGACGCGCTCGACGACCTGGCGCAGGTGCTCGGGGGTGGTGCCGCAGCAGCCGCCGACCAGCGAGAGGCCGTATTCGCGGACGAAGGTCTCCTGGGCGTCGGCCAGTTCCGGCGCGGTCAGCGGGTACTCGGCGCCGTCCTTGCCGAGGACCGGCAGGCCCGCGTTCGGCATGCAGGACAGCGGGATACGGGCGTTGCGGGCGAGGTAGCGCAGGTGTTCGCTCATCTCGGCCGGGCCGGTGGCGCAGTTCAGGCCGATCATGTCGATGCCGAGTGGTTCCAGCGCGGTCAGGGCCGCGCCGATCTCGGAGCCGAGCAGCATGGTGCCGGTGGTCTCGACGGTGACGGACACGATGACCGGCAGGTCCAGGCCGAGGGCGGCAAGGCCGCGGCGGGCGCCGAGGACGGCGGCCTTGGTCTGCAGCAGGTCCTGGCTGGTCTCCACCAGCAGCGCGTCGGCACCGCCCGCGACCAGGCCCTCGGCGTTGCGCTGGTAGGCGTCGCGCAGGGTGGTGTAGGCGGCGTGGCCGAGCGTGGGCAGTTTGGTGCCGGGGCCGATGGAGCCGAGGACCCAGCGCTGCCGGCCGTCGCCCGCGGTGAATCCGTCGGCGACCTCGCGGGCCACGCGGGCGCCGGCCTCGGACAGCTCGTACACGCGGTGGGCGATGTCGTACTCGGCCATGGCCGCGTGGTTGGCCCCGAAGGTGTTGGTCTCGACGCAGTCCACGCCCACGGCGAAGTAGGCCTCGTGGACGGAGCGGACGATGTCGGGGCGGGTCAGGTTGAGGATTTCGTTGCAGCCCTCAAGGTTCTCGAAGTCGTCGAGTGTGGGCTCCTGGGCCTGGAGCATGGTGCCCATCGCTCCGTCGGCGACCACCACACGGGTGGCGAGCGCTTCGCGGAGTGCGGACACGCGGGTCCGGCTGTCGGCTGAAGGGGTCGGTGGCGACAAGGCCATGTAGGGGCTCCCTGGAGTGCGACGGCTGTCGGCTATGCGGTCGTCCGGACGGGCCCGGAGCAGGCGCACGGCGCCAGCCTAACCGGGAGTGGGCTTGGATGGGCAGGGCGTCCACGGGACGGACGGGTGGGGCGGACGGGTCCCGCGGGCGTCGGGAGACGTCGGCAGGGGGCGTCACGCAGGGCGACCGACCCGTTGGCGGGAGGTCGGCATGGACCGGTAGTGTTCGACATTGCCGAACGACGGCGGCGGTTGCCGCCGGGGTCGCACAGCCGAAGGGACGGAGGGCGGTACGGCGATGACACGGAACATCCAGTCGCTCGAACGGGCGGCCGCGATGCTGCGGCTGCTGGCGGGCGGCGAGCGACGGCTCGGCCTGTCGGACATCGCCTCCTCGCTGGGCCTCGCGAAGGGCACCGCCCACGGAATCCTGCGCACCCTCCAGCAGGAGGGGTTCGTGGAGCAGGACGAGCCCTCGGGGCGCTACCAGCTCGGCGCCGAGCTGCTGCGCCTGGGCACCACCTACCTCGATGTGCACGAGCTGCGGGCGCGGGCCCTGGTGTGGACGGACGACCTGGCCCGCTCCAGCGGCGAGAGCGCCTACCTGGGCGTCCTGCACCAGCACGGCGTGCTGATCGTGCACCATGTCTTCCGGCCGGACGACAGCCGGCAGGTCCTGGAGATCGGGGCCATGCAGCCGCTGCACTCCACGGCCATGGGCAAGGTGCTGTCGGCCTACGACCCGGTGGCGCACAGCGAGGCGCTGGAGGCCGACCGCAAGGCGTTCACCGATCGCACCGTGTGCGACCCGGAGGGCTTCGAGCAGGTCCTGGACCTCACGCGGGCGCGGGGGTACGCGGCGGACGTGGAGGAGACCTGGCAGGGCGTGGCCTCGGTGGCCGCACCCGTCCACGACCGGCGGCGGATGCCGGTGGGCGCGGTCGGTGTCACCGGCGCGGTGGAGCGGCTGTGCCGGGACGGTGAGCTGCGCCCCGAGCTGATCGCGGCCGTGCGGGACTGTGCCCGCGCGGTGTCGCGCGATCTGGGCGCCGGGCGGTTCTGAACCCCCGTCCCCTGTTTCCTTCGGCCGAGCGCTTCGGCCGATCACTTCGAGGCATCGCTTCGAGGCATCGCTTCGAGGCATCGCTTCGACCGGGGCCGGTTCGCCTGTCGGCGTGCCGGCCTTCGCCGTGTTCCGGGGCCGGTCGCCCGCGGCGATTTCCGGGGACCGGTCACCCGTAGCGATCAACGGCGATCAATAACGATCGGAGTTTCGCATCCAAACACTTGACTCATGCGTAACACCGGAGCAAGACTCCCGTCCAACGGTCGGCATTGTCGAACACTTACCGGCAATACGCGCTAGAGTGTGACAACGCCAAGGGCCGGCATCGCTCTCACCCCGAGGGCACCAGAACCCCCGGAGGGACCCGGGGTTCGGCTTCCCTGGACGAAGGACAAAGGAGTCGCGGGTGTCCAGCTCCGACATCTTCATCGGCGAGACCATCGGTACCGCCATACTCATCCTGCTCGGCGGCGGCGTCTGCGCCGCCGTGACGCTGAAGGCTTCCAAGGCCCGTAACGCCGGCTGGCTCGCCATCGCCTTCGGGTGGGGCTTCGCGGTACTCACGGCGGTCTACACCTCGGCGCCCCTGTCCGGCGCCCACCTCAACCCGGCCGTGACGCTCGCGCTCGCGATCAAGGACGACGACTTCGGCAACCTGCCCGTCTACTGGGGCGGCCAGCTGCTCGGCGCCATGATCGGCGCCGCACTGGTCTGGGTGGCCTACTACGGCCAGTTCCACGCGCACCTCACCGACCGGGAGATCGTCGGCGGTCCGGGCGCCCAGGCCACCACGTCCGCGCGGGTCAAGGCCGTCGAGGCCGAGGAGCCCGCCGCAGGGCCGGTCCTCGGCGTCTTCTCCACCGGCCCGGAGATCCGGCACGCGGTGCAGAACCTCGCCACGGAGATCATCGGCACGCTGGTGCTGGTCCTCGCCATCCTCACCCAGGGCCTGAACGACGAGGGCAACGGCCTCGGCACCCTGGGCGCCCTGATCACTGCGCTGGTGGTCGTCTCCATCGGTCTGTCCCTCGGCGGCCCGACCGGGTACGCGATCAACCCGGCCCGTGACCTCGGCCCGCGTATCGTGCACGCCCTGCTGCCCCTGCCCAACAAGGGCGGCTCCGACTGGAGCTACGCCTGGATTCCGGTGGTCGGTCCACTGATCGGCGGCGCCGTCGCTGCGGGCATCTACAACGTCGCATTTGCTTAGAAGCACCCCCGCTTCCCCCGAGCCGCACAGCAGGCGCCGCCCCGCAAGCCCTCACCCACGGAACCTCCAGGAGCACACAGTGACCGACGCCCACACCGCAGGGCCCTTCATCGCCGCGATCGACCAGGGCACCACCTCCAGCCGCTGCATCGTCTTCGACCGGGACGGCCGCATCGTCTCCGTCGACCAGAAGGAACACGAGCAGATCTTCCCGAAGCCGGGCTGGGTCGAGCACGACGCGAACGAGATCTGGACCAACGTCCAGGAGGTCGTCGCCAAGGCCGTGGAGAAGGCCGGCATCACCCGCGACGACATCAAGGCCATCGGCATCACCAACCAGCGCGAGACCACCGTGCTGTGGGACAAGAACACCGGCCGTCCCGTCCACAACGCCATCGTCTGGCAGGACACCCGCACCGACGCCCTGTGCAAGGAACTCGGGCGCAACGTCGGCCAGGACCGCTTCCGCCGCGAGACCGGTCTGCCGCTGGCCTCCTACTTCGCCGGCCCCAAGGCCCGCTGGCTGCTCGACAACGTCGACGGGCTGCGCGAGCGCGCCGAGGCCGGCGACATCCTCTTCGGCACCATGGACTCCTGGGTCATCTGGAACCTGACCGGCGGCGTCGACGGCGGCCGGCACGTCACGGACGTCACCAACGCCTCCCGCACCCTGCTGATGAACCTGCACACGATGCAGTGGGACGACAAGATCTGCGAGTCCATCGGTGTCCCGCTGCAGATCCTCCCCGAGATCCGTTCGTCCGCCGAGGTCTACGGCGAGGTCACCGGCGGCAAGCTCGGTGAACTGCTCGGCGGCATCCCGGTGGCCTCCGCGCTCGGCGACCAGCAGGCGGCCCTGTTCGGCCAGACCTGTTTCGCCGAGGGCGAGACCAAGTCGACGTACGGCACCGGCACCTTCATGGTGATGAACACCGGTGACAAGATCATCAACTCGTACGCGGGGCTGCTGACCACGGTCGGCTACAAGATCGGCGACCAGCCGACGGTCTACGCCCTGGAGGGCTCGATCGCCGTCACCGGCGCGCTGGTGCAGTGGATGCGCGACCAGATGGGCCTGATCTCCACCGCCGCCGAGATCGAGACGCTCGCGCTGTCGGTCGAGGACAACGGCGGCGCCTACTTCGTGCCGGCGTTCTCCGGTCTGTTCGCCCCGCACTGGCGCTCCGACGCCCGCGGTGTGATCGCCGGCCTGACCCGGTACGTCACCAAGGCGCACCTGGCCCGCGCCGTCCTGGAGGCCACCGCCTGGCAGACGCGGGAGATCGCGGACGCCATGACCAAGGACTCCGGCGTCGAACTGTCCACCCTGAAGGTCGACGGCGGCATGACCGCCAACAACCTGCTCATGCAGAACCTCGCCGACGTCCTGGACGCCCCGGTGGTGCGCCCCATGGTCGCCGAGACGACCTGCCTGGGCGCCGCCTACGCCGCCGGTCTCGCCGTCGGCTTCTGGAACAACACCGACGACCTGCGCGCCAACTGGCGCCGGGCCGCCGAGTGGACGCCCCGCATGGACGCGGAGACCCGCGACCGTGAATACAAGAGCTGGCTCAAGGCCGTCGAGCGGACCATGGGCTGGATCGAGCACGAGGAGTAAGCACCCGACATGACCAGTCAGCCCACCCTGCAGTCCGTGCCCGCTCTGGGGACGCGCCCGGCCTACGGCGCCAACCCGAGCCGCGCCGAGACCCGGGAACAGCTCGCCAGGGCGTCGTACGACCTTCTTGTGATAGGCGGCGGCATCCTCGGCATCTCCACCGCCTGGCACGCCGCGCAGTCCGGTCTCAGGGTGGCTCTGGTCGACGCCGGCGACTTCGCCGGTGCCACCTCGTCCGCCTCGTCCAAGCTGCTCCACGGCGGCCTGCGCTATCTGCAGACCGGCGCGGTCAAGCTGGTCGCGGAGAACCACTTCGAACGGCGCGCGGTCTCCCGCCAGGTGGCCCCCCACCTGGCGAACCCGCTCACCTTCTACCTCCCGGTGTACAAGGGCGGGCCGCACGGCGCGGCAAAGCTCGGGGCGGGCGTCTTCGCGTACTCGGCGCTGTCCGCGTTCGGGGACGGCGTGGGCCATCTGCTCTCCCCTGCGAAGGCAGCGCAGGACGTGCCCGAGCTGCGCACCGAGAACCTGAAGGCCGTGGCCGTGTACGGCGACGACCAGATGAACGACGCGCGCATGGCGCTGATGACGGTCCGCGCGGCCGTCGAGGCGGGCGCCGTCGTCCTCAACCACGCCGAGGTGACCGGGCTGCGCTTCACCCGGGGCCGGGTCACCGGCGCCGAGCTGACGGACCGGCTGTCCGGCGACGAGTTCGGCGTGAACGCCCGGCTGGTGCTCAATGCGACCGGCCCCTGGGTGGACCGGCTGCGCGCGCTGGAGGACCCGAACGCGGCGCCGTCGATCCGGCTGTCGAAGGGCGCGCACCTGGTGCTCAGGCGCACCGCCCCCTGGAAGGCGGCGCTCGCCACCCCGATCGACAAGTACCGCATCACCTTCGCCCTCCCCTGGGAGGACATGCTGCTGCTCGGCACGACCGACGAGGTGTACGAGGGTGACCCGGCGGACGTCGCGGTCACCGACAAGGACATCGCCCAGATACTCGACGAGGCCGCGTTCTCCGTGCGTGACCAGCAGCTCGACCGCGACCTGATCACCTATGCGTTCGCCGGTCTGCGGGTGCTGCCGGGCGGCCCCGGCGACACCGCGAAGGCCAAGCGGGAGACCGTGGTGACGGAGGGCAGGGGCGGCATGCTGTCCGTCGCGGGCGGCAAGTGGACGACCTTCCGGCACATCGGCCGTACGGTCATGAAGAAGCTGGAGTCGCTGCCCGGGCATCCGCTGGGCGACGACTTCGAACCGGTCTCCGCGCTGCCGAGGAAGCTGCCGCTGCCCGGCGTGGCCAATCCCCGTGCGGTGGCCCACCGGCTCCTCGTGGACCGTCCGGCGCCCGGCCCGCGGATGGCCGCCGACACGGCTCGGCACCTGGCCACCCACTACGGTTCGCTGGCCTTCGACATCGCCCGGCTGGCCAACGAGGACCCGCAGCTGGCCGAGCGGGTCCACCCGGACGCGCCGGAGATCTGGGCGCAGGTGGTGTGGGCCCGTGACCACGAGTGGGCCGAGACACCGGAGGACGTGCTGCGGCGCCGGACGACGCTGACGATCCGCGGGCTCGCCACGGACGAGGTACGCGCCGAGGTCGCCGGGGTACTGGCCGAGAAGCGGGCGTAGCCAGGTCTTCCGGCCGTGCTGAGGGCGGTCCCGCTCCGGTGGGGCCGCCCGGAGGCGGTGGGCCCATAATGTGGCTTGAGACATCGGATGTCTGAGCGCAGGGAGGCCCGTCATGGCAGTCACCGATGAGGCGATCGAGAAGATCAAGGACATGATCGTCTCCGGTGCGCTGCGCCCCGGTGACCGGCTGCCCAAGGAGAGCGAGCTGGCAGCGGAACTGGGGCTGTCCCGCAACTCGCTGCGGGAGGCGGTGCGCGCGCTGTCCCTGATCCGGATCCTGGACGTGCGCCAGGGCGACGGCACGTATGTCACCAGCCTCGATCCGCAGCTGCTGCTGGAGGCGATGAGTTTCGTCGTGGACTTCCACCGCGACGACACGGTCCTGGAGTTCCTTGCGGTGCGCCGGATCCTGGAGCCGGCCGCGACGGCGATGGCGGCCCCGCGGATCAGCGAGCGGCAACTTGACGCGCTGTCGGACCAGTTGGACGCGCTGGGCGCGGCGCCCTCGGTGGAGGAACTGGTCGCCTCCGACCTGGAGTTCCACCGCGGCATCGTGCAGAGCTCCGGGAACTCGGTGCTGTGCTCCCTGCTCGACGGGTTGTCCGGGCCGACGACCCGGGCCCGGATCTGGCGCGGGCTCACCCAGGAGGACGCGGTCGCCCGCACGCTGCGTGAGCACCGGGCGATCCTGGCCGCGCTGCGGGACCGGGACGCGGAGGCGGCTCGGTCGTGGGCGACGGTGCATGTCGCCAGCGTGGAGCAGTGGCTACGGTCCACTCTGTGAGTTCGGCCGGGGGGGTCGTGGGGGTGGGGGGCGGCTTGTTGGTGCGGGTTTGTTGGGGTTGCGGGGGCGCCGTGGGGGTGCGGGACGGGTTGTTGGTGCGGGTTCGTTGGGGTGTTTGCGCAGTTCCCCGCGCCCCTTGAGGGGGTGCCGGACGGCTTATAGGTGCGGGTTTGTGGGGGTTTTCGCGCAGTTCCCCGCGCCCCTGGTGCGTCGGTCCCTGCCAGAAAGGACAGCCCGGGGGCGTTGGTGTTCCCTGGTGGTGAACGGGGCAGTGATGCGTTCACTCGGGTGTGCAAGGGGGCTGCGGGGGGTCCCGCTGGACGCCGTAAGGTTGGGACGTACGCGAGGGCACGTCGGAAGGAGGCGCTGGGTGATCGAGCTGGAGGGAGTTCCCGAGCTGATCGACCCAGTGATGGTGGCCGCGTTCGAGGGCTGGAACGATGCCGGCGACGCCGCCTCCACCGCGGTCGCTCATCTTGAGCGGGAGTGGAAGGGCGAGGTGTTCGCGGCGCTGGACGCCGAGGACTACTACGACTTCCAGGTGAACCGCCCCACGGTGTTCATGGACGGCGGCGTACGCAAGATCACCTGGCCGACGACCAGACTCTCGGTGGTCCGGGTCGGCGGCGACAAGCCGCGGGACCTGGTGCTGATCCGCGGCATCGAACCGTCCATGCGGTGGCGCTCGTTCTGCAACGAGCTGCTGGGCTTCGCGCACGAGCTGGGCGTGGAGCTGGTGGTCATCCTGGGGGCGCTGCTCGGCGACACCCCGCACACGCGTCCGGTCCCGGTCAGCGGGGTCACGTCCGACCCGGACCTGGCCGACCGCATGGACCTGGAGGAGACCAAGTACGAGGGCCCCACGGGCATCGTCGGCGTGCTCCAGGAGGCGTGCACGCACGCGGGCGTGCCGGCCGTCAGCCTGTGGGCCGCGGTGCCGCACTATGTGTCGCAGCCGCCCAACCCGAAGGCGACGCTGGCCCTGCTCAACCGCCTGGAGGACCTGCTCGACCTGCGCATTCCGCTGGGCGAGCTGGCGGAGGACGCGCGCGCCTGGCAGGTGGGCGTGGACCAGCTGGCGGCCGAGGACAGCGAGGTCGCCGAGTATGTCCAGACGCTGGAGGAGGCGCGGGACACCGCCGAGCTGCCGGAGGCGTCGGGCGAGGCGATCGCCCGGGAGTTCGAGCGGTATCTGCGGCGCCGGGATGTCAGCCCGCCCGGCGGGCACGCCACGGCGGACGGCGGGGACGGCCCCTCCCCGTCCTCGTACCGGCGGGACAACCCGCCCGGCCGGACCCGGCCGCCGAAGCCGCCTAAGCCCGGCGGTTCCGGTACGCCGGACAGCGACGACGAGGACACCTCGGAGGACTGAGCCGGGGGCGGTGCGCACGGCGCACCGCCCCCGTCGTGTCATGCGTCGACGGCGGTCACGGAGTACGTCGTGTCCGGGGTCGGCGGCGTGGTGAACCGCGCGTTGGGCAGGTAGAGCCGGCCCCGGTGGGCGGCCACGGTGGTCGGCACGTCGAAGCCGGGTGCGGTGATGCGCCGCCGGAAGACGCCGCTGCGGCCGTCGGGGGCGAGCCGGAAGACGTCGATCGCGTTCTGCCGGTTCTGTACGACGTACAGGGTGCGGCCGGTGACCAGCAGGCCGTCGCCGTTGGTGAGGGGTGCCGCGTCCCCGAGGTCCACGGTCCCGGTGATCCCGGTGCGCGGGTCCACCCGGTGCAGCAGGCCAGCCCCGGACTGCACCACGAGCAGCGCGGAGCCGTCCGGGGTGCGGGCGATGCCGTTGGCGTTCACGGCGCCGTCGGGGCTCTGCCGCCAGTCGCCGCCGAGCGGCAGCCGTACGACGTCGGCGGCGTCCGGCAGCGCGCCGTCGCGGCCCAGCGGCAGGGCGTACAGGACGGGCTGGTAGGAGTCGGTGAACCAGGCGGCGCGCGGGGTGAGCAGGACGTCGTTGGCGAAGGTCGGGGTCGTGGTGGCGAGCGGGTACGACGCGAGGGTGGCGCCGCTGCGGGCGTCCACCACGCGGGCGCCGGACTGCCGTCCCGCGATGAACAGCCGTCCGTGTGTGTCGAGTTTGAGGCCGACGGCGGGGGTGCCGGGTCCGGTGGAGACGATCCGGCCCTCGCCCGTGCGCAGGTCGGCGCGGTAGACGGAGCCGTCGGCGAGGGAGCCGAGGTAGGCGTGGGGGCCCGCGCCTATGGTGATGCCCTCCGGCTGCCAACCGTTCGGCAGCCGGAGGGCGGTGGGCCAGGATGCGGCTTCGGCGGGTGCCGCGAGCGCGGCCGCGGCGGTCGTCGCGGCGGCTGCGGTGAGCAGCCGACGCCGGGTCAGAGCTGGTGCGAAGGAGCCGTGTGTGGATGGCACGGGGTGACCTTCCGCGAGGGGACCGGCAGTTGGCCGGCCCAACGGTCAACTGACCCACCCCACCCCATCACAGCAACCGCGCGGTTCCCAGTACGCCCCGACGACCGACGGCGGGACCGAGCGCGGCCTGTGGCCAACGGCGGGGCCGAGTGCGGGCACGTGACCAACAGCGACACCGAGCGCGGGCCCGTGGCCAACGGCGGATCCCAGTGCGCGCCCGTGACCGACGGCGGGGCCGAGCGCGGGCCCGCGACCAACAGCGGGCCCGAATGCACACCCGTGACCGACAGCGGGGCCAAACGCGGGCCCGCGACCAACAGCGGACCCCAGTGCACGCCCGTTGCCAACAGCGGGTCCGAGGCTCCCGGCACCGCCGACGGCCCCCGCGCACGGGCCCACGACCGCCATGCCACCGGCCCCGCCCCGAACACGCCCCTACGCCTCACCCGGCCACGCCCCGGGTCACACCCTCCTGCACCCACCCGGCTCCCCCAGCCAAGCCGGGCCCGCACAGCGCCCCACGCCCGACGCACCGCCGGGCCACACACGGCCCGCGCGCCGGCCCGCGACCGACGGGCCCACCCGGGCCAGGCCCGTCCTTGCCCGGTCGACCAGTCACATCCGGCCCTGGACCGCGGCCGACGGACTGCCGGGCCCGCAACCGACGTACCGCCGGGCCGCACCCGATCCGTGCGCCGGCCCGCAGCCGACCTAGTACCGGACCCGTTCCCGGGCTCCGCCGGGCCCGCGGGCCGCGGGCCGCGGGCTTATTGGGGCGGTGGGGTCACAGGGCGACGCCCAGTAGGGCGTCTACCGTGCGTGAGACGATGCCCGGGGCGCCCGGGTCCGTGCCGCCGTGTTCCTGCTGCTCGGCGGCCCACCGGTCGACGGCGGCCAGCGCGGCCGGGGCGTCGAGGTCGTGCGCCAGCGCCTCGCGGATCTCCTCGACCAGCGCCTCGGCGGGCGGCCCGTCGGGCCGGGAGACCGCGGCGCGCCAGCGGCCGAGCCGGGCCACCGCGTCCGCCAGCACCCCGTCGGTCCACTCCCAGTCGGACCGGTAGTGGTGGGCGAGGAGGGCGAGCCGGATGGCGGCGGGGTCGACGCCGTCGCGGCGCAGCCGGGAGACGAAGACGAGGTTGCCCTTGGACTTCGACATCTTCTCGCCGTCCAGGGCGACCATGCCGGCGTGGACGTACGCCTTGGCCATGGGGAACTCGCCGGTCAGCACCTGGGCGTGCGAGGCGCCCATCTCGTGGTGCGGGAAGGCGAGGTCGGAGCCGCCGCCCTGGACGTCGAAGCCCATGCCGAGGTGGTCCAGGGCGATGGCGACGCACTCGATGTGCCAGCCGGGGCGGCCGTGGCCCAGTGAGCCGCCGTCCCAGCGGGGTTCGCCGTCGCGTGCGGCCATCCACAGCATCGGGTCGACCGGGTTCTTCTTGCCCGGGCGGTCCGGGTCGCCGCCGCGCTCGGCGGACAGCAGCCGCATGGCGGCGGCGTCGAGGTGCGAGACGCTGCCGAAGCGCGGGTCGGACTCCACGGAGAAGTAGATGTCGCCTTCGAGTTCGTAGGCCGCGCCCAGGTCCCGCAGCCGCTCGATGAGCGGCACGATGCCCGGTATGGCCTCGACGGCGCCGATGTAGTGCTCGGGGGGCAGCATCCGCAGCGCGGTCATGTCCTCGCGGAACAGGGCGGTCTCCTGCTCGGCGAGGGCGACCCAGTCGACGCCGTCGCGCTGGGCGCGTTCCAGCAGCGGGTCGTCGACGTCGGTGACGTTCTGGACGTAGTGCACCTGGCGCTTCGTGTCGAGCCACACGCGCTGGACGAGGTCGAACGCGTTGTAGGTCGCCGCGTGACCCATGTGGGTCGCGTCGTACGGCGTGATGCCGCAGACGTAGATACGGGCGACGGGACCGGGGACGAGAGTGACCAGGCCGCCGGTCGCGGTGTCGTGGATCCTCAGGTCGCGGCCCTCACCGGGCAGGGCGGGGACGTCGGAAGCGGGCCAGGCATGCATGTACATGAGACTAACCGGCGGCGAGTTCGGCCCACGAACCGGACCAGGCCGGATGGCCGGAAAGGCGATCTTGCGGACGGTCCGCCGATGTGCTGCGCCGCCCGCCGGACTCGGTCCGCTCAGACGGGCGGCCAGGGAATGGCGGGCCATTCACCGCTCGGCTCCGGATGGGTCCCGGACGTCAGCAACGCCTCGACACGCGCGTGTGTGGCCGCCAGCTCCGCCGCCGTGATCAGCCCCGCCAGCCGGCCGGCCAGTGCGCCGCCGTCGCCCAGGGCGTCGCGCAGGCCCTTGAGGACGTCGACCGCCTCGGGGGTGAGCGGTTCGCCCGCCCAGCCCCACAGCAGCGTGCGCAGCTTGTTCTCGGCGTTGAAGGTGACCCCGTGGTCGATGCCGTACAGCCGGCCGTCGGCGGTCGGCAGCAGATGGCCGCCCTTGCGGTCGGCGTTGTTGATCACCGCGTCGAGGACGGCGAGCCGGCGCAGCCGCTCGTCGTCGGCGTGCACGAGCAGCGCCGTGCGGCCCTCGCCGACCTCGGCGAGACCGATCGCCTTCCAGCCCGGTTCGGGTTCCTCACCGTCGACCAGGGCGAGCAGTTCGGCGTCCGGGACCGCCTCGATCCACAGCTGGCACATGCCCTCGCCGTAGGGTCCCTCCCGCAGCACCGTGGGCGGCACCAGGCCCCAGCCGGTGGCCTCGGAGACCTCGTACGCGGCCACCTCACGCTCGGCGAGGGTGCCGTCGGGGAAGTCCCACAGGGGGCGCTCCCCGGCGACCGGCTTGTAGACGCAGGGCGCCTCCTGCCCGTCGTGGACGACCGTGCAGAACAGTGCGGCGTTGGACGCGTCGCGGATGCGGCCGCGTACCTTCAGCTCGCCCCTGGCCAGCAGCTCGGCGGGGGCGGTGGCGGGCGTCACGCTCCGCGGCGGTATCCGTTCTGGCGCGGACATACGTGTCCTTCCGGATCGAGCGGCAGGCTGCACAGCGGGCACGGCGGCCTTCCGGCGTTGACGACGTCGAGGGCGCGCTTGGCGAAAGCCCTGGCCTGCGCGCCGGTGAGCCGGACCCGCAGCATCGGGGGCCCGTTCTCCTCGTCCTGGAGCAGCCGTTCCTCGGCCTCGGCGAGGTCCTCGTCGGAGTCGGCGTCCAGTTCCACCAGCGCCTGGGCCTCGACGATCATGCGCTGTTCGTCGCCGTCCCAGGCCAGGGCCATGGTGCCGACGCGGAACTCCTCGTCGATGGGGGTGTCGAGCGGGGCGCTGTCCGTGATCTCGTTCGGGGCGACCGCGGGCACCGGCGCGCTGCCGCCGCTACGGCGTACCACCTCGTCGAGCAGTTCGTCCATGCGCTCCGCGAGCGCGGCCACCTGGGTCTTCTCCAGGGCCACGCTGGTCACCCGGGGGCCGGCGGAGGCCTGGAGGAAGAACGTACGGCGCCCGGGCAGCCCGACCGTGCCGGCCACGAAGCGGTCCGGGGGGTCGTAGAGGAACACCTGACGGGACACGTCCTGTCTCCATTGGAATCGAGAATGCGTGAAGGTCCATGCGTGAACGCGATGATGTCAACCGCTTCACCCTACTGCGGCCGACGATCACGGTGCGCCCGCACCGCCTCCGACCGGAGCGTCTTCACCGGGCGGTTCCTCGCGGGGCACAAGGGAGGCGAAATCCCCGGTGTCACCGAGGCGAACGAGGAACGGCCGCAGCCGCGTGTACCGGATCGCGGTGACGGAGCAGGGTTCGACGGAGATCCGCTGGAACAGGTCGAGGTGCAGGCCGAGCGCGTCGGCGACGAGGGACTTGATGACGTCGCCGTGCGAGCACATCAGGTACACGGCGTCCGGGCCGTGGTCGCGTTCCACGCGCGCGTTCCACTCGCGCACGGCCTCCGCGGCGCGGGTCTGCATGGCCCGCATGGACTCGCCTCCGGGGAACGCGGCGGCCGACGGGTGCGCCTGTACGACCTGCATCAGCGGCTCGTCGTTCAGCTCGGCGAGTTTGCGTCCGGTCCAGTCGCCGTAGTGGCACTCACCGATCCGGTCGTCGGTGTGGGCGGTCAGCCCCGGCCGGGACTCCAGGAGTGGCCGGATCGTCTCCTGGCAGCGTTGCAGGGGGCTGGTGACCGCTTCGGCGAGGGGCAGCGCGGCGAGCCGTCCGGGCAGTGCGGCGGCCTGCGCGGCGCCGCGCTCGTCCAGGGCGACGCCGGGCGTCCAGCCGGCCAGCTCGCCCGCGGTGTTGGCGGTGGAACGTCCGTGCCTTACGAGGATCAGCGTGGGCATGCGGCCCAGGGTAAGCGCCCGTCCGAGGTGCCCGGGGGTGCCGGTGCCGTCAAGTGCGGCGTGACGGGCCGGTCCTCCCGTGTTCCTCGCCCCGGTCACCGCGGAGTCCGGGGCCGGGTCCGCCGGCCGACAGTGAGCCGGGCGACACCCTGAACCGGCGTCAGCGACCCGGTCCGGGGACCTCGATGGCCGCCTCGGGCGCGTGGCCGGGTCCGCAGGACGTTCGGCGTCAGGCGAACTCGGGTGCGGTGGGCGCGGGGCCGCCCAGGGCGTTGCGGCGCTCGGGCATCCGCAGGGACACCATGCGCCGCCAGCCCGCCGCCCGCTCGTACCCGTACACGGCGTGGATGCCGGCCGCGAGCAGCGCGGACTTGGCCTTCGGCCAGCCGAGGATGCGGCCCATGTGGGCCATGACGGCGAGGCTGACGTCCCGGTAGATCCGGATCTCGGCCAGGGCGCACTCGCGCAGGGCGCGCCGGATGGCGGGGCCGTGGCCGGCCTGCGCGAGGCGCAGCAGTTCCTCGTGGCAGTAGGCGAGGTGGTTGTCCTCGTCGTGGGAGATCATCTTCACGGCGCGGCCGAGGTCCGGGTGGTCGCCGAAGTGCTTGCGCAGCATCGTCATCTGCTCGCAGGCCCGCTGCTCGGTGACCCGGCTGTGGGCGAGGTAGACGATGAGGTCCTGGACCGTCAGCGGCTCCTCGGCGTTGAGCTTGTCGTGGGCGAGTCCGATGCCGTGGCGTTCCAGGAGCATGGTGTAGTCCGTCTCCGGCGGGACCGGGGCGGGCCGCAGACCGCGCTTGTTCATCAGTGCGTTGAAGATGCGTCCGTGCTTGTCCTCGTCGGCGCCGTGGCGGGTGATCTTGGGGGCGAGTGCGCGTTCGTCCGGTGGCACGCGTGCGGCGATCCGCGCGTTCTCCCAGCCGCCCTGCGATTCCCCGCTGGCCGCGATGGAGCAGAAGAGCCGGAAGGACTCGTCGTTGTCGAGGATCTCCTGGAACAGACTCTTGGCCGAAAGCATCGTGGGCACCTTCCTGCGGGATGCGCGCGTTCCGCTGGGCTCCGCCGGTTTCCATGGGATTCCGCACCGTGGGATTCCGCAAAGAACGAGTCAAATGCCGCACAGAAGGTGCCGCAACAGGTATGTCGGACAACTCCGCCGAACGGATGAGCAGTCGGGGCGTGGCGCTGGCGTAACCGTGCGGGCGCGGGCGCGTTGTTCCCCCTGACGGCCGTGGCGGGGAAGACCCCCGAGCCCCCACCACGGCCGTGAGAACACCCTCTGCGGGCGCCGCGGGCCCCGCCTCAGGCGAGGCCCGCGCGGTCCAGGGCCTCGGTGCCCGCCCGCAGGGAGGCGATCCGCTCGTCGAGCGTGAAGCCCGCGGGGGCGAGGGTGAGGGTGGTGACCCCGGCCGCGGCATATGCGTTCATGCGGTCGGCGATGCGGTCGACGGAGCCGAGCAGGGTGGTCCGGTCGATCAGGTCCTGCGGTACGGCGGCCGCGGCGCCCTGCTTGTCGCCCGAGAGGTACTTGTCCTGGATCTCGGCGGCTTCCTTCTCGTAGCCCATGCGCTGGGCGAGCTGGTTGTAGAAGTTCTGCTTGCGGCTGCCCATGCCGCCGACGTACAGGGCGGTGTAGGGGCGGAAGGTGTCGGCGAGCCGGGACACGTCCTTGTCGTCGCCGACGGCGAGCGGCAGGGTCGGGCAGACGTCGAACCCGTCGAGGCCCTTGCCCGCCTTCTCGCGCCCGGCGCGCAGATACTTGACGGCCGTCTCCTCCAGGTGGTCGGCCGAGGGGAAGATGAGCAGCGCCCCGTCGGCGATCTCCCCGGTCTGCTCCAGGTTCCTGGGCCCGATGGCGGCGATGTAGAGCGGGATGTGCTCGCGCTGCGGGTGCACGGTCAGCTTGATCGGCTTGCCGGGGCCGCCGGGCAGCGGCAGCGTCCAGTGCTCGCCCTCGTACGACAGGCGTTCGCGGGTCATGGCCCGGCGGACGATCTCGACGTACTCGCGGGTGCGGGAGAGGGGCTTGTCGAACGTGACCCCGTACCAGCCCTCGGAGACCTGGGGGCCCGAGACGCCGAGGCCGAGCCGGAAGCGGCCACCGGACAGCGAGTCGAGGGTCGCGGCGGTCATCGCGGTCATCGCGGGCTGGCGGGCCGGGATCTGGAAGATGGCCGAGCCGACGTCGATACGCTCCGTGTGCGCGGCGACCCAGGTCAGCACGGTGGCCGCGTCCGATCCGTACGCCTCGGCCGCCCAGCACACGGCGTACCCCAGCCGCTCGGCCTCCTTGGCCACGGCCAGATTGTCCGCGTCCATTCCGGCGCCCCAGTACCCGAGGTTGATCCCGAGCTGCATGACCGATTCCCCTTACCCGCGAGTAACGTCCCTGACAGCCAGACCCTAGCGCGCCCCACCCCCACACGACAGCCACGGCCCACTCCGTGCGTGAACGGGGGCGCCCACGCGAGGGTCGGAGGGCACTTCGCGCGGCGGCGGCCGGCGCCCACGCGGGCCGGCGAAGCAGTCCGTGCGGCAGCGGTCGGCGCCCACACGGGGATCGGAGGGCACTTCGCGCGGCAGCGGCCAGCGCCCACGCAAGGATCGACGGACACTTCGCGCGGCAGCGGCCGGCGCCCGCTCGGAGGGCGGAGGGCTGGACGGAGGGCGGAGGGCTGGACGGGGCCGAGGCGTCGCGTCGCGTGGGCCGGGGTGGTGAGACGCGGGACCGGACGGGCCGACGGAACGCGTTGCCTGGGCCGGGGTGAGGAGCGTGGACGGAGAGGGTTCGGCCGCGGATCGCGTCGCGTGGACCGAGGTGGAGGAACACGCCGCACCACGGGCACGGCCGGCGGCCCGCCCCTGCCTCACCCCACCGCCCTGTCGAACCGGATGAGCAGGCGAGGCCCCGCGACCGGCGTCGGGCCGCGCCCTGGGCAAGGTGCTCGCCGGTCTCGGCACGGGGCCGGAGACCAAGACGTGGAGTCGGAGACCGCGCCCCGGATTCGGAAGCCGCAACGCAGACTCAGGGACCGCCCCCCGTCATGTTTTCCGCGGTCCTGCAAGAGGACCGCCGGCCTCCGGGCCCGGCATCACTGTTCCCCCCTGTCGAAGGACTGGGGTGCACGTGGCACCGGTTCCGGTGCTGCCGTCCGGCCCGGCTGCGGCCCCGGTGCGGCGCGCGGTCGCGGGGGGGCGGGTGGTGGGGGGAATCGGTTGTCCACAGGTGCCCACGGGGGCAGTTCCGGCCAGTAGGGTCGACGGACATGGAGCAGAGGCATCTCGGCCGTACCGGCCTGCGCGTGTCCCGGATCGGGCTCGGCACCCTCACCTGGGGCCGGGACACCGACGAGCACGACGCCGCGGACATGCTGAAGGCGTTCTGGGAGGCAGGCGGGACCCTCGTCGACACCGCGGACGTGTACGGCGCGGGTGAGGCCGAGTATCTGCTCGGACAGCTAATAGAAGGGCTCGTGCCGCGCCGGGACCTGGTCATCTCGACGAAGGCGGGGAGCGTACCGGACCCGGACCGCCGTTTCGACGGCTCGCGTGGCCATCTGCTGGCCGCGCTCGACGCCTCCCTCGCCCGCCTCGGCACGGACTACGTCGATGTCTGGCACATCCACGCCTTCGATCCGGGCACCCCGCTGGAGGAGACCCTTCAGGCCCTCGACCTGGCCGTCAGCAGCGGTCGCGCGCGCTACGCCGGGGTCTCCAACTTCTGCGGCTGGCAGCTCGCCAAGGCCGCCACCTGGCAGCTGTCCCAGCCGGGCACCCGCACCAGGCTGGCGAGCACGCAGATGGAGTACTCGCTGCTCCAGCGCGGCGTGGAGCGCGAAGTGCTGCCCGCCGCCCTCGACCTGGGCGTCGGCCTGCTGCCCTCGTCGCCGCTCGGCCGCGGCGTCCTGACCGGCAAGTACCGCAACGCGACCCCGTCGGACTCGCGCGGCGCCTCCGAGCACCTGGCGCCGTTCGTCGCGCCGTACCTGGACGACACCGCGAGCCGGATCGTGGACGCCGTGGCGACGGCGGCGGACGGGCTCGCGGTGACTCCGCTCCAGGTAGCCCTCGCCTGGGTGCGCGACCGCCCCGGCGTGGCCGCCCCGATCATCGGCCCGCGCAACGCGCAGCAGCTCACGGCGGCGTTGTCAGTGGAGGCGCTTAGTCTTCCTGACGAGATCTGCCGAGCGCTGGACGACGTGTCGGCGCCCCTGCACCGCTATCCCGATCACGACTGGAGCACGCTGTGAGCACGGACCCGGAGACCACGGAGGAGGCCCGGCCGGGGACCCCGGAGGCCACGGACCCGGCAGCCGCGGACGCCATGGAACCCGCGGACGCGGGGAGGAACGCGGGTGAGGACGGCGCCGAGCCGTCCGGCACCCCGGCGGGCGAGGGCGGCACCGAGGCCGCCGCCCAGCTGTCCGAGGCGGAGGCGGAGCTGGCCGCCCAGCGCGTCGAGCGGGAGCGGATCGAGCGGCGCAAGGCCGACAGGAAGGGGCCGATCGAGAGCGGCGCCAAGCTCAGCGGCACGGCGGCCGATCTGCTCGCGGCCGTACGGGCCGTGGAGAGCGGCGAACGGCCGGCCACCGAGGTCTTCGAAACGGCGCCCGCCCCGCGCAGGCCGGCCGCCGCTCCGGAGCCCGTGCGTCGGCCGCAGCCCACCCCCGTCGCCGAACCCGGCGCACCCGCACCGGCGGCGGTCGACGCGGTGCGCGCGGTACTGAGCGACGGCGGCGCCCCCGAAAGCCTCGCCTCCCAGGTGGCCGTGGCGCTCGGCGAGGGCGCGGACGCCCGGCTGCGGTCGGATCCCTGGCTGTTGCTGCGGGTCGGCGGCGTACGGCCGGAGCAGGCCGACGGCTTCGCGCGGGCGCTGCTCGGCGCCGAGTGCGGCCCGGACGACGTACGGCGCGGCCGGGCGGTGACCGGCTGGCTGCTGGAGCAGGCGGCGCTGGCCGGGCACACCGCTCTGGAGATGCCCGCGCTGCTCGCCGCGCTGGCCCAGCGGGGCGTGCCGGATCCGGACGCGGCCGTGCAGGGCACGCTCGCGGAGGGCGAGGCCCTGGTCTTCCAGGACGCCTTGGAGGAGCCGGGCGCCCCGGCCCGGCCGCACCCGGCGGAGGCCGCCGGGGACTCCGGGGACACCGCGGCCGACGGCGACGGCGAGGACGGCGAGGAGGAGCGGCCCGTCCGGGTCCTCGTCGGCCTTGAGCGGTACGCGCTCGCCGAGGAGAGCCTTGCCGACGGCCTGGCCCGCCTGGTCAACTCCGTGCCGAAGCAGGACGGCCCGGCCGAGGCCTGGCAGCGCGCGGCCACGACCGCGGGGGGCTCGGCGGGCGAGCTGATCGCGGCGGTCGCGGGGCACGGGCTGGTGCTGCACACGGGCGGCCACGCCTCCCTCGTCGACCCGGCGCGCCTGCTGCACGAGGCACCGGTGCTGGGCCTGCGGGCCTGGGCCGCCGCACACACGGCCGGCGGCCGTGACGAGTGCGCGGCGCTGCTCACCGGCCTCGACGGCCCGGACGCAGCGGCGGACCGGGCCGGCCGCGGGACCGCGACCGTGGCGGGGCTGCTGGCGGGCACCGAGGGGCCGGGCCGGGACCCGGAAGGTGCCCTGGACCTCGACCTGCTGATCGTGCTCGACGCGCCCCAGCTCGATGTGGAGACCGCTGCCCTGCTCGTGGAGTCGCTGCCGGACGGGGCGCGGCTGGTGCTGTCCGGTGACCCCGCGGTCCTGTGGTCGGCCGGGCCCGGGCGGGTCTTCGCCGATCTGCTCGCGACCCGGGCGTGCCCGCGGATCGCCTCGCGGGTGCCCGACCCGGGACCGCTCGGCGAACTCGTCTCCGGTATCGGCGTCGGCGAACTGAACCAGGTCGAGGCTCCCGGCAAGGAGGTCGTGATCGTGCCCGTGCGGGACGCGGCCGAGGCCGTGCACCGCACCGTGCAACTGGTCGCGGACTCGGTGCCGCGGGCCATCGGCGTCCCGGCCGAGCAGACCGTGGTGATCACACCGGGGCACGGCGGGGCGGCCGGCACCCGTGCCCTCAACGCGGCGCTCAAGGAACGGCTCAACCCGGGGCCCGGCCGCTTCGGCGGCTTCGACCCCGGCGACCGGATCGCCTACTCCCCCGCTCCCGGCCGTATGCTCCCCGGCCGGGTCGTGCAGGCCGACGCCGACGGACTGCACCTGTCCTGCGCGGACGGGCCGGTCGTGGTGGCGCGGGAGCAGGTGGAGCGGTCCGTGCGGCACGGGTGGGCGCTGACCGCGCACCAGGCGGCGGGCGCCCGCTGGCCCGCGGTGGTCGTGGTGCTGCCCGGCGATGCCGCGCAGGCGCTCAGCAGGCCGTGGGTGTACACGGCGTTCGGCCGTGCCGATCGCCATCTGTCCGTGGTGCACGGCGTGGAGCAGGCGCTGCCCAGAGCGGTCGCCGAGATCCCCGCCAAGCCCCGGAGCACCCGGTTGCCGGCCCTGCTGCGCGCCCAGCTCCCGCCGGCCGGCTGACCCACCCGGCCGCGGGGGCGGGTCGACGGCGGTCACGACCGACGGACACCACCGTGTCCGGTCGCACGGGCGGCGGCGTCGCGGGCCGCCTTCGTGCCGGTGCCGCCGTGGTGCCCGTGCCGCCGTCGGGTGACCCACGGCGGCGAAACACGGCCACGGGCCAACCACTGCGCCGCACGCGACACAACGGCGGACGAGGCACGGCGGCGCGCCGAAAACAGCGGCCGGCCAAGTACGGCCGCGAGCCCAACACAGCCAGGGACCAAACACGGCCACGGGCCGAACGCAGCGGCTGGTCAAGCACAGTGGCGGACCGAACACAGCCGCGGGCCAAGCACGGTCGCGGCTCAAGGGCGGCCGTGGGCCGAACGCTGCGGTGCCGCGTGGGCTCAGGCCCGTGCGGCACCGGTGTCGGTCGGTTCAGCGATCCGCGTCCAGGGGCTCCAGGTCCTCGTCCTCGTCGCCGTCCAGGTCCAGCTGGTCCTCAAGATCGTCCTCGACGTCGTCCGCGGTGTCCTCGTCGTCGAAGACGGCGCTGACGTCGAAGCGGCAGACCACCCGCTGCGGATCGATCTGCTCGAACGGCGCCTCCAGCCACTCGCCGGGTTCTGCGGGCTCGTCCGCCGCGGTCACCCACAGCGTGGAGTCGCCCTCCTCCAGGCCGAACTCCTTGTGCCGGGAGGCGATCTCGTCCGGTTCGAACTCGCCGAACAGGATCCCCAGCGCCCCGTGCACCGTGCCGGAGGCATCCACGGCCGCGCCGTCCTCGTACTCCGCCGCCTCGACCCGCCCGGCCTGGGCCAGCAGCCGCTGCGGTTCCACCACGGCGTAGTCGCGGCGGATCAGCACGCTCAGGGCGTTCGGTTCCTCCGGACCCGCGTACGGCGGCAGCGACTCATCCGTGCCGGGGATCTCGAAGGGCGTGACCTCGTCGTAGCGGTCGTAGAGCAGCTCGTCGTAGACCTCGGCGGCCGCCGCGAGCTGGTTGAACGCCTCGTAGACGGCCGGGTCGTCCTCACCCGACCTGCGTTCGACCGCGGCCAGGTGGCGGTCGAGCGCGGTCTTGACCGCCTCGGCGGCGGCGCGTACCTCGGCAGCGGTGGGCTGCGCAGCATCAGACATAGTGCAGACGCTATCCGTACCCGGCCCCAGCCCGCACAATAGATGCGATGCCGGAATACGAATTTGTCGACGTGTACGTCCCGCGGGGGGTGTCCCGTAAGGACGCCACGCGTCTGCTGACGGACCATGCCGAGTACGGACACTGGGAGTTGGACCGACTGAGCCTGCTGCGCGACGGCAGCCGCAGGGTGCGGTTGCGCCGGCGGATCATCCGCCAGGTGCGGGCCACGTGGTGAGACAGGACACCTGACCGGAGCGGCCCCGCACGACGGGGCCGCTCCGTCTCACCGCCGTCCGCGCGTCACGCCGCGGCCCGGGCCTTGCGGTAGAGCACCGCGCCGGCCAGCAGCGCCCCCGCGCTCAGCGGGAGGGCGGCGCCGAGCGGCAGGCCGCTCCCGGTGTGGGCGAGCTGTGCGGCTCCGCCGGGCTGCGTGACGGAGGCGTCGCCCTGCGGGCGGACGTGCGAGGTGTGGGCGGCCGGTGTCTCGCCGCCCTTGGCGGGCGGGGTGCTCGGCGTACCCGGGTTTCCGGGCGGGGTCGTGTGACCGCCGCCGGGAGGGGTTTCCTGCCCGCCGCCGGGAGGCGTCTCATGGCCGCCGCCCGGAGGGGTCTCGTGGCCGCCGCCCGTGCCGTTGGCGCAGTCGTTCCCGGTCGCGGCGTTGCCGATCCCGATGACGTCGATGCTGTTGCCGCAGACGTTCACCGGCACGTCGACCGGTACCTGCACCGTGTTGCCGGAGCCCACGCCGGGCGAGCCGTCGGTGCGGCCGCCGGTGTGTGCGCCGCCCGAGTCGCCGTGACCGCCCTCGGCGGCGCCCGCACCTTGGGTGCAGGCGTTGCCCACCGCCGGGTTGAGGAGTCCGACGATGTTCACGGTGTTGCCGCAGACGTTCACCGGCACGTGCACGGGCACCTGGACGGTGTTGCCGGACAGCACGCCGGGCGAGTGCGTGGCGGTGCCGCCCGCTCCCGAGTCGGCGTGGGCGTATCCGCTGGTGGCGGCGAGTGCGCCGGTGGCCGCCAGCACGGTGATCAGGCCCTTGCGGGTGCCCTGTCGCATAGGTGAGTCCCCCCTGCCTTCGATGAGGTTGTTCTGTTCTGCTTTGTTCTGCTTTGTTCTGCTTTGTTCTGCGCTGAAGTTCCCGGCTGCCGTGCCGCGGGGCGGCTGGGTTCCGCCGGGGAAACCGGTCGGCCCCGGAGCGCATGGCGCGCGCTCCGGGGCCGACGGGAGGACGCCCTCAGGGAGTCGACGTCACTTGTTGACGCAGGTGTTGCCGAAGGCGGGGTTCAGCAGCCCGATCACCGAGATCGTGTTGCCGCAGACGTTCACCGGGACGTGCACCGGGACCTGGATGACATTGCCGGAGACGACGCCCGGGGACTGCACGGCGGCACCCTGGGCACCGGAGTCCGCGACGGCGAGGCCCGCGCCCGCGAGAACCAGCCCACCGGTGGCGGCCGCAGCAGCGACGACCTTCTTGATCATTCTTCCTCCTTGTTGGCAAGTGCGGCCCCAGCTGCGGACCGCATCACGTGTAACGAGGAGGGAGTAATGGGGCTACGAGCGTATGGTCGCATTCACCCGTCCCAGTGGGCTCCGCACGTGTGGCCGATTTCAGGACGCGTCGATGAACCGGTCGAGCACCCGCACACCGAACTTCAGCCCGTCCACCGGTACGCGTTCGTCGACACCGTGGAACATGCCCGCGAAGTCCAGCTCCGGGGGCAGCTTCAGGGGCGCGAAGCCGAAGCCGCGGATGCCCAGGTCGTCGAAGGACTTGGCGTCCGTGCCGCCGGAGAGCATGTAGGGGATCGCCTTGGCGGCCGGGTCCTCGGCGACCAGCGCGGACTGCATCGCCTCCACCAGAGCGCCGTCGAAGCCGGTCTCGACGGCCTTGTCGGAGTGCACGTCCTCCCGGCGCACCTTCGGCCCGAGGATCCGGTCGAGGTCGGCGAGGAATTCCTCCTCGTAGCCGGGCAGGAACCGCCCGTCGACGTGCGCGGTGGCCTCGCCCGGGATGACGTTGACCTTGTAGCCGGCGTTCAGCTGCGTGGGGTTGGCCGTGTTGCTCAGGGTCGCGCCGATGAGCTTGGCGATGCCGCCGAGCCTGGCGAGCGTCGCCTCCATGTTCTCCGGGTCCAGTTCGGTGCCGAGCGCGTCGCCCAACTCGTCGAGGAAGGCCCGGGTGGTCTTGGTGACCCGCACCGGGAACCGGTGCCGGCCCACCCGGGCGACCGCCTCGGACAGCTCGGTGATCGCGTTGTCCCGGTGGATCATCGAACCGTGTCCGGCGGTCCCGGCCACGGTCAGCTTCATCCAGTGCATGCCCTTCTCGGCCGTCTGGATCAGATACAGGCGGCGCTGCTCGTTCACCGTGAACGAGAAGCCGCCGACCTCGCTGATCGCCTCGGTGACGCCCTCGAAGAGCCCGGGGTGGTTGTCGACCAGCCACCGGGCGCCGTAGGTGCCTCCGGCCTCCTCGTCGGCGAGGAAGGCGAGCACGATGTCCCGCGGGGGACGCCGGCCGCTGCGCAGCCGGTCGCGCACGACGGCCAGCGTCATGGCGTCCATGTCCTTCATGTCCACGGCGCCGCGCCCCCAGACGCACCCGTCCGTGACCTCACCGGAGAACGGGTGGTGGGTCCAGTCGTCCGCGTTCGCCGGTACGACGTCGAGGTGGCCGTGGATCAGCAGTGCGGGCCGGGACGGGTCCTCGCCCTCGATGCGGGCCACGGTCGAGGCACGCCCCGGGTGCGACTCGAAGACGCTCGGTTCGAGGCCCACCTCGGCGAGCTTCTCGGCGACGTACTCGGCGGCCTTGCGCTCGCCCGGGCCCGAGTGGTCGCCGTAGTTGCTGGTGTCGATCTGGATCAGCTCGCGGCAGAGGTCCACGACCTCGTCCTCGCCGGTGACGCCCCTGGCCGTGTCCGTCTCGCTCACGCTGCTTCCTCCCGCGCTGTCGCTGCTGGTGGTCCCCCTCATCCTCCCTCGCCGTCGCCCCGGTCCCAAGCCCGGTCCCGGCCCGTCACAAGGCGTTCACGCGGGACCGGGCGCGGGGACGGGGCGTGATCGGCCACCCTGGAAAGCCTGGTAATGTTTCCTTCGTCGCCGCGGGGGACAGCCCGCGCGACGGACACCTTGTCCGGGTGGCGGAATGGCAGACGCGCTAGCTTGAGGTGCTAGTGCCCTTTATCGGGCGTGGGGGTTCAAGTCCCCCCTCGGACACCAACCAGAGACCCCAGTTCACCTGGGGTCTTTCTGTTTGGTCGGGGTCCCGCGCCATTGCCGTGGTCCCGCACAATGGGGGCATGACGACGCGTTCTTGGTGTCCGTGCGGGCTGGGCGGGGAGTACGAGGGGTGTTGCGGGCGGTATCACCGGGGTGCGGGTGCGGCGCCGACCGCCGAGGCGCTGATGCGGTCGCGGTACACGGCCTTCGTGCGGGGGGACGCGGGGTATCTGCTGCGCACCTGGCATCCGCGGACCCGGCCCGTGCGGCTGGACCTCGATCCGGGGCTGCCGTGGACCGGCCTCGAGGTGCTGGGCACGACGGACGGTTCGGCCTTCCACACCACCGGGACCGTGACCTTCCGGGCCTCCTACCGGGGCGGCTCGCTGCACGAGCGCAGCCGGTTCGAGCGGGTCGACGGGGCGTGGGCGTACGTCGACGGGGATGTTCTCGACTGACGCCCGGATGCCCGCGCGCGGCGGGGGCGGCTCAGGGTGCGAGGATGTCGAGTTCCTGGAGCGCGCCCACGGTGATCTCACGGGTCAGCCGCTCGGCGCGGTCCGCGTCGCCGCCGCGCACCGCCTCGGCGACCTGGACATGCAGGGTGACGGCGGCCGGGTCGGGGTCCTCGAACATGACCTCGTGATGGGTGCGGCCGGCGAGGACTTCCGCGACGACATCGCCGAGCCGGGCGAACATCTCGTTGCCCGACGCGGTGAGGATCACCCGGTGGAAGGCGACGTCGTGGACGAGGTACCCCTCCAGTTGGTGGCCGCGTGAGTTGGCCACCATGCCGAGCGCGCACTCGGTGAGTTCGGCGCACTGCTCGGCCGTGGCGTGCTTCGCGGCGAGCCCGGCCGCGACCGGTTCGATCGCCGAGCGCAGCACGGTCAGCGAGCGCAGCTGGCCCGGGCGGTCGGCGCCCGCCAGGCGCCAGCGGATGACCTGCGGATCGTAGACGTTCCACTCGGACTTGGGCAGCACGGTCACGCCCACCCGGCGCCGGGACTCGACCAGGTGCATGGACTCGAGGACGCGCACGGCCTCGCGCATCACCGATCGCGACACCTCGAAGTGCTGGGCCAGTTCGTCCGTGCGCAGCACGCTGCCCGTGGGGTACTCCCCCGCGGTGATCGCGGGCCCGAGGGTGTCCAGTACGCGGCCGTGCAGCCCCCGGCCCGGTGTGCTCATGCACTCAGCGTACAGAGTGGATCACGCTCCCAAAAAGTCAGACTTATTTGTCACAGACTCTTGAATTCGTCGTACCTAATGGGTTTCAGTGTGGCCGACGTCAGATGTCGACGTCGCATGTCGAGGAAGACAGCGAGGCAGTGATGCGTACCCCCCACGTCGTCGTGGTGATGGGCGTCGCCGGCACGGGCAAGACCACGATCGGTCCCCTGCTCGCGGCCCGGCTCGGCGTTCCCTATGCCGAGGGCGACGACTTCCACCCGCCGGCCAACATCGCCAAGATGTCGGCCGGGATTCCGCTGGACGACGCGGACCGGTGGCCGTGGCTCGATGCCATCGGCGGCTGGGCGCACGGGCGGGCGGGCCTCGGCGGGGTGGTGAGCAGTTCGGCGCTGAAGCGGTCGTACCGCGACCGGCTCAGGGCGGCGGCCCCCGGGATCGTGTTCGTGCACCTGACGGGTGACCGCGCGCTCATCGAGGACCGCATGTCCCACCGGCAGGGCCACTTCATGCCGACCGCGCTGCTGGACTCCCAGTTCGCCACACTCCAGCCCCTGGAGCCGGACGAGCCGGGTGTCGCCGTCGATGTCTCCGGCAGCCCGGACGAGATCACCGCGCGTGCCGCCGAGGCACTGGCCGCGCTTCCCGACCCCGCGCGGTAACACCCCCGCAGCACCCCCCACCTCAGCAACCCCTCCCCCGTCCCCGTTCATCTGCAAGGGAATCCCCGTGACCAGACTCAGCGCCGAGATGCTGGCAGCGGACACAGTCCAGCCCATCACCTCGGCAGGGCACGCCCAGCTCGGCATAGCCGTGCTGGCGGGCATCGCCGTGATCGTCCTGCTCATCACCAAGTTCAAGCTGCACGCCTTCCTGGCGCTGACCATCGGCTCGCTCGCGCTGGGCGCGTTCGCCGGGGCTCCGCTGGACAAGGCGATCACCAGCTTCACCACCGGGCTCGGCAGCACGGTCGCCGGCGTCGGCGTGCTGATCGCGCTGGGCGCGATCCTCGGCAAGCTGCTCGCCGACTCCGGCGGCGCCGACCAGATCGTCGACACCATCCTCGCCAAGGCAGGCGGCCGGACCATGCCCTGGGCGATGGTGCTGATCGCCTCCGTGATCGGCCTGCCGCTGTTCTTCGAGGTCGGCATCGTGCTGCTGATCCCGGTGGTGCTGATGGTCGCCAAGCGCGGCAACTACTCCCTGATGCGCATCGGCATCCCGGCGCTCGCCGGACTGTCCGTGATGCACGGCCTGGTGCCGCCGCACCCCGGCCCGCTGGTCGCGATCGACGCGGTCGGCGCCAATCTGGGCGTCACCCTGGCGCTCGGTGTGCTCGTCGCCGTCCCCACCGTCGTCATCGCGGGCCCGCTGTTCGCGAAGGTCGCCGCCCGCTGGGTGGACGTGCCGGCGCCCGAGCGGATGATCCCGCAGCGTCCCTCCGAGGAACTGGACAGGCGCCCCGGCTTCGGCGCCACGCTCGCCACGATCCTGCTGCCGGTCGTCCTGATGCTGGCCAAGGCCCTGGTGGACATCGTGGTCGACGACCCGACACACCTGGTGCAGCGCGTCTTCGACGTCATCGGCTCGCCGCTGATCGCCCTGCTCGCCGCGGTGATCGTCGGCATCTTCACGCTGGGCCGTCCGGCCGGGTTCACCAAGGACCGGATCTCCCAGACCGTCGAGAAGGGCCTGATGCCGATCGCCGGCATCCTGCTGATCGTCGGCGCGGGCGGCGGCTTCAAGCAGACGCTGATCGACTCCGGCGTCGGCCAGATGGTCCTGGACATCTCCAAGGACTGGTCCATACCGGCGCTGCTGCTCGCCTGGCTGATCGCGGTGGCGATCCGGCTGGCGACCGGTTCGGCGACCGTGGCGACCGTCTCCGCGGCCGGTCTGGTCGCGCCGCTGGCCGCCGACATGTCGACCACCCACGCGGCCCTGCTGGTCCTCGCCATCGGCGCCGGCTCGCTGTTCCTGAGCCATGTCAACGACGCCGGGTTCTGGCTGGTGAAGGAGTACTTCGGGCTGAGCGTCGGCCAGAACCTGAAGACCTGGTCGGTGATGGAGTGCATCGTCTCCGTGGTCGCCGGCGCCCTGGTCCTGCTGCTGTCCCTCGTGATCTAGGAAGGGTACGGCGATGACGGCTCACCCCCTCTTCGACATCCGCGGGCGCACGGCCCTGGTCACCGGCTCGAGCCGGGGCATCGGGCTCGCGCTGGCCCGCGGCCTGGCCGAGGCCGGCTGCACGGTCGTACTCAACGGACGCGACGGCGGCCGGCTCGCCGAGGCCGCCGCCGCCCTGCCCGCCGGCCGGGTGCACACGGCGGTGTTCGACGTGACCGACGGACCGTCCGTGGCCGCGGGCATCGCGGACGTCGAGGAGCGGGTGGGCCCGCTCGACATCCTGGTCAACAACGCGGGCATGCAACTGCGGGCGCCGCTCCTTCAGTTCACCGACGCCGACTGGCACCGGATCCTGGACACCAACCTGACCAGCGCGTTCCTGGTCGGCCGTGAGGCGGCCCGGCGGATGACGGAACGCGGCCACGGCAAGATCGTCAACATCTGTTCGCTGCAGAGCGAGGTGGTGCGCCCCGGCATCGCGCCGTACGCGGCGACCAAGGGCGCGCTGAAGATGCTCACCAAGGGCATGTGCGCGGACTGGGGGCCGTACGGCGTCCAGGTGAACGGGCTCGGACCCGGCTACATCGAGACCGAGCTGACCCGGCCGCTCGTCGAGGACGAGGAGTTCACCGCCTGGGTGCGCCGCCGCACCCCGGCCGGGCGCTGGGGCCGCACCGAGGACCTGGTGGGCGGGGTGCTGTTCCTCGCCTCGCCGGCCGCGGACTTCGTCAGCGGGCAGGTGCTGTACGTCGACGGCGGCATGACGAGCGTGCTGTGAGGGAGGCCGGCGGGATGCTGGGCTGTGTGATCCATGGGCGCGGCGATCTGCGCGTCGAGGAGCTTGCGGTGCCGGAACCCGGCCGCGGGCAGGCGCTCGTCGCGGTCCGCTACGGCGGGGTGTGCGGCTCCGACCTGCACTACTGGCGGCACGGCGGGGTCGGTGACTTCCGGCTCCGGGAGCCGATGGTGCTCGGCCACGAGGTGGTGGGCACGGTGGTCGGCTACGGTCCCGGCGCCTCGGGCCCTGCCGTCGGTACGGCCGTCGCCGTGCACCCCGCGACCCCGTGCGGGGCGTGCCCGGAGTGCGCGGCCGGGCTGCGCCATGTGTGCCGGGACACCCGCTACCTCGGCAGCGCGGCCCGATTCCCGCACGTCCAGGGCGGGTTCGCGGCCCGGGTGACCGTGCCCGACCGGCAGCTGCGGGCCCTGCCCGCCGGGCTGGGGCCGCGCCGGGCGGCGCTCGCCGAGCCGCTGTCGGTCGCGCTGCACGCGGTGCGGCGGGCCGGGCCGGTGGCCGGGCGGCATGTGCTGGTGACCGGGGCCGGGCCGATCGGCTGTCTGGTGGTGGCCGCGGCGCGGGCGGCGGGCGCGGCCCGGGTGACCGTGACCGACCTGCTGCCCGAGGCGCTGCGGTACGCCGCCGTTGCGGGCGCCGACACGGTCGTCAGGGCGGACGATCCGGACGACGCCGGGTGGCCGGCCGAGGTCGATGTGGCCGTCGAGGCATCGGGGGTGGCCGCCGGGCTCGACACCTGCCTGCGGCTGGTGCGGCGCGGCGGGGTCGTGGTGCAGCTGGGCATGCTGCCGCCGGGGCAGAGCCCGTTCGCGGGGAACCTGGTGGTGAGCCGGGAGATCGAGCTGCGCGGGGCGTTCCGGTTCGACGCCGAGTTCGACGAGGCGCTGGAACTGCTGGCGGCCGAGCCCGTGTTCGACGCGCTGATCAGCGCGGTGGTCCCGGTGGCCGAGGCGGAGCATGCGTTCGCCCTGGCGGCGGACCGCAGCCGCGCCTGCAAGGTCCTGCTGGACTTCACCGCCTGAACCCCCGGGTGCGGGGGCCGGTGCCGGCGCCTTTGCGGGTACGGGTGCCGGTGCCTTCGCGGGTGCGGGTGCGTTGTGGTTGGGCGCGCCGGTGCGTTGTGGCTGGTCGCGCGGGTGCGAGTGCGGGTGCGTTGTGGTTGGGCGCGCCGGTGCGTTGTGGCTGGTCGCGCGGGTGCGAGTGCGGGTGCGTTGTGGCTGATCGCGCAGTTCCCCGCGCCCCTTACGGGGCGCGTCCCGCCGTGACTGGCGGGGTGGGTCAGGGGCGCCACAGGGGGTGTTCGCGGGTTGCCCAGTCACCGTGCCGGTGCGGGTGCGTTGTGGTTGGGCGCGCAGTTCCCCGCGCCCCTACGGGCGCGTCCCGCCGGTGACTGGCGGGGTGGGTCAGGGGCGCCACAGGGGGTGTTCGCGGGTTGCCCAGTCTCGGGTCACGGTGCCGGTGCGCAGGCCGCGGCGGGCTTCCGGGTCGGCCAGGGCCATGCCGATGTGGCCGGCCAGTACCACGCCCATGGTGAGCGCGAGCCAGTCGTGCACGAAGGTCGCCGAGGTGCGCCACATCAGCGGGGTGAGGTGGGTGAACCACATCATCAGCCCCGTACCGAGCATCACCAGCGTGGCGCCGGCGATCCAGGCGGCGTACACCTTCTGGCCGGCGTTGAACTTGCCCGCCGGGCGCGCGGAGTGCCGCTTGTCGCGGCGCAGTGCAGCGCCGAGCCAGACCCGGTCGTGCGGGCCGAAGCGGTTCAGGAAACGCAGGTCGGCGCGGAACGCCCGGGAGGCGAGCCCCAGCAGGACGGGCACCGGCAGGGCGAGGCCCGCGCACTCGTGGAGGCGTACGACGAGGGCGCGGCGGCCGACGGCGACGGCGAGCTGGGGGACGTAGAGGCAGGCGGCGGTCAGCACGCACACGCCCATCAGCGCGGCCGTCGTGCGGTGCACCCAGCGTTCGGCGCGGGAGAACCGCGGCAGCCGGTCCGTGCCCGCGGGCGCCTCAGTTCGTAGGCTCATCGGTCCGTCCGTTCGAGCGGCCGACCCAGGCGTCGACGTCGTATCCCCGCCGCTCCCAGTACCCGGGTTCGACCCGGTCGGTGACGGTGATCCCGGAGAGCCACTTCGCCGACTTGTAGAAGTACATGGGGGCCACGTACAGCCGGACGGGTCCGCCGTGGTCGTGGCCGATGTCACCGTCCTGCATGCGCAGCGCGACCAGCACGTCCGGGCGCCGAGCCTGGTCGAGGGTGAGGCTTTCGGTGTAGGTGCCGTCGAAGCAGGTGAAGCGGATCGCGCGGGCCGTGCCGCGCACGCCCGCCGCATCCAGCAGCCGGGACAGCCTGACGCCCTCGAACGGGGTGCCGGGGACCCGCCAGCCGGTGACGCACTGGACGTCCTTGACCAGCCGGGTCTGCGGCAGGGCGCGCAGCTCGGCGAGGGTGTAGGCGCGGGGGCGGTCGACGAGTCCGCCGATCGTGAGCCGGTAGTCCGCGGGGCCCCGGTGCGGGACGGACGCGGCGACCGAGTAGTAGCGGAAGCCGCCGCCGTTCGGCAGCAGGCCCGTCAGTCCGGTGGGGTCCTTGCCGGAGGCGGCGCCGAGGAACGCCTCGGTGCCGCGCTGGAGTGCGGGCGCGGCGGCCACTGCGAGGGCGCCGAGGGCGAGGGTGCCGAGGACCACACGGCGGCCGATCGGGCGGCCCTCCTCGGCGCGTGGGTCCTCGGGTGGTTGGGGGTTCACACCGTCATTCGAGCACCGTCGGCCCCGCGGGACCAGGGGGTCGGGCCACGGGTCAGCGTTCCGTAATGTCTTCTCGCGTGGCGTCTTCTTGCCTTCCAGGAAGGGGAGCGCGCGGGTACGGCGGGTCCGGGGGCGCCCCGTCCGAGGTCGCAGGGGCGGCGCCGAGCGCGCGGTCGCGGGCGGCGCGGAAGGCGGCGCGGGGCTCGCGGCCCGGGTACGACCACGGCCGTGGGGTCAGATGCCGGCCGATCCGCTGGAACAGGGCGGCGGCCTCAGCGGTCCGGCCGGCGCAGGACGTGGCGTGGGCGAGGAAGTTGAGGTCGACGTGGCGGCGCGGGTGCTCGTCGTGCTCCCACTCCAGCCACCAGTCGAACGCGGCCTGCAGCACCTGCCGGACCCGGGGCCCCGACCAGTGCCCGGAGGCGACGGGGTCGGCGGGCACCAGGCCCGCGGCGGCCAGCGCCCGGAAGCGCTCGGTGTGCGCGACGACCGGCAGGACGGCGAGCGGGGAGTCGGCGGGGGCGCGGGCCGCGGTCCGGTCGGCGAACGCGTACGCCTCGTGGCCGGGGTCGGCGCCGGGCTCGGGGCGGTGCTCGGCCAGGCGTGCGGTCATCAGATGGTGGGCGTGGTGGTGGTCGCGGTGACGGCGGCACACCTCGGCGAAGGCGTCCGCGGTCTCCTCGTCGGTGCCGAGGTCGCGGGCGAGCAGGAGCAGACCGAGCCACGGGGTCGGGTCGGCGGGCGCCAGTTCGGCCGCGGCGCGGCAGGCGGCGCGGGCCGCGGCGGGGTCCTCCTTGCCGCGCAGGGCGCGCCGCGCCAGGGCCAGGGCGAGCAGCGTGGCGGCGTCGGCGGATCCGGGCTCGGCGGCCAGCCAGTCGCGGGCCCAGGCGGCGGTGTACGGCGGGCGGGCGAGGACGCAGATCCGGTGGCCGCGGCGGTCCCCGTCGTCGGCCGTGCGCTGGAGCAGGGCCCGTACGGCCTGCCGCCGGCCCTGGGCCAGGGCGGCGCGCGCGGCGATGAGTTCGGTGTCGTCGAAGGCGTCGTCGACGACCTCGTAGGGGCGCGCGCGGCGCGGGTGGAGCAGGGGCGGGGGTAAGGGCACCGCGAGACTTCCTGGTTGTCGAACTGCCATCGACCGATCACTCACAGCAAATCCCCCGCCAACGGTTCACGTCAAGTTCATCGGAGCTGTTGTTGGGTTCAACTACCGTTTGCAGTAAGGGAATTGAGGCAGGTCCCAGGGTCGCGTGGGCGGCGCGGACCGGACCCGGCGAGGGGGCTCTGCGTGGCCGGCATGCGCCAGGGTGGCGACCACCCGGGCAGCGGACCATGACGGTGGGCCGTCGGCTCGCGCCCCCCCTGGCCGACCGGGCCCCCCGGCCGATTTCACCTGACCGGTTCTGGGCACTCCCGGGGGCACGGAGAGCTTCGGGAGACTACAGTCGGCCACTACGCACCCGTGGCCCGGCCGGATGATCGAGGTACGCAGCGTGTCGGTTCTGGTTCTGATTCTCGCCGTGAGCGCGGCCTGTTGCCTCGGCTTCGGATTCGTGCTCCAGCAGAACGCCGCCCAGAAGGCACCCCTGAGCGACTTCCTCTCGCCCCGGCTGCTGCTCGACCTGATGAAGGTGCCACGCTGGCTCGGCGGCATCGGCCTGATGGCGGCCGGGATGATCCTCGGCGCCGTCACCCTGGGCCGAGGCGAGATCTCCCTGGTGGAGCCGCTGCTCGCCACGAACCTGCTGTTCGCCCTGGCCCTTTCCCGGCACCAGACCAAACAGCCGCTGGGCCGCCAGGGCTGGACGGGCCTCGCCCTGCTCGCCGGTGGCGTCACCGCGTTCATCGTGGCGGGCCGGCCGCACGGCGGGCACGCGGTCACCGACCCGGTCCGGCACTGGCTGATCATCGGCGTGACGCTGGGCCTCGCCCTGCTGCTCACCACCTTCGCCAAACGCTCCCGGCTGAGCATGGCCCCGGTACTGCTGGCCCTCGCCGCCGGTCTCCTGTACGGCGTGCAGGACGCGCTGACCCGGATCAGCGGGCAGCGGTTCTCCGCGGGCGGGCTCGCCGAACTGTTCTCCGGCTGGCAGCCCTACGGCGTGCTCGCGCTCGGCATCACCGGGCTGATCCTGGTGCAGAGCGCGTTCGAGACGGCGCCGCTGCGTATGTCGCTGCCCGCGTTGACGGCCGCCCAGCCGCTGGCCGGGATCCTGTGCGGGGTGGGGTTCCTCGGTGACCGGCTGCGTACCGACACCGGGGCGCTGGCCTGGGAGGCGGCCGGGCTGGCCGCCGTGGTCGTGGGCATCGTGCTGCTCGGACTGCATCCGGCCATGCCGCGGGGTACGGGGGCGGCGGCGCCGAAGCGGGACCTTCAGCCCCGCTGAGCCCTGGCCGGGCGGGGGCGCGGTTCCCTGCGGGGCGGGTGCCGGGGTTCGTCTGCGGCGCCGTTGTGGCTGAGCGCGGTTCCCTGCGGGGCGGGTGCCGGGGTTCGTCTGCGGCGCCGTCGTGGTTGAGCGCG